>DASTUE010000145.1:0-2119 GCA_035759805.1 Lysobacter sp. | reverse complement strand
TGCCGTGGCGGCCTTCGGCGATGGACTTGCGGATCGCCTCGCGGCTGCTGCCATACAGCCAGTAGTCGTCGCTCAGGTCCGGCGCGCCCATCGCGACGTGCCCCTTGCCCTCGACGCCATGGCAGGCCACGCACACGCCGTCGTACAGGGCCTTGCCCTGCGACGCCGAGAAGTCCCTGCGCGCGGTGGCCTGGTCGTGGCCGAGGCTGCGCACGTAGGCGGTGACGTAGTCGACCGCGTTCGGGCCGCCCATGCCGGTCAGCACCTTGCCCCACTCGGGCATCACGCCCTCGCGACCGTCGAGCACCGTTTCCAGCACGCGCTCGGGTTCGCCGCCCCAGTGCCAGATGTCGTCGGCGAGGTTCGGATAACCCACCGCACCCTGCGCGGACGAGCCGTGGCAGGTGGCGCAGGTGTTGGAGAAGATCGACCTGCCCAGCGCCAGCGCACCGGGATTGGCCGCAAGCACCGGCAGCGGCTGGTCGCGGAACGGCGCGAAGGTTTCCTCCAGGCGCGCGTTGGCCGCGGCCTTGTCGAAGGCGTGCTCCTGGGTCGAACTCCACTTGCCCGCGCCCGGCACCGTGCCGAGCCCGCCGTACCACAGCAGGTAGCCGATGCCGAAGGCGATGGCGAGGTAGAAGCCGTTGATCCACCAGCGCGGCATCGGCTTGTTGTATTCGGTGATGTCGCCGTCCCAGTAGTGGCTGGTGTCCTCGGGTCGCGGGTCGCCGGGGCGGCGCTTCGCCGTCCACCACAGCAGCCAGGCGATGCCGAGGATGTTGAACGCGGCCAGCGCGATGACGAAGCCGTTCCAGCCGCCGCTCATGGGCGCTCCTCCCGCTCGCCACGCACGGGCGCGTCATCCACCGCCAGGCGCGCGGCGGCCTCGAACTCGCCGCGCTTGCGCGGCTGCCACGCCCAGCACCAGATGGCAACGAACAGCAGCAACAACACCAATGTCACGATTCCGGACAGCATCGGTCAGCCCCCGCGCGGTGCGTGCTTGCCGAGGGCCTGCAGGTAGGCCACGACGGCGTCGAGTTCGCTCTTGCCGGCGACGTCGTCGGCAGCCTTCGCGATCTCCTCGTCGGTGTAGGGATCGCCGAGGCGCTGCAGCGCCTTCATCCGCGTGGCGACCTGCTCGCCTTCGACCAGGTTCTCCTGCAGCCACGGGAACGACGGCATGTTCGACTCCGGCACTACCGCGCGCGGGTCGGTCAAATGCACGCGGTGCCAGTCATCCGAGTAGCGCCCGCCGACGCGCGCCAGGTCGGGACCCGTGCGCTTGGAACCCCACTGGAACGGGCGGTCGTAGACAGACTCGCCGGCCAGCGAGTAGTGGCCGTAGCGTTCGGTCTCGAAGCGCAGTGTGCGGATCATCTGCGAGTGGCAGTTGTAGCAGCCCTCGCGCACGTACACGTCGCGTCCCGCCAGCTGCAGCGCGGGGTAGGGCTTGACGCCGGGCAGCGGCTTGATGGCCTCGGCCTGGAACATCAGCGGCACGATCTCCGCCAGCCCGCCCAGCGACACCGCGACCGCCACCAGCACCGCCAGCAGGCCGATGTTCTTCTCGAGTTTCTCGTGTGCGATGCCCATGTCTCAGCTCCTCGCCTGCATCGGCAGTGCCTCGGCACCGTCGGGCGGCAGCACCGGATTGGCCGCCACGCCGCGCGCTTCCTGCCACGTCCGGAACATGTGCCAGGCCATCAGCACCATGCCGGCCAGGATCAGGCCGCCGCCGAACAGCCGGCCCAGGTAGTAGGGATAGGTGGCGTTGAGCGACTCGACGAAGCTGTAGGTCAGCGTCCCGTCGTCGTTGGTCGCGCGCCACATCAGGCCCTGGGTGATGCCGGCGATCCACATCGAGACGATGTAGAACACGACGCCGAGCGTGTGCAGCCAGAAGTGCGCGTCGATCCACTTCGTGGAGAACATCTTCTCCAGCCCGAGCAGCCGCGGGTACAGCGCGTACAGCGAACCGATCGAGATCATCGCCACCCAGCCCAGGGTGCCGGCGTGGACGTGGCCCACGGTCCAGTCGGTGTAGTGGCTGAGCGAGTTGACCGTCTTGATCGAGAGCAGCGGGCCCTCGAAGGTGGCGATCATGTAGAAGCTGATC
>DASTUE010000144.1:0-5192 GCA_035759805.1 Lysobacter sp. | reverse complement strand
GAAGACAAGGCCGCCGACTTCCCCAAGCTGGCTGCGTATTTTGGCGAACGCGCGGCAGGCGGCGTCGGCCTGATGGTGACGGGCGGCTTCGCGCCCAACATCAGCGGCTGGCTGAAGCCATTCGGCAGTAAATTGAGTTGGCCTTGGGAGGTGCGCAAGCATCGCCAGGTCACCCAGGCGGTGCACGCGCACGACAGCCGCATCTGCCTGCAGATCCTGCACGCCGGCCGCTACGGCTATCACCCGCTGCAGGTCGCGCCGAGCCGGATCAAGTCGCCGATCAACCCGTTTACCCCACGGACGTTGTCGGCGCGCGGGGTCGAACGCCAGATCGCAGCGTTCGTGCACACCGCGCAACTCGCGCGCGAGGCCGGTTACGACGGTGTCGAGGTGATGGGTTCGGAAGGCTATCTGCTCAACCAGTTCACCGCACCGCGCACCAACCGGCGCGATGACGCGTTCGGCGGCGATGCCGTTCGACGCATGCGCTTCGCGGTGGAAATCGTGCGGCGCATCCGCGAAGCCTGCGGGCCGGACTTCATCCTGATCTACCGCTTGTCGATGATCGACCTGGTCGACGACGGCCTGGCCTGGGACGAAGTCGTCGCGCAGGCACGCGCCGTCGAGGCGGCCGGCGCGACCCTGATCAACACCGGCATCGGCTGGCACGAGTCACGCGTGCCGACCATCGCCACCTCGGTACCGCGCGGCGCGTTCAGCGCCATCACCGCCCGGCTGAAGCCCGAAGTGCGCGTGCCGGTGATCGCCACCAACCGGATCAACATGCCGGCGACGGCGGAGCGCATTCTTGCCGACGGCGAGGCCGACATGATCTCGATGGCGCGGCCGCTGCTGGCCGACCCCGTCTGGGTCGCCAAGGCCCGCGCGCAACGCAGCGACGAGATCAACACCTGCATCGCCTGCAACCAGGCCTGCCTGGACCACGTGTTCGCCAACCAGCGGGCGGGTTGCCTGGTCAACCCGCGTGCCTGCGCCGAGACCGAATTGCGCTACACGCCGACCACTGCCGCAAAGCGCATCGCCGTCGTCGGCGCCGGGCCCGCCGGTCTGGCCTGCGCGACCGTCGCCGCCGAACGCGGCCACCGGGTCACGCTGTTCGAGGCCGCTGCGCGGATCGGCGGCCAGTTCAACCTGGCCAAACAGATCCCCGGCAAGGAGGAGTTCCACGAAACGCTGCGCTACTTCGACCGCCGGATCGCACTCACCGGCGTCGAGCTGCGCTTGAACACACTGGCGACTCCGACCGCACTGGCCGACTACGACCACGTCGTGCTCGCGACCGGCATCGTCCCGCGCGAAGTGGACTTTCCCGGCGCCGAGCACCCGAAGGTGGTCAGTTACATCGACGTTCTGAGCGGCGCGGTGCCGGTGGGCCGCAAGGTCGCGATCATCGGCGCGGGCGGGATCGGGTTCGACGTGGCCGAGTTCCTCGTCCATGAGGGTCCTTCGCCCAGCCTGGACGCAGCCCGCTGGCGCGACGAATGGGGCGTCGACCTGGCTTACGGCGATCGCCGGGGCGGACTCGCTCCCGCCCGTCCCGAGCCGCCCGCGCGCGAGGTCTGGCTGCTGCAGCGCAGTCCCGGCAAGCTCGGCGCGCGACTGGGCAAGACCACCGGCTGGATCCATCGGGCCACGTTGAAGGCCAGGCAGGTCAGCATGCTCGGCGGCGTCGAATACCTCGGGGTCGATGACCGCGGCTTGCGGATCGGCATCGACGGCAACGAGCAGGTCCTGCCGGTCGACCACGTGGTGGTGTGTGCGGGGCAGGAGCCGCTCAAGCCACTGCAGGCTCAACTGGAAGGCCATCGCGCGCAAATCCATGTGATCGGCGGCGCGGACCTGGCGGTCGAACTCGACGCCAAGCGGGCGATCGACCAGGGCAGCCGGCTGGCCGCCTCTTTCTAGCGGAACGACGCGCACTGCTGCACTGAATACGTCGGCCGAGGAACCTGAACAGCCGGAATTCCAACGGCGTTCATCTTTCACCAACGCCCTTGCCAGCACTTGGCGCGGACACTGTCGCACGCCCCTGAACGAGCAGATGGAAAGGCTGAACAGGCACCACCGTTCAGACGAGGTTTAGATAACGGTCGCTACCGTGCCGCAACTTTTCCAGTCACCCATCCGGTGACCCCCCGCCGCCCTCGCCCTCTGCGAGGTCCCGGTGACCGGGCAAAGCGCGCCACAGAGCCGCCGCCCTCCCCAGTACGCCATGTCGGTGCGTCAAGATCATCCACCCCTTCCCGGGGCGGCGGGCCTGGATGTTGCCGGCGCAACGGAGCAAGGAGTTCGTCATGAAACTGGCCTGGATCCTGTGGTTGGCCTCGGTGTTGTCACCACAAAGCGCCGATTCGCTGTGTTTGAGCACCACGCTGTACCTGGAAGCACGCAACCAGTCCGTCCAGGGGCAGCAGGCGGTCGCTGAAGTCGCCCTGCGTCGTCGCGACAGCGGCATCTGGGGCGACAGCGTCTGTGAGGTGGTCACCGCCCGCAAGCAGTTCGCGCCGACGCTGGTGTCGCCCAATACGCGGCTGAGCAATACCGAGGCGTGGGCGGAGTCGGTCACCGTCGCCCTGGAAGCCCAGCGCAACTGGGCCCTGCCTCCGGGCGAGCGCAAGGAGATCGTGCCCGGGGCGAGCCATTTCGCCGCCCTTGCGATCGCCAGCCCCAACTGGCGCAACGCCTACCAGGTGGCCAAGATCGGCGACCACACCTTCCTCAAGGTGCAGAACCTGGCTCCGCAAGGCACCTGAGCAGCACGCTCCCACGAGCATCGAGATCCACGTCAAGACACCGCGTTACGGCGGTATGGCGGAAACTCCACGGCAGGTCGGTGATATCGCACCGGCCCGTTTCACGTTTCCCGCCCTGTCCTCCGGAGATCACATGAAGCTCTACACCAAACCCGGCGCGTGCTCGACCGCCGACCACATCGCCCTGCAATGGACCGGCCAGCCCTACGAAGTGGAAGTGATGACGGCGGAGACGCTGAAGTCGCCAAGCTACCTGGCGATCAATCCGACCGGTGCGGTCCCCGCAGTGGTCGATGGCGATTTCCGGCTGACCCAGAATGCCGCGATCATGGGCTACATCGCCGACAGCTACCCGGCGGCGGGTCTCGGCGGCGACGGCAGCGCGCAACAGCGTGCGCAGGCCACCCGCTGGCTGGCATTCGTCAACTCGGATCTGCATCCGGCATTCGTCCCATTGTTCGCACCTGCCAAGTTCCATCCCGACGCGAGCCAGCACGAAACGATCCGCGACGCGGCGCGCACGCGCCTGCGCGGGCTGTTCCAGGCGGCGGACAGGCAACTCGAGGGCAAGTCCTGGCTCGCCGGCTTCCGCAGCTTCGCCGACCCCTACCTCTACATCACGTTGCGCTGGGCAGGCGCGCTGGGTATCGACCTGTCGGGCCTGGACAACCTGACCACCTTCAAGCAGCGCATGGAGGCCGATGCGGGCGTGCAGGCGGTGCTGAAGGCCGAAGGGCTGAGCTGACTGTCGTCCACCGCTCCCGCTGAGAGGACGCGTTGCGGTTCCATGGCAACGACGCCGATCCGGTGCATCCTGGTCGTCACCAGTGACGTGGCGATGCCGCAGACGAAAAAAGGCCACGCACGCGCGTGGCCTTTCGACATCTGCTTCGGTACGAGGATTCAGCGCTGTTCGATCACCACGTAGTCGCGGTCGTCCGGACCCACGTAGTTCGCGCTCGGGCGGATGATCTTGCCGTCCTCGCGCTGCTCGATCACGTGCGCGCTCCAGCCGGTGGTGCGGGCGATCACGAACAGCGGGGTGAACATCGCGGTCGGGATGCCCAGCATGTGGTAAGCGCTCGCGCTGTACCAATCCAGGTTCGGGAACATCTTCTTGGTGTCCATCATCAGGTTCTCGATGCGCTCGGACACATCGAACAGCACCTGGTTGCCGCCATCGGCGCACAGCTTGCGCGCGATCTCCTTGATGATCGGGTTGCGCGGGTCGCCCACGGTATAGACCGGGTGGCCGAAGCCGATCACGATCTCCTTGCGCTCCACGCGCGCGCGGATGTCGGCCTCGGCCTCGTCGGCGCTGGCGTAGCGGCTGATGATGTCCATCGCCACCTCGTTCGCGCCACCGTGCTTGGGACCGCGCAGCGCGCCGATCGCACCGGTCAGGCACGAGAACAGGTCCGAACCCGTACCGGCGATGACGCGCGCGGTGAAGGTGGAGGCATTGAATTCGTGCTCGGCGTACAGCACCAGCGACTTGTCCAGCGCGTCGGCATGCAATGCGCTCGGCGGCTGGCCGTGCAGCAGGTGCAGAAAGTGCGCGGCCACCGAATCGTCTCCGGTTTCCACGTCGATGCGGCGGCCGTTGTGGGTGAAGTGCCACCAGTACAGCAGCATCGATCCGAAGCTGGCGATCAGGCGGTCGGCGATGTCGCGGGCCTCGGCCGCCGGGTGGGTGTCGCGTTCGGGCAGCACCGTGCCCAGCACCGAGCAGCCGGTGCGCAGCACGTCCATCGGGTGGGCAGCGGCCGGAATCAGCTCGAGCGCCTCGGTGACGATCGCCGGCAGGCCGCGCAGGCGCTGCAATTTGGTCTTGTAGGCAGCCAACTGGGCCACGGTGGGCAGCGCGCCATGCACCAGCAGGTGGGCGACCTCCTCGAAGCTCGACTTTGTAGCCAGGTCCTTGATGTCGTAGCCGCGGTAATGCAGGTCGTTGCCACTGCGGCCGACCGTGCACAGCGCGGTATTGCCGGCGGCGGTGCCCGACAGGGCGACGGATTTCTTGGGCTTGGGGAGGGTCTGTTCGTTCATGTCTGTGTTCTCACTTTTTCGCAAAGAGTTCGTCGAGCTTGTCTTCGTAGGCGTGGTAACCGAGGAAGTCGTAGAGCGCGTCGCGTGTCTGCAGGGTATCGATGACCTGCTTCTGGGTGCCGTCGCGCCGCACGGCTTCATAGAAATGCAGGGCAGCCTGGTTCATCGCGCGATAGGCGCCGCAGCAGTACAGGGCGATGTCCACACCCACGTCGCGCAGCTCGTCGGTGGTGAAGAACGGCGTGGAACCGAACTCGGTCAGGTTGGCCAGGACCGGTACCTGCACCGCCGCCTTGAAACGCGCGTAGTCATCGAGCGTCTTCATCGCCTCGGGGAAGACCATGTCCGCGCCGGCCTCGACGTAGGCCA
>DASTUE010000143.1:0-12175 GCA_035759805.1 Lysobacter sp. | reverse complement strand
CGATCGAGGATGCCGCGCACGACCTCGTCGATGCGGCGCGCGGTGTCGTCCGAGACGCTCTTGTGCTGGGTCACCGAACGGCCGAGGAACACCTCGTCATCCTCCTCGCCATAGGCGATCGGTCCCATCTCGTCGCTCAGGCCCCACTTGGTGACCATGTTGCGCGCCATCTTGGTGGCCCGTTCGATGTCGTTGGACGCGCCGGTGGTGACCTTGTCGGGACCGAAGATGAGTTCCTCGGCGACCCGGCCGCCATACAGCGAGCACAGCTGCGACTCGATCGCGGTACGGTTGAAGCTGTACTTGTCGCCCTCGGGCAGGTACATGGTCACGCCCAGCGCGCGGCCGCGCGGAATGATGGTGACCTTGTAGACCGGGTCGTGCTCGGGCACGACGCGACCCACGATCGCGTGGCCGGCCTCGTGGTAGGCGGTGAGCTTCTTCTCGTCCTCGCTCATCGCCATCGAGCGGCGCTCGGCGCCCATCATGATCTTGTCGCGCGCCTTGTCGAAGTGGTCCATGCGGACCTCCTTCGCGTTCTCGCGCGCGGCGAACAGCGCGGCCTCGTTGACCAGGTTGGCCAGGTCGGCGCCGCTGAAGCCCGGCGTCCCGCGCGCAATCGTCATCGGCTCGACATCATCGGCCAGCGGCACCTTGCGCATGTGCACGCGCAGGATCTGCTCGCGGCCACGCACGTCGGGCAGGCCGACCACGACCTGGCGGTCGAAACGGCCCGGACGCAGCAGGGCCGGATCGAGCACGTCGGGACGGTTGGTCGCGGCGATCACGATCACGCCCTCGCCGCCCTCGAAGCCGTCCATCTCCACCAGCAACTGGTTGAGGGTCTGTTCGCGCTCGTCGTGACCGCCGCCCAGGCCGGCGCCGCGATGGCGGCCGACCGCGTCGATCTCATCGATGAAAATGATGCAGGGCGCGCTCTTCTTGGCCTGCTCGAACATGTCGCGCACGCGGCTGGCGCCGACGCCGACGAACATCTCGACGAAGTCCGAACCGGAGATCGCGAAGAACGGCACCTTCGCCTCGCCGGCGATCGCACGCGCCAGCAGGGTCTTTCCGGTACCGGGCGGGCCGACCATCAGCACGCCGCGCGGGATCTTGCCGCCGAGCTTCTGGAACCGGCCCGGATCGCGCAGGAACTCGACCAGTTCACCGACTTCTTCCTTCGCCTCGTCGCAACCGGCGACATCGGCCAGGGTCACCTTGATCTGGTCCTCGCCCTGCAGCTTGGCGCGCGACTTGCCGAAACTCATCGCGCCCTTGCCGCCGCCCTGCTGCATCTGCTTCATCACAAACAGCCAGAACGCGATGATCAGCAGGATCGGCAGGAAGTTGAGCACGATCGACCAGAACGACGGGCCGCCCGGCGGCACCTGCTCGATCTTCACCTTGTGCTGCAGCAGGTCGTTGACCAGGTCCTTGTCGCCGGGGCTGATGGTCGTGAACGTCGAGCCGTCCTTGCGCTTGCCGGTGATGGTGGTGCGGTCCTCGGCGATCTTGACCTGCTCGATGCGGTCGGCCTGCACCTGCTGCACGAACTGGTCGTAGTCCAGCGGACCGGCAGCGGTGCCCGCCGTACGTGGACCGAATGCCTGGAACACCACCATGAGCACCACGGCGACGATTACCCAGAGCAGCAGATTCTTGGCCAAGTCGTTCATTTAATAAGGTTCACGTTTTTGTGCAGAAGGCCCGGAACACCGGGCGTCGAATAGCGGGGAACACTCTGTCGCAGCAGCACGTCATTTCATTTCCGCGCGTTTGCCCTGTGCGAGGGCATAGACCTCCGGAGAGCGTTTGCGCGACGCCTCCGGTTTGCGGATCGCGACCTTGGCATAACGCCGCCGCAATTCGCGCACGTAATCGTCGAAACCCACGCCCTGGAACAGCTTGATCAGGAACGTACCGTCGACGCGAAGGTGGTGGTCGGCAAAATCCATCGCCAGTTCCGCCAGGTACAGCGCACGCGGCATGTCGACCGCGTCCACCCCACTCTTATTGGGGGCCATATCCGATAGCACAAGGTCGACCGGCTTGCCGTCGAGGGTACGCACGAGCTCGGATAAGACCGCATCCTCCCTGAAATCCCCATGAAGGAACTCCACTCCGGCCAGCGACGGCATTTCCAGGATGTCCAGCGCGATGACCCGGCCGCTGTCGCCCAGCGCCTGCCGCACCCACTGCGACCAGCCACCCGGCGCGGCGCCCAGGTCCACCACCACCATGCCCGGTTTGAGCAGGCGGTCGCGCTGGACCAGCTCCTCCAGCTTGTAGGCGGCACGCGAGCGCAGGCCCTCCGCACGCGCCTTCTTCACGAAGGGGTCGGAGTGGTGTTCCTTGAGCCAGCGCTGGCTGCTCTTGCTGCGGGTGGCCATTGAAGGGGACAGAAACCGCGGGACGAAGGGGCCGCCATGATACCCTGCGTGCCCTCCCCAACCTCATTCGTGTGCATTGATGGCTACTGTCCTGACCAGCGCCCAGACCCGATTCCTGCGCGGCCAGGCGCACGACCTCAAGGCCATGCTCCAGGTCGGCGGCAAGGGCATCACCGACGCCCTGGTGGCCGAGGTCGAACAGGCGCTGGAAATCCACGAACTGATCAAGATCAAGGTCGGCGCGGGTGACCGCGAAACCCGCGACGCGATGATCGACGAGCTCGCCACCCGCGCCCAGGCTGCCCTGGTACAACGCATCGGCCATACCGCCGTGCTGTACCGCCCCAGCCAGGACAAGCGCCAGATCGTGTTGCCGCGCAACTGAGGCCGGCCCCCGCCGGCGCTTGGTGAGCGGCACCCCGATTGCTAGCATGCCCCGATGGAACTGACCCTCGAACGTCCCGATTACGAGTTCTTCCTGCGCGGTGCCGACGGCACGATGGCGCTGGTCAACGAGCGCCGGCTGAGCCGCAGTTTCGTGATCACCCCGAACCACCTGGGCGATGACTGGGGCGTGACCGACGTGGCGCTGCTGCAGGCCGCGGACCTCGAACCCCTGATGGCGCTGGAGCCGGAAGTCATCCTGCTCGGCAGCGGTGCTACGCAGGTATTTCCTCCTGCTGCGGCGATGGCCGCCTGCCTGCGCCGCGGCGTGGGCATCGAGGTGATGACCAACGCCGCCGCCGCCCGCACCTTCAATGTGCTGGCCGGCGAGAACCGCCGCGTCGTCGCAGGGTTCGTGTTTCCCGGCTGAGCACCAGCAGGCCGCGCGCCCGGTAGGAGTGGCGGAGGCACGCCTTCGCCGGCGAGTCGCGACCTGACCATCACATCCAGCATTCGCCGGTCGCGGCTGAAGCCGCTCCTACAACAAATCCGATCGTCGCGGGCCTGTGAAGTTGCGACTCACGTCGCTCCTACAACAATCCGATCGTCGCGGCCCAGGCTCCTGTAGGAGCGGCTTCAGCCGCGACCTGTACGTCACGTCCGGGCCGGTGGGCGATCACGGCGATCGTGACGGCCGACGCAGTCGAACGGCCTGCGAGGTCGCGACTCACGTCGCTCCTACTACCGAATGAAGTCCAGTCGGACGACCGGAGGAAGTCCTACTTGCGTGGCAGGTACTGCAGCGGATCCACCGGCTTGCCGTTGTAGCGGATCTCGAAATGCAGCATGTCGCGCGCCGCGCCGGTACGGCCCAGTTCGGCAATCTGCTGGCCGGCTTTCACCACCGCACCCTCGTTGACCATCCGGTTGCGGTTGTGGCCGTAAGCGGACAGCCACTGTTCGTTGTGCTTGATGATGACCAGCTCGCCATAACCGACCAGCCCGGAGCCGGAATACACCACGACCCCATCGCCCGCGGCGCGCACCGGGGCACCCGCGGTGCCGGCGATATCGATGCCCTGCTTGGTCGGCTCACCGGCCACGAAGCGGCTCAGCAAGGCGCCGTCCACCGGCCAGCGCCAGGCCACGCCGCTGCTCAACGGCGCAGCGCTCGGCGTAGTTGCCGCCGGAGGCGTCGGTTTGCTTGTGCCGGCTGCCTTGGACGGTGCAGTCGCCACCGGGCGGGACGCGGCGGCACCGGATTTCGGATACAGCACCAGGCGTTGCCCCGGATAGATCGTGTAAGGCGCGGGAATCCCGTTCCATGCGGCCAGGTCGCGCATCGCGATGCCGTTTTCCGTCGCGATCCGGTACAGCGTGTCGCCGCGCTGGACCACCGCGCTGGCCCCGTATTTCGGCGTCGATACCGGTCCGCTCTCCCGGGTCACCGTGCTCGAACACGCCGCCACGACAAGCAGCGCGGCAATGGAAAGAAGGATGCGGGGGATGTTTTTGCTCATGCGTCGTGCTTTGCCTTCCGGGTCGACCAGGGGTCGCGGCGTCGGGATCGGCAGACCGGTCAACCGACGAACCGCTGGAACAGTTCGTGCGCGGCGAAACCGCCACCGCCGATGAGGATACCGAAGTAGATGATCGTGGCGATGTTGGCCAGATGGCCCAGCACCACCGCGCCGCCGTCGCGCTGCAGCAGGCCCAGCGCATAGAACAGCAGCGCCAGGCCGGGCAGGGTGTTGCTGAACGGTATGAACCCGAACGGCATCATCAGCAGCAACGCGGCGAGGATGAACGCGAGGTTGTTGAACAGGTCGGGAAAACGCCCTTCGGCAAAACCGCGCAGGCGATGGGGGCGGCTGATCCTTTCCAGACGCCGCACCCACACCAGGCCACGGGTCAGGCCGGGCCGCAGCCTGGCGGCGGGCAGCGCCCGGTCGCGGAGCCTGCCCGGCAGCCACAACGGCCGGCCGATCAGGCGGCTGATGCCGATCAGCAGGATCACCGCGCCGAACACCGTGCTGACCCCGGGGATCGACACCGGTATCAGGAACACCAGCGTGAGCAGCGTGGTCAGCAGCAACAGCCCCTCGTCACCGAACACGTCGAGCAGTTCGCCCAGGCTGAGCTTGTCCGGCGGCAGGTGCCCGATGATGGCGGCCAGTTGTTCGCCCAGCGGTGCGTCCGTGTCGAGCGGCGGGCGGTTCAATCGATCATCCCCGACAGCAACGGGACGAACACCACCGGCCCGAGCGTCTGCTGGGTGATCCGGCCATCGGCGTCCTTGTACAGCCTGAGCAGGGATTGCGACGAGGCCGGGCCCACCGGCGCGACCAGAATGCCGCCGGGCGCCAGTTGCTCGGTCAACGCATCGACCAGCGCCGGGGCGGCGGCGGTGACCAGGATCGCATCGAACGGGCCGTTCTCGGCCCAGCCGATGCGGCCGTCGTCGTGCTTGCTGCGGATATTCATGCCCAGCTGGCGGAACCGCTTGCGCGCGGTGCGCAGCAACTCGCCGATGCGCTCCACCGTATGCACTTCCAGCCCCAGCGCCGCGAGGATGGCGGCCTGGTAGCCCGACCCGGTGCCGATCTCCAGCACGCGGGTCGGCTCGACCTGCATCAGCGCCTCGGTCATCTTCGCCACCACCCAGGGCTGGGAGATGGTCTGGCCGTGGCCGATCGGCAGCGCGGTGTCCTCGTAGGCACGGGTCGCCAGCGCCTCATCGACGAACAGGTGGCGCGGCACGGTACGGATCGCGTTGAGCACGCGCTCATCGCTGATGCCGTTGCCGCGCAGGCGCTCGACCAGCCGGTCGCGCACGCGCTGGGAGGTCATGCCCGAACCCAGTGCCTCGGGCTGCAGGCGCATCCGCAGGCTCATTGCGTCCTCCCCGGCATGGCCGGCGCCAGCGAGGCGCCCAGGCCGTCCACCCAGTTCGCGACCTGTTCCAGGGCCTGGTAACGGGTGAGGTCGACCGTGATCGGCGTGATCGAGATATGACCGGTACGCACCGAATGGAAATCCGTGCCCGGGCCGGCATCCTGCTCCGGGCCCGCCGCACCGATCCACCACCACTGGCGGCCGCGCGGATCCTGCTGCGGGATGCAGGCTTCGGCGCGATGGCGATTGCCGAGCCGGCCGACCTGGAAACCGTTGATCTCCTCCCACGGCAGGTCGGGCACGTTGACATTGAGGATGGTGTCGGCCGGAAGCGGATCGGTGACCAGCCGCGCGATGATCTCGACCGCCGCGCGCGCCGCGGTTTCGTAATGCCGGCCGACGTGATCGGCCGTGACCAGCGACACCGCCACTGCGGGAAGGCCAAGGAAACGCCCCTCCATCGCTGCCGCCACCGTGCCCGAATAGATCACGTCGTCGCCGAGATTGGCGGCGTTGTTGATGCCTGACACCACCATGTCCGGCTCCTTGTCGAGCATCCCGGTGATCGCCACGTGCACGCAGTCGGTCGGCGTGCCGAACACCCGCCAGGTGGCGTCATCCTGCTGGACCACACGGATCGGCATGTCCAGGGTCAGCGAATTGCTGGCCCCGGAGCGGTCTCGATCGGGGGCGATCACCAGCACCTCATGACCGGCGGCACGCAGGCCCTCGGCGAGGATCCGGATACCGGGGGCGTCGACGCCGTCGTCGTTACTGACCAGGACTCGCATGAACTCCCTTGGCGAGCGCCGCATGGGCGCCTCGAAGATGGTGGACAGGCCGACTGAAACGGCCGATGACGGTGAAGGACGAGTGGCGGCCACGCAGGCCGTCCGGATCCTTCGACAGACGGCCATGATAGCCGAAGGCAAGGTCGCGCTCAGCCACAAACCGGCTTCGGCGGCGCTGGCACGTCGCGCTTGCGCTGACGCTTTGCCGGGTTAGGCTCTGGCGATGGAATTCCGGAGGCATCGATGAAAGAACCGAGCGACGACGATGCCGCGCTGTTCCGAAGTGCGATCGGGCCGGTGCGCAAACTGCCCGAACGCGCCGCACCACCGGCCGCGCCGAAACCGAAACCGCGCGCCCGCATGGCCGAACGCGACGAGGCCAACGCACGGGAGGAATTCCGCCACCCGTTGGCGGCCCAGCTGCTGGAGGCCGAAGACCCCCTCGCCTACCGCGGCCCGGAGGTCAGCAGCGCGGCATGGCAACGCCTGCGCCGGGGCGAGATCTCCGCCCAGGAGGAACTGGACCTGCACGGCGCGGACGCACGCACCGCCGAAGCCCTGCTGCGCGCCTTTCTCGGCGATGCCCTTCGCCATGGCCTGGGCTGCGTGCGGATCATCCATGGCAAGGGCGGACGCGACCGGAGCGGGATCGGCAGCAGCGGCGCGCCGATCCTGAAAAACCTGGTCGACCGGATGCTGCGCCAGCGCGCGAGCGTGGCCGCCTTCCACTCACCGCCACCCGCGCAGGGCGGCGCGGGAGCGGTGCTGGTGCTGTTGAAACCCCCGGGCCGATCCTGATCCGGAGTGCATGGCCAGGAGCCGGCATGGGCCGCTATTCGCGCGCCTGTTTTTCCATCGGCTGCTTTTCCGGGAACACCGGCAGGTTGACCCACACCACGTCGATACCGCGACGCCGGGCGATGCGTTCGACCTTCGCGATATAGAGCTGGCGGATATCGGGCTGGCTGATATCGGACTGGCCGGTCACCGACGATCCCGACACCCCCGGCTGCATCGCGGCGGTGTCGGACTGCCGGTCCATGCTGGCGCACGCAGCCAGTCCGATGAGCGACAACGACACCAGCGCGGCCAGTAATGACAGCTTCATGGCGGATGCCTCCTCACGAGCGTGCGGACCGCGACGGCGATCCGCGCCCGGCTGATGCCGGGTCACTCCCTGTATACCCCTGCCCGGCAGCACCGTCAGCCGCTTCCGGCAACTTCCGACGAACGGCCGTCCGTTTGGCGATCAGGCCCGCGCAGACGGGTGTGTCGACTCGCGGACGACGCCCAGCTCGGCCAGCACGACGGTCGCGTAGGTGCCCGGCGGCAGCGAAAACCCGAGTTCCAGCGTCGCCGGATCGAGCCAGCGCCACGCGAGGTTGCCGGGGTGCAGGCGCAGCGCGCGGCGCTCCTGCTTCAGGCCCGCACGCTCCAGTCCCTGGCGCAATTGCGCCGACACCTCATCGGCGACCGCCGCCTGCTCCAGCGCCGCCACCTCACCGGTACTGCGCAGTTCGCCGCAGCCCCACAACGGCCCGCTGGGATGGATGTCGAACGCTGCCAGACGCTGCGCCAGGGTGTCGTTGAACGGCTCCGGGCCGAACACGCTGCGGCTGCCGTCGAGCATCCAGGCCTCGCCCTCCAGCGGCGTGTCCCAGCAGCCACCGGCGACCCGCGCCGCCAGCACCTGGTTGAACAACGCCGAACGCGCCGCCGACAGCAGCATCCCGCGCTCTTCGCGCCGCACCCGGCGACCGGCGAACATCGCCAATGCCTGGCCGATGTTGTCGCCGCCGTGGCCGAAACGCTGTTCACCGAAATAGTTGGGCACGCCCCGCGCGGCGATGTCGGCCAGCCGCGATTCGATCGCCTCCCGTTCGCCCTCGACCTCGCGCAGCACCAGCACGAAGCGGTTGCCCGCCAAGGCCCCGCGCGGCAGTTTCCTGGCGTGCCAGTGATGCTCCAGGACTTTCAGCTCGTCATTGCCAAGACCCGCCAGATCCGGCGCGATCTTTTTCGGCAGATGCACGCTGAACCGCTGCCGGGTCACGGCATGGCGGTCCTTCAGGCCGGCATAGCCGATGGCCATCTCGCCGACACCGGCCCATTGCGCGATGCGCCGGGCAGCGAACGCAGTATTCATGCCGCGCTTCTCGACCGTCAGCAACAGGTGTTCGCCACTGCCGCTGGGTTCGAAGCCGGGCAGTTCCTCGACAAAAAAATCCTCGGGCAAGGTGCGGATGCGCGCACTCATGACCGGCAGTCCAAGCGCGCAAGGCGACGCCACTTCAGTCGAGGCGGTTGCGTGCTCGCTCATGCGCGGACCAGCAGGCAGGCCGCCATCGCCGCGATGCCTTCACCACGGCCGGTGAAACCGAGGGTTTCGCTGGTGGTCGCCTTGACGCTGATGGCATCGACTGCGCATCCGAGATCGGTCGCCAGCAATTCACGCATCGCCAGTGCGTGCGGCCCGATCTTGGGACGCTCGCAGATCACGGTGATATCGGCGTTGCCCAGTTGCCAGCCGCGCTCGCCAATCAATGCATTGCAATGACGCAGGAAGGCGCGGCTGTCGGCGTCTTTCCACTGCGGATCGCTGGGCGGAAAATGCCGGCCGATATCACCCAGCGCGAGCGCGCCCAGCATCGCATCGCAAAGTGCGTGGATCACCACGTCGCCATCGGAATGGGCCAGCATGCCGCGCTCGTGCGGTATGCGCACGCCGCCCATGACCACGTGGTCGCCCTCGCCGAATGCGTGGACGTCATAGCCCTGGCCGATACGGATGTTCATGCTGTGCGAACCTGTTTGTGACGTGTGCGGGAGGGCTATTGTCACCCAGGCGACGGGCGCGGCATCAGATTGGCGGTACCGGCACGGATGTGGCTCGAGGGCCAATACGCTCTGGCGCAACAGCAACAACAGAAGCGGCGGACCGGACACGGAGGCGGCCGACGGGTACCGTTTCCAGTCGCTGCCCGATACTCGCTTGGCGGAAACGGCACCCGCCGGCCGCTATGGGATTGGTCGGCTGTTGCTTCTTCGGGCTGACTCGTAGGAGCGACGTGAGTCGCGACCTGTACGTCGCATCCAACACACGCTCTGGCTCCAACCCCGGCGCAAACCGCAGCCGAATTACCCGCAACAGCCACCGCGACCCGCGAAGCAAAACCCCTTAATTGGATCACCGCTCGCCGCGCTATTGCGCACGGCGCGACAGCAGGAACTCGGCAAGGGCGAGGTCGGCGGGGGTGGTGACCTTGAGGTTGTCCTCGCGGCCTTCGACCAGTCGCGGACGGGCACCCGTACGCTCCATCGCCATGGCCTCGTCCGTCACCACCACGCCATCGGCGCGCGCGCGCAGGAGGGCGGCCGTCAGGTCGCCGCGCCGGAATGCCTGCGGGGTCAAGGCACGCCAGAGCTGATCGCGTGGCTGGGTGGCGAGGATCCGCACATCGGCACCGGCATCGGCCCGCTTGAGGGTGTCGCGCACGGGGGCGGCGAGGATGGCGCCGTCCGCGTCCGCACTGGCCGCATCGATCAGTCGCTGCAGATCCGGGGCGTGCAGGTTCGGACGCGCGGCGTCGTGGACGAGGATCAGCGCATCGTCGCCCACATCCGCCGGCAGCGCCTGCAGTGCGGCCAGCACCGAATCGGCACGCTCACCGCCGCCGACGCAGGACAGCAACGGCCTGCCATGCAGCGACGTCCAGCCCGGCCAGCGGTCGTCATCCGCCGCCAACGCGACCATCGCGCCATCGACGCGCGGGTCGGCGAACAGGGCGTCCAGCGCATGGCCGATCAGCGGCCGGCCGGCGATTTCCAGGTATTGCTTGGGCAGCGGGCCGCCGAAACGGGTTCCGCGGCCGGCGGCGGGAATCACTGCCCAGATCATCCGGACAGACCCCGTCGAAGCGTGTCCCGCAGAAGCCCCGGGCTGCACCGCGCGGCGCTGGACGTCGAAGCATTCGTTATCGAAACAAGTGCCATCGCACCACACCGCGTCACGCCTGGCTTCGTCCAGTCACGCTTCGCCATATCGGGCTTCATCACCTCTCGCCTCCGCCGGGCAGGGCCGGTTTTCATCCTCGCGCAGGAAATGCCGGGCCGCCCCATACCGCGTGTTGATCCGTATCGAATCGGGATTCGCCGGCCGGCGTCACGCAGACCGGTGCCGGACCATCCGCCTGGCCCGGCCACAGGATCAATCGTCCAGCGCTGCCGGCCGGGCCGGCTTCGGTGACTCCGGTTCGACCACGCGGTAGAACGTCTCGCCCGGCTTGATCATGCCCAGTTCGCTGCGCGCCCGTTCCTCGACCGCGGCCTCACCCGACTTCAGGTCCTCGACTTCCGCGGCGAGGGCGTCGTTGCGCTGTTGCAGGCCCGCGTTTTCACGGGCCTGCTGGTCCACGCGCTGCTCCAATGCGGCCACCGAACCGCGACCGCCCTCGCCGATCCACAGGCGGTCCTGCAGGAACGCCAGCATCACGACCAGCACCACCAGCAGTCCTGCCAACCAGCGCATGGCCCGGGGTCAGCGCTTCAGCGACACGAAAGCATCGCGACCGGCGTAACGCGCGGCCGCACCCAGTTGCTCCTCGATCCGCAGCAACTGGTTGTACTTGGCCACCCGGTCGCTGCGGCACAGCGAGCCGGTCTTGATCTGGGTCGCCGTGGTCGCCACCGCGATGTCGGCGATGGTGGTGTCCTCGGTCTCGCCGGAGCGGTGCGAGACGACCGCCGCGTAACCCGCCCGGTCGGCCATCGCGATCGCCTCCAGGGTCTCGGTCAGGGTGCCGATCTGGTTGACCTTGATCAGGATCGCGTTGGCGACGTGCTGGTCGATGCCCTGCTGGAAGATGCGCGGGTTGGTCACGAACAGGTCGTCGCCGACCAGTTGCACCTTGCTGCCCAGCTTCCCGGTCAGCTGCTTCCAGCCGTCCCAGTCGCCCTCGTCCATGCCGTCCTCGATGCTGATGATCGGGTACTGCGCGCACCAGCCGGCGAGGAAGTCGACGAACTGCTCGCTGGTCAGCCGCTTGCCTTCGCCTGTGAGGTTGTATTTGCCGTTCTCGTAGAACTCGCTGGAGGCCACGTCCAGCCCGAGCAGCATGTCCTCGCCGGCGTGGTAACCGGCCTTGCCGATCGCCTCCAGGATGGTTTCCAGCGCTTCCTCGTTGCTGCGCAGGTCCGGGGCGAAACCGCCCTCGTCGCCGACCGCGGTGCTCAGGCCGCGGCCCTTGAGCACCGACTTGAGCGCGTGGAACACCTCGGTGCCGGCGCGCAGGCTTTCGGCGAAGCTGTCGAACCCGACCGGCAGCACCATGAATTCCTGCAGGTCGACATTGTTATCGGCATGCGCTCCGCCGTTGATGATGTTCATCATCGGGACCGGCAACACGCCTTCGCGGCCGTTGGCGAGGTGCTGCCACAGCGGCAGCTTCCTGCTCATCGCCACCGCATGCGCGTTTGCCATCGAGACGCCGAGCAACGCGTTCGCGCCGAGGCGACCCTTGTTGTCAGTGCCATCGAGGTCGATCAGGCGACGATCGAGGCCAGCCTGGTCGGCGGCGTCGAAACCGTTCAACGCCGACGCGATCGTCGTGTTGACGTTCTCGACCGCCTTGCGTACGCCCTTGCCGAAGTAGCGGGTCTTGTCGCCGTCGCGCAGCTCGACCGCTTCCTTGGTGCCGGTGGAGGCGCCGGATG
>DASTUE010000142.1:0-5697 GCA_035759805.1 Lysobacter sp. | reverse complement strand
CCGGCGATGCTGGCCTACCTCAACGCCGAGAATGCCTACGTCGACGCGGTGATGGCGCCGCTGAAAGCGGTCGAGGACACCCTGTACGAGGAGATCGTCGGGCGCATCAAGCAGGACGACAGCTCGGTGCCGTACCGCCAGCGCGGCTGGTGGTACTACACCCGTTTCGAGACCGGCCAGGACTACCCGGTCCACGCCCGTCGCAACGGCTCGATGGAGGCCACCGAGCAGGTGCTGCTCGACGTCAACGCGATGGCCGCCGGCAAGGACTACTTCAGCGTCGGTGATTTCGAGGTCAGCCAGGACAACCGCCTGCTGGCCTGGGCCGAGGACGATGTCGGCCGTCGCCAGTACGTGATCCGTTTCAAGGACCTGGACACCGGCAAGGTGCTGGACGACGTGATCTCCGGCGTCTCGGCCAACATCGTCTGGGCCGACGACAACCGCACCGTGCTGTATGTCGAGAACGATCCGGAAACCCTGCTCACCGTGCGGGTCAAGAAACACGTCCTCGGCACCCCGGCCAGCGACGACGTGCTGGTGTACGAGGAGCACGACGACAGCTTCTACATGGGCATCGGCCGCACCCGCGACGACAAGTTCATCTGCATCGGCGTGGAGAGCACGGTATCGAGCGAGTCGCGCTGTGCCCCGGCCGGCGACCCGCGCGAGTTTGTGGTGCTGGCGCCGCGCGAGCGCGATGTCGAGTACGACGCCGACCACCACGACGGCCGCTGGGTGATCCGCACCAACGCACCGGGCCCGGACGGCAAGGCGGCCGACAACTTCAAGCTCATGACCGCGCCCAGCGATGCGACCTCGCGCGCGCAGTGGCAGGAGTGGATCGGCGTCGACGAGGACGTGTTCATCGACGGCTTCGAGCTGTTCGACGGCTTCACCGCGGTGGCCGAACGCTCCGGTGGTCTGGAGCGCATTCGTCTGCTGCGCGGCGAAGCCGGCCAGCCCGGCACGGCTGCGGAGTACGTCAAGGTCGACGAGTCCGCTTACTCGATGGGGCTGTCCACCAACGCCGAGCCCGACACCGACTGGCTGCGCTACAGCTACACCTCGCTGACCACCCCGGCGACGACCTACGAGCTCAACACGAAAACCGGTGAGCGCCGCCTGCTCAAGCAGCAGCCGGTGATCGGCTACGACCCGGGCCTGTATGTGACCGAGCGCGTGTGGGCGACCGCGCGCGACGGCGCGAAGGTGCCGGTGTCGCTGGTCTACAAAAAGGGCTTCCAGAAGAACGGCCAGGCAGCGTTGCTGCAATACGCCTACGGCAGCTACGGCTACTCGATGGACCCGGCCTTCAACCTGCCGGTGGTGAGCCTGCTCGACCGCGGCATGGTCTACGCGATCGCCCACGTCCGCGGCGGCCAGGAGATGGGCCGCAAGTGGTACGACGCCGGCAAGCTGATGCACAAGCAGAACACCTTCTCCGACTTCATCGACGTGACCCGCTTCCTGGTCGACGAAGGCTACGCGGCGAAGGACCGCGTGGCGGCCTACGGCGGCAGCGCCGGCGGCCTGCTGATGGGCGCGATCTCCAACCAGGCGCCGGCCGATTCCCGGGTGATCCTGTCGCAGGTGCCGTTCGTGGACGTGGTCACCACCATGCTGGATGCGAGCATCCCGCTGACCACCAACGAGTACGACCAGTGGGGTAATCCGGAAGACAAGGCGTACTACGACGTCATGCTGGCCTACTCGCCGTACGACAACCTGGTCGCGCAGGACTACCCGGCGATGTTCATCGGCACCGGCCTGTGGGATTCGCAGGTGCAGTACTGGGAGCCGGCCAAGTACGTCGCCCGCCTGCGCGATCTGAACACCTCGGATGCGACCCTGCTGTTCCGCACCAACATGGACGCCGGCCACGGCGGCAAGTCCGGCCGTTTCCGCCGCTACCGCGAGCTGGCCGAGATGTACGCGTTCATGCTCGACCAGCTGGGAGTAACGCCGGCTGGCGAGTGACGCCGCGACTACGCATCCATGCCTGATCTTCCACCACCGCCTGCTCCCCGCCGCGGCCGCCTGCGCTGGGTCTGGTGGCTGGTGGCCTATCTCGCGCTGGGGCTGGGCGTGGTCGGCGTGGTGGTGCCGGGATTGCCGACCGTTCCGTTCATCCTGCTGTCCGCCTATGCCGCCGCCCGGGGCTCGCAACGCCTGCACGACCGGCTGCAGGCGCACCGCGTGTTCGGGCCGATGATCCGGGACTGGCAGCGCTCCGGTGCCGTCGCGCGCCGGGCCAAGTGGCTGGCCAGCGTCTCGATGGCGGTCTGCGCGGCGATCCTGTTCCTGACCGCGCCGCGCTGGTGGATGGCGGCCACCGGCACCGGGATCATGGCGGTGGTCGCGCTGTGGCTGTGGTTGCGACCGGAGCCTGCGCACCCATGAACGCCGCAACGCCAGACATGGACAGCCCGGATTACGCAGCCGCCGTCGTCGCCGTTACACTTCGGCGATGAACACACGACTCCCGCTTTGCCTGATGTTCCTTCTCGTCGCGCTGCCGCTCGCGCTTGCCGGTTGTGGCAACAGCGGCCCGCTGGTGATGCCCGACGCCGCCCCGGCGGCCGGTACCGACGCGGAGCCGGAGGTTGATACCGACCAGGTAGTGCCGGTCGACGATGACGCTCCCGCACAGGACGCCATTCCCGACGACACCGACACCGACGACGGGAATGGCTGAACCCGCCAACCCCGCGGCCGGTCCCGTGCTGCGTTTCAGCAAGATGCACGGCGCAGGCAACGACTTCGTCGTGCTGGACCTGCGAGGTGGCGTCGCGGCCCCGAGCCCCGAATGGTGCCGCGCATTGGGCGACCGCCACCGCGGTGTCGGTTGCGACCAGATCCTGACCGTCGAGGACGCGCGCGAACCGGGCTCGGTCGCCAGCTATGGCATCTGGAATGCCGATGGCTCGCCGGCCGGACAATGCGGCAACGGTGCGCGCTGCATCGCCGCCTGGCTGGTACGCGATGGTGCCGCGCCGGCCACCGGTGCGTTCAACCTCGACAGCCCGACCGGCACCCATGCCGTGGGGCGGCACGACGACGGCAGCGTCCGGGTGGTCATGGGCGTTCCCGAGTTCGAGCCGAAGCGCATTCCACTGCGTGGTTTCGATGCCGTGCGCGAGGCGTATGTACTGCCGGTGCGCGGCTCGATCATCGCGGTCGGCGCGGTGTCGATGGGCAACCCGCATGCGCTGATCGAGGTCGATGACGTCGATACCGCAACGGTCGGATTGATGGGGCAGGGCCTGCAGCAGCACGCGGCCTTCCCGCACTCGGTCAATGTCGGCTTTGCCCAGGTGGTCGCGCGCGACCACATCCGCCTGCGCGTGTACGAGCGCGGTGTCGGTGAGACCCTGGCCTGCGGCAGCGGCGCCTGTGCGGCGGTCGCGATCCTGGGCCGTCGTGGCCGGGTCGATCGCGAGGTGCGGGTGTCCCTGCCCGGTGGTGACCTGCGTATCGCCTGGCCGGCCGACGATGCCCCGATGACGATGACCGGCCCGGCGACATTCGTGTTTGAAGGAGAGTGGATGGCATGAGCGAGACAATCGAGACCCTGGGTGCCCACGACGTCGCCGCCTGGCTGCGTCGCCATCCCACCTTCCTGCAGCAGTTCCCCGACCTGTCGCTGACCCTGGTGGTGCCGCGCGAGGAGGGCTCGGCGGCGTCGCTGGCGAGCTACCAGCTGGAAGTGCTGCGCGACAAGAACCGCGAGCTGTCCAAGCGTCTGCGCGAGCTGTTCGGCAACGCGCAGGAGAACGAGCGCCTGGCGGTACGCACCCACCAGCTGGCCCTGGCCCTGATGCGGCAGGACAACGCCGCCGACACCGTGCGCGCGATGGCCGCCACGCTGGCGGAGGATTTCAACGGCGACCTGGTGCGGCTGGTGCTGTTCAAGCCGATCGATGGTCTGGACGAGGGCGACTGGCTGCAGGTGGTCGATGCCGCCGACGTCCGCCTGCAGGCATTCCGCGACTGTCTGGCCGATGGCGAGCCCCTGTGCGGCCGGTTGCAGCCGGAAAAGCACGACCTGCTGTACGGCCTGCGTGCCGGGGAAGTGCAGTCGACCGCCTTGCTGCCGCTGCCGAACCTGGGCCTGATCGCGGTGGGCAGCCACGACCCGAACCGGTTTTTCCCGGGCATGGGCACGCTGTTCCTGCGGATGATGGGCGAGGCGCTGGAAACGGCGCTGGCGAGGTATGCGCGCTAGTTGCCATGACCGCGACCGTGTCGGCAACGGCAACGGCAACGGCAAGAGCGGATTCCCGGCTCTGGCGGGGGCGGCGCCCTGTCGGGGGTTTGCTACCCGGCTCGGTCAGGCCATCCCTGGCCTGACTCGCCGCCGCAGACCATCCATGGCCTGCTGTCCGCAAACTCCCGACAGGACGCCACGTCGCCGTTCAATTGACCACGCCCAGGCTGCTATCGGTCGCCCGTTGCCCGCTACCGGCCCCGCCACCTGTCGTCATCCCCGCGAAGGCGGGGGTGAGATCAGGCGCTTGCGAGCCGCTGGCTCGCGCCTGATTGAACGCACGAGCGCTACGCGCGAGAGCCGGGGATCGCAAGATCCAGGGACTTTCGCTCCGTGGCCATGAGCACACCAGTCGAGGACTTCCTGTCCCATCTGGCGGTGGAGCGGAGGATGTCGCCGCACACGCTCGACGCATACCGGCGCGATCTGACGGCGCTGGCGCAGTGGACTGACACGCAGCAACTGGACCTGGTCGGCCTGCAAACCGAATCGCTGCGCGCGTTCATCGCCGCCGAGCACCGCCGCAAGCTGTCGCCCAAGAGCCTGCAGCGCCGTCTGTCCGCCTGCCGGAGTTTCTACGGCTGGCTGCTGAAGCACGGCCGCATCGACGCCAGCCCGGCTGCCGCGATCCGTGCCCCGAAGGCGCCGAGAAAGCTGCCGCAGGTGCTCGACGCCGACGAGGTCAAGGTTCTGGTCGAGGTACCCACCGACGCGCCGCTGGGCCTGCGCGACCGCGCGTTGCTGGAGCTGTTCTATTCCTCCGGCCTGCGCCTGGGCGAGCTGTGCGCGCTGTGCTGGCGCGACCTCGATCTCGACGACGGCCTGGTCACCGTGCTCGGCAAGGGCGGCAAGCAACGCAGCGTGCCGCTGGGCTCGTTCGCCCACGCGGCATTGGCCGAATGGCGCGCCTCCACCGGCGCCGCCAACGACAGCCCGGTATTCCCCGGCCGCAACGGCCCGATCACCCCGCGCGCGGTGCAATACCGCCTGAGTCAGCTGGCCCTGCGACAAGGCCTTTCCAAACGCGTCCACCCGCACATGCTCCGCCACAGTTTCGCCAGCCACATCCTGGAGTCCTCCGGCGACCTGCGCGGCGTGCAGGAACTGCTCGGCCACGCCGATATCGCGACCACCCAGATCTACACCCACCTCGACTTCCAGCACCTGGCCAGCGTCTACGACGCGACCCACCCGCGCGCAAAGCGGAAGTCTGCGGACGAAGACTGAACAAAGTTACGCGCGGCGAGCCGGGCATCCGGCTCAAGTTGCTCAACGGATATCCGCGTGGTTGAACCGGACTCCCACTTCGCTCTGAAGGGAACGTCGAGGCTCGTTGCATGACATCGACGCTGATGCCGCGTGGACAGGTCGTGCCGGGTATCCATTCCAGTCGCTCCCCGATACTCGCTTGGTGGAATGGACACCCG
>DASTUE010000141.1:0-32904 GCA_035759805.1 Lysobacter sp. | reverse complement strand
CGACTGCCCCGGCATCGACGTCACCCTGACCTTGCAGGGCGATGGCACCTACCGGATCAGCAACGTCTACCAGGAGCGTCCGGACAGCGCCTGGGGCATTGACGGCCACTGGACGGTGGAAGCAGACAACACGGCCATCCGGCTGGACCCCAACAGCAAGACCGAAGCCGACCAGTTGTTCGCGATCGAGTCGCAGGACCGGATCGTGATGCTGGGAGCCGATGGCCAGCCGGCCCAAAGCGGCCTGGACTACAGCCTGTCGCGCCAGGCCGCGCGCTAGCCTCGCGGGACGCAGCATGAGTCGATGGCGCCCGCCCGTTGCCGCCAGCACCGCCCTGATCACCCGCGGCGGCCATGATCGCCTGAAGGCGGAGTTGGACGAACTGTGGCGCGTCAGGCGCCCGGAAGTGGTCAGGGCACTGGCGGCCGCCGCAGCGGAAGGCGATCGTTCCGAGAACGCGGAATACACCTACCGCAAGAAGCAGCTGGGCGAGATCGACCGCCGCGTACGCTACCTCAGCAAGCGGGTCCCGGCACTGCGCGTGGTCGATGCGGCACCGTCCGACCCGCAGACGGTCTACTTCGGCGCGACGGTCGAGGTGGAGGACATCGCCAGCGGCGAAACGCGCCGCCACCGCATCGTCGGCCCCGACGAGACCGATGCCCGTCTCGGCTGGATCAGCATCGACTCGCCACTGGCGCGCGCGATGCTCAGGAAGCGGCTGGATGACGAGTTCGAGGCGCAGCTCCCCGGCGGCCCGCAACGGTTCGTGATCGTGGATGTGCAGTACGCGGGCTGACCGTTGCAACGGCCAGGCGTGAGACCTTTCAACGAGGTCGCACGCGCAGGGTGTTGCCGTCCCGTCCTTGCGCGCATCGCAAACAGCTCTCACCGGCAAGCACTCAATCCTCGAAGGACACCTCGCCGAACAGGTCGTGCTCGTCGCTGCCCATGATCTCCACGTCGGCGAAATCGCCCGGTTTGAGGCCGGCGAAGTAGCCGTTCTGTATCTGCACCACGCCGTCGATCTCCGGCGCATCGGCCATCGATCGGCCGATCGCCAGCTCGCCATCGACCGCATCGATGATGCAGCGCTGCACGGTGCCGACCTTGGCTTCCAGCTTCATCGCGGAGATCTCCGCCTGGCGCTCCATGAACCGGGCCAGCCGTTCCTGCTTGACCGCCTCGTCGACCGGATCCGGCAGCTCGTTGGCCTTCGCGCCTTGCACCGGCGAATAGGCAAACGCGCCGACGCGATCCAGCTGGGCCTCATCGAGGAAGTCCAGCAGCTCCTCGAACTCCGCTTCGGTCTCGCCGGGGAAGCCGACGATGAAGGTGGAGCGGATGGTCAGCTCCGGGCAGGTCTCGCGCCAGCGGTGGATCCGCGCCAGCGTCTTGTCGATCGCGCCGGGGCGTTTCATCAGCTTCAGCACGCGCGGACTGGCGTGCTGGAACGGGATGTCCAGGTACGGCAGGATCCTGCCGTCCGCCATCAACGGAATGATGTCGTCCACGTGCGGGTACGGGTAGACGTAATGCAGCCGCGTCCACAGTCCCAGCTCGCCCAGGCCTTCGCACAGCGCCTTCATCCGGGTCTGGTAGCTCTTGCCGCGCCACTCGTGCTCGGCATAACGCAGGTCCACGCCGTAAGCCGAGGTGTCCTGCGAGATCACCAGCAGTTCCTTGACGCCGCCCATCGCCAGCTTCTCGGCCTCGCGCAGCACCTGGTCGATCGGCCGCGACACCAGGTCGCCGCGCATCGACGGGATGATGCAGAAGCTGCAGCGGTGGTTGCAGCCCTCGGAAATCTTCAGGTAGGCGTAATGCTTCGGCGTCAGCTTGATACCCGTGTCGGGGACGAGGCTGATGAACGGATCGTGCCTTGGCGGCAGAACCTCGTGCACCGCAGTGAGCACGCTGTCGTAGTCCTGCGGACCGCTGATCGACAGCACGCCCGGGTGCGCCTCGCGGATCACCTCGGCGCGCTTGCCCAGGCAGCCGGTCACGATGACCTTGCCGTTCTCCGCCATCGCCTCGCCGATCGCATCCAGCGACTCGGCCACCGCTGAATCGATGAAGCCGCAGGTGTTGACCACCACCACATCGGCGTCGTCGTAGCTGGGCACCAGGTCGTAGCCCTCCACCCGCAGCTGGGTGAGGATGCGCTCGGAATCGACCAGCGCCTTCGGACAGCCGAGACTGATGAAGCCGACTTTCGGGGATTTGGACGGACTGTCTTGCAGGGGCATGGGGCGACCAGGTGGCGAAGGTATGCATGAACCATGCGCCGCACGCCACGCACGGAAAATGCGAGGCACTGCGACGAAGGTGGGGCGCGGATTATAGCCTTGGCGCTAGAATCGACCGGGAATGGCACCCGGCCACGCTGAACGGAGCCGACATGAACCGCTGGATCACTCTGGAAACCCCGCACGGCCCCATCCGTGCCTGGCGTTGCGAGCCGGCCGGCCCCTCACACGGCGCAGTGGTCGTGGCGCAGGAGATTTTTGGCGTCAATGCGCATATCCGCCACGTCACCGGACAGTTCGCGCAAGCCGGCTTCGTTGCCCTGGCACCGGCGCTGTTCGACCCGGTCGAAACCGGCGTGGAGCTGGCCTACGACGCCGCCGGGATCGCCCGTGGCCGCACGCTGACCACGGCGCTGGGCATCGACCGGGCCATGGGCCTGATGGACGCTGCCGCCGATGAGCTGCAGGAGGAAGGGCTGCGTACCGGCGCGGTCGGGTTCTGCTGGGGCGGCACCCTCGCCCTGCTCGCCAACACCCGCCTGGGACTGCCCGCGGTGAGTTATTACGGCGGCCGCAATGTGCAGTTCCTCGACGAGCCGCTGCGCGCGCCGATGATGTTCCACTTCGGCGACCGGGACCGCAGCATTTCGGCCGCCGACGTCGAACTGCATCGCAGCCGCTACCCCGGCGCCAGCGTGCATGTCTATCCGGCCGGGCACGGCTTCAATTGCGAGCCCCGCGACGACTACGACCCCGCCAGCGCCGCGCTGGCGTGGCAACGCACCATCGAATTCCTTCTGGAGAACCTGCGATGAGCCGTCAGGACCTCGGCTGGCGGCTGGATCCCCGCCTGGCCGACGACACCCACCCGGTCACCGTGCTCGGACTCAGCGAACTGCGGTTGATGGACGATGCCAACCACCCCTGGCTGATCCTGGTGCCACGCATCGAGCACATCGTGGAATGGATCGACCTGGATGCCGCCCAGCAGGCGGAACTGACCCGCGAGATCGACCTCGCCTGCCGCGCGCTGCAAAGCGCATTCCGTCCGCACAAACTCAACGTCGCCGCACTGGGCAACCAGGTTTCGCAACTGCATGTGCACGTGATCGCGCGGTTTGAGAACGACATCGCCTGGCCCCGCCCGGTGTGGGGCAGCGCCACCGCCCGCCCCTATTCCGCCGAACAACTGGTGCAGCGCATCCAGCAATTGCATGCCGTATTGCCGGCTTGAGAAGCAGTTGGCCTGACCGGGCCGCTGCCTTACCGACTGTCCCGTTGGACTCCGGCGCGCCGCGCCGGGCCTGACTGCCAATCATCTATCCGGGTCGCTCGTCAGGACCGCCAATCAGGTGCGCGGCAACGTCACCCCGCGCTGGCCCTGGTACTTGCCGCCACGATCCTTGTACGACGTCTCGCAGATATCATCCGCGGCCGCCTGGAAGAACAGCATCTGCGCCACGCCTTCGTTGGCATAGATGCGCGCCGGCAGCGGCGTGGTGTTGGAGAACTCCAGGGTCACGTGGCCTTCCCACTCCGGCTCCAGCGGGGTCACGTTGACGATGATCCCACAGCGCGCATAGGTGCTCTTGCCGAGGCACACCACCAACGTGTCGCGCGGGATGCGGAAGTACTCGACCGTGCGCGCCAGCGCGAACGAGTTCGGCGGGATGATGCACTCGTCCGCCTCGAGGTCGACGAAGCTGCCGGGATCGAAGTTTTTCGGATCGACAATCGTCGAGTTGATGTTGGTGAAGATCTTGAACTCGCGCGAGCAACGCACGTCGTAGCCATAGCTCGACGTGCCGTAGCTGACGATGCGCTGGCCGTCCTCGGCATGCTTGACCTGGCCCGGCTCGAACGGCTCGATCATGCCGTTGGGCTGTTCGGACATGCGACGGATCCAGCGGTCGGACTTGATGCTCATTCGTTCGGCTTCCCGATGGAGGATCGAGCCTGACGGAAACTACGGCCCGAAAGCCGGGGATTGTAGACCGGCGAATGCCTGTCCAGTAGCCAGCAGTGACCCCCGCCCTCGCCGCGCCGACGAAACCTACAACAACGAGGCCGAGATCGACGGGGTGACCCGCGGCCGCATCGCCAGGCGCACCGCGATCTGGCGTGCCGCATCGCGATACGCCTGCGCCGCCGCCGAATCCGGCTGCGCCAGCACCACCGGCACGCCGGCATCGCCCTGTTCGCGGATCGCCCGCTCCAGCGGCAGGCTGCCCAGCAACGGAACGTCGTACTGGCTGGCCATGCGCTGGCCGCCGCCTTCGCCGAACACGTGCTCGGCATGGCCGCAGTTGCTGCATACATGCACGGCCATGTTCTCGATCAGGCCCAGCACCGGCACCTCGACCTTCTCGAACATCTTCAGCGCCTTCTTCGCATCCAGCGTAGCGATGTCCTGCGGCGTGGTGACGATCACCGCCCCGGCCACCGGGATCTTCTGCGCCAGGGTCAGCTGGATGTCGCCGGTGCCCGGCGGCAGGTCGACGACCAGGTAATCCAGATCGCTCCAGCGCGTGTCATTGAGCAACTGCGACAAGGCCGACGTCGCCATCGGTCCACGCCAGATCATCGGTGTGTCCTGCTCGACCAGGAAGCCGATCGACATCGTCTCCACCCCATGCGCACGCATCGGCTCGATCGACTTGCCGTCCGGACTGTCGGGCCGACCGCCGATGCCCAGCATCATCGGCACGCTGGGCCCGTAGATGTCGGCATCCAGAACCCCGACCTTCGCTCCGTCCGCCGCCAGCGCCAATGCCAGGTTCACCGCCGTGGTCGACTAGCCCACCCCGCCCTTGCCCGAACCGACCGCGATCACGTTGCGCACCTTCTGCAACGGCGACAACTTCGGCTGCACCGCATGGCTGGTGATGCGCTGGGTCAACTCCAGCCGGGTCAGCACAAGGCCTTCGCCGGCCAGCAAAGCCTTGACCGCGGCTTCCAGCTCATCGCGCAACCACGCAACCGGCACCCCCAGATCGATCGACACCGCAACGCTGCCATCCGCCTGCGCCACGCGCACCCGCGCACCAAGCGCCGTCAGCGGGGCATCGCTGCCTGGCAACAACAAACCGCCGATGCGGGTCTGCAACAGATCAGTCACTGGGAATCCTCGTCAAGTCCACGTCTGGGGCGCCATTGTCGCAGTCGCCATGAAGCCGTGGGCTGATGCGGGTCAACCAGAACTCAAAAGCAGCAGGGCGCACACGCGTCAACAGCCATTCCGCGGCACTTGAGCAAGCCCGATGAACCGGAGCAAAACACCATGGCAGAAATATTAACGTCATGTTAATGTCGAATTTGCGTCGTTTTTGTGACGTTCGCACGGTCGGGGATGACCGAAACATCAGTAAAAGCAACCTCTTAGGGGACAAAGAATGTCGAAAAGTAGCTTTGGGCTGCAACGCAGCCGATTGAGCGCTGCGCTGTTTGCCGCGCTTTTGATGCCGATGACGGGGGCCGTGCTCGCCCAGGACAGCACCGATCAGGAAGGCCAGAAGCCGACGGTCTCACAGAAGAAGGCGACCGATATCGATGCCGTCACCGTGACCGGTTCGCGCATCACGCGCACCGAAATCGAAGGTCCCGCACCGGTCACCGTGATTACGCGGGCCGACATGGAACGCGAAGGGCACCAGACGGTATTCGATGCGCTGCAGACTTTGACCCAGAACTCCACTGATGTTCAGGGCGAGATGTTCACCAGCGGCTTCACTCCCAACGCCAGCGTGATCAACCTTCGCGGCATCGGTCCCGGCTATACCCTCCTGCTGGTCAATGGGCGTCGCATGGCCGAGTACCCACAGCCCTATAACAGCCAAAGCAACTTCGTAAACGCCGCCGCCATCCCGTCATCGATGATTGAAAGGATCGAAGTCCTGGCCGGTGGTGCATCAGCCATCTACGGGTCTGATGCCGTGGCTGGCGTGATCAACGTGATTTTGCGTTCGAACCTCCAAGGCGACGAAATCCGCTTGACCGGAGGCACTACCACCGAGGGCGGTGGTGACTCCGCCCACGTGCAGTGGACTGGCGGCCGATCCGGCGATCGCTGGAGTGTCACCTACGCACTGGAGCACCTGGAACGCGAGCCGATCTTCGGAACCCAGCGCGACTTCATTGACTCGGTCTTCGACGGCCCCACCCCGAATCCCGGCCCGTCACTTGCGCTTATTGCCATCGACGCGGTCGGCGCACTCGGCCCCGTCGGACATGCCGCCTATTATCCCGGCACGGAAGTGTGCGGAAAATTCGGCTACCGCACCTTCGAATCCAAGACTCGCGGCCTGATCTGCGGCCCCGATGACGATGCCGCCCTGCAGACGATCCGCCGCAAGCAGTCCAATAGCGCCGGTTATCTGTATGGCACCTTCGACATAACCGACACCACTCAGATGTGGGCCAGTGCGATGGCTTGGGATTCCGAGGCCATCTCAAGTGGCGGCACCGAGTGGTGGGGAAATACCAGCGACCCGCATAGTGGCTACTTCTACGAACCCACACTTGGAACCATCGTCCAGTTGCAGCGCATCTTCCGGCCTGAGGAGTATGGTGGGCTGGATAAAGTTGCCGCTACCTACAAGGAGCGGGCAACGGAATTTGCCGCTGGAGTGCGCGGCACCATCTTCGAGAATTTCGACTGGGACTTCACGGTGGCCCAGTCCCGGTACAAGTACAAGAACGACCGCCCACGCCTGCTGGCCAAGGCTGCCCACGATACGTTCCTGACGCGGGTTCCGGGCCAGGTCGATCCGTTCTTCCGGGCATACCCGGTCTTTGACCTGAACTTCGATGCATGGCATGCCCCGCTGACACCCGAGCAATATCGTGCGATGTCCACTCGCGTCGTCAACCAAGGGACTTCCAACGCAACCACGGCGAACTTCGTGGTATCCGGCGACCTGTTCGACCTGCCTGCCGGCCCGCTGGGCATTGCCGCCGTGATGGAATGGGCGTCGCAGGAATACGATCTGAACGCCGATCCACGTATTCTGCCCACCTACCCCAGGACCGCAGCCGACAAGCCGTTCAACCTCACGGGAACCGGCGGCGGCGGGGAGCGCGATCGCTATGCCGTCGGCGTGGAGTTGAGCGTACCCATCTTCGACAGCCTTCGCGCAACCATGGCCGGTCGCTACGACAAGTACGACGACGTTACGGCCGTGGACGGTGCCTCCACCTGGCAAGCGGGCCTGGAATGGCGTCCGTTTGACAGCTTGCTGATCCGAGGCAACTACGGCACGAGCTTCCGTGCACCCGACATGCACTATGTGTTTGCCGAACAAAGTGGCAGTTTCTCCACTGTGTTCGACGAATACGCGTGCCGGGAGGCCGGCAGGACGGTATCGCAGTGCAACGTGACCGGACACCCCACCATTTATACCGCTTTCGGGCTTCGCGAAGGCACCAAGGGACTGCGTGAGGAGACGGGCAATTCGTGGACTGCCGGATTCGTCTGGGACATCATGGATGGCATGTCGACCACGGTCGACTACTACTCCATCGAACTGGAAGATCAGGTGGGCGATATCACCAATGCCTGGATCATGCAGCAGGAAGCGGACTGCCGCCTGGGCGTGAAACGCGACGGCAGCCCTGCTGACAACCCGCTCAGTTCGAGCTTCTGTCAGGACATCCTGGCGCGCATCTCCCGCAATGTTGAGCCGGGCACTGCTTTCGACGGCAGGGTTAATGAAATCATCCGCGGCCCAATCAACCGTGCATACCGCAAGGTGGATGGCCTGGATGCCACCTTCAACTATCGCCTGGTAACCGACCGTCTGGGCTCGTTCAATACCCAGCTTGCCTACTCGCATATCCTGGATTCTGTGAGCCAGGAACGTTCGGATACGCCAAAGATCCAGTTGCGTGACCACATGCAGAACTTCGATCACCGTAGCCGGGTGCGCGGCGCGATCACGTGGCAGAAGGATGACTGGACCACCACTTTGTTTGGCTTGCGCTACGGCTCGATCCCGAACTGGGGTGAAACCAGCCGTCTCCCGCCCTACATCACCTGGAACTTCAACGTCGGTAAAAAGATCACCAATGACCTCAAGGTGACGGTGCTGGTCAACAACGTTTTCAACAACACCCATGTGAAAGACCCGACCCATACCAGCTGGCCATACTTCAACTACTGGGGAGGGCAGAGTGCCATTGGCCGCGAGGTATTCCTGCAAGCGGACTACCGGTTCTGATACATCACTGAAAGCACCTTCGAAGCCCGGCGCCAGCCGGGCTTCTTTTTTGGTTGCCCAACCGGACAGCAGCCGTTTCCGGCTACCTCAGTTGTCCCTGCGCGCACTCCATGCTGCGACAGCCGATGCAGCACCGACCCTGTTGCGTGAGCGCCGTGTGCAAAACCGCGCTGGCCATCTGCCACATTGATCGGCTGGAATTGATGCAGCCGCCGGTCCACAGAGCTGTTACATACGGTCCCGCATGCCGGGCGACGGACCAGGGGCGGGAGGACCTCTCGCGCCCCCGATCACTATCGGTTTCGTCCTATCCCGGCAACGCGGACACTGCTCCGTCTTATTTCATTCCGATGTGGCGATCAAAGAAGTCGAGCATCTCGGTATAGAGCTTGAGATTGTTTTCTTCCTTGTAGAAACCGTGCATCTCTCCCGACTGGATGATCATTCCCTCGGGCTTGTTACCCGCTGCAGCCAACGCCTTGTACATCGCTTCGGTGTGCTCAGGCGGGCATCGTGCGTCACGGGCACCGGCCGCCAGATATACGGGCAGCTTGATCTGGTCGACATGGTTGATCGGCGACATTGCATCCTGTTCCGCGCGGGTGCTGCCAAATGCCCGCAAGAGGTAGCGCTGTCCGTCGTTGATTTTGCTCGTATCGCTCCTCGTCATCTGGATCTGCGCGTCATAGAGACCCACGTAACCGAACGCGCACTTGAACAGTCCGGGTGCGCGCACCGGTGCCATCAATGACGCATAACCACCAAAGCTGCCACCATAAATACAGACCCGCTCGGCATCGGCATGACCTTGGTCAATTACCCATTTGGTCGCATCAATGACGTCATTCATGATCCCTTCGGCCCATTGCCCGTAGGCCATGTCCTGGAATCCCTTGCCGAAGCCACCCGAGCCGCGGTAGTTGACCTGCATCACCATGTAGCCACGACTGGCAAGTAGTTGCGCTTCGGGATTGAAGCCCCAGTTGTCGCGGGGTCCCATCGGACCGCCGTGCGGATTGACGATCATCGGCAGGTTCTTGCCGTTAGAACCATGCGGGATAGTCAGGTAACCGTGGATCTTCAAGCCATCGCGCGTCGTCAGTGAAAATGGCTTGACGCTTGCCATCTGCTCCGCATCCAGCCATTGGCGTCCCTGCATCAGAAATCGCGCCTGGCCACTGTCACGGTCGTACAGGTACAACTCACCGGGGTTGCGGTCGCTCGATACCGAAACGACGACCTGCTTGCCGTCCTGCGTCGCGCTGCTGAAGTTGACGAACTGCCCGGGAAATGCAGCCGACAAGGAGCTGTAGATCAGCGCATCCGGATGGGAGCCCTCGATGAGCTCGACCTTGGGCGCGCCGGCTTCGGTAACCACGCCAATCACGGTTTCACCATCAGTGGCCATGATCAGGCGCGAAGGATCGGATACCGGGTCGTGGAACAACTGCTCGAACTCGCCGGTTTCCTGATTGATGATCCCGAACGCCGACGTTCCCACGCCATCGCGCTGGGATGCGTACACGCGACCATCGCTGGAAGTACCCATCACGAACAGCGTCTTGCCGGATGACTTGGAGCTGTTGACTAATGTCCAGCCGCCTTCGCCACGACGGTAGAGTTCGCTGTGGGAATCGTACTCGCCCTGCTCGTTCCGCGAATCGTGACAAATCGCGAATCGTGCCTCCTTGTCCGCATCCAGCGCAATCGAACAGTTCTCGCGTGGCGCGCGCGCGAGGATCTTGTGGCGTCCCGAAATGGTGTCGAACAGCACCACCTCGGTCCCCATACCTTCCGACGATCGTGCGTAGTTGGCTTCCATCAACACATTGGCAGGGTCGCTTTCCAGCGTATCCAGCAGACTGAAACGCTTGTTGCCGGTCTGCTTTCCCCTTTCGGTGACATTGCGGGTACCGAAGAAAACCAGTGCCTTCGGCTGGCTGCCATCCGCATTGACCGCATACCACTCACCCGTCGAGAACGGTTGTGCATAACTTCCAAACTTGCGGATCGAGTTGAACATCAACCGATCGGGACTGGTCCAGTAGAAGCTGCCGACGCTCTTGGAATCGGGCAACTGATTGACCTTGACCAGCGACAGGTCTTTGGTTCTAAGCACAGTGAGCACATCCTGCTCGCCGCGATCCACCGTCATCGCCAGGTACTCCCCGCCTGGGGATATCTTCACGCCGCTGTATGTTGGATGACGTACAAAATCCTCGATCGAAGCCGCAGCACCAGCTGCCTGGAAGGGGGAAAGCAGCCCCAGACCCAGGATCATCGCGCAAAGCCTTTTCATGTCGCATATTCCCCTTTGATAGTGTTCTCGAAAAACAAATCCCCGCAGGGATTTTATCCCAGCATCGATGTGCCCCACACATGCCTCATCCCACTGCCGCGGATGCGGTATAACGGCTCCGCGCCGCCGATTTCCGTGCGGTATCACTCCGACACCCATCCCCAGGAGGGAATCATGCTCAGGAAAACCTCGCTCAGGAAACTGCTTGCCTTGCTGGTGTTCGCGCTGCCGCTGCTGGCGGTGCCGCTGTCCGCATTCGCCCAGCAGACGCCGGTGGGCACCTGGACCACGATCGACGACAAGACCAAACAGCCAAAATCGATCGTGGAGATCTACGAGGCCCAGGACGGCAGTCTGTCGGGCAAGGTGGTGACGGTCCTGCAGTCCGAGCAGGGACCAAACCCGGTCTGCAAGGAGTGCGAAGGTGCCCGCAAGAACCAGCCGGTCGAGGGCATGCAGATCATCTGGGGCGTGACCCGCAGTGGCAGCGAGTGGAAGGGCGGCAAGATCCTCGACCCGGCGACCGGCAAGATCTACTCGGTCAAGATGAGCCTGGCCGACAAGGGCGCGAAGCTCGAGGTCCGCGGCTTCATGGGCTTCTCGCTGCTGGGCAAGACACAGACCTGGCAGCGCAAGTAAGCGACAAGGCGACGGGCCGGAGACGGCCATTCCGGTTCGGCGCCGCTGGGTCGGATAGCCGGGCGAACCCGGCGCTCCATCCAACCCGCCATCAACGAAACGGCCTGCACCCTGCAGGCCGTTTTCCTTTGCAGCCGCGCCACGCGGGACAGGCAAGTGCCGCTTGCCGCGCGTGCGATACTTCACGGCTCTGTCGCAATCCCGATACGCCATGTCCCGCGAGCTCGTCGTCACCTGCGCCCTGCCCTATGCCAACGGTCCGCTGCACCTGGGCCATCTGGTCGGCTACATCCAGGGCGACATCTTCACGCGCGCGCAGCGCCTGTCCGGAAACACCGCCCATTTCGTCTGTGCCGACGACACCCACGGCACGCCGATCATGCTGGCGGCGGAAAAGGCCGGGATGACGCCGGAGGCCTACATCGCCGGCATCCAGGCCAGCCATGAGCGTGACTTCGCTGACTTTGGCGTGGCATTCGATCATTACGACTCGACCAACTCGCCGCGCAACCGCGCGTTGACCGAGGCGATCTACACCAAGCTCGACAACAACGGCCACATCAAGCGGCGTTCGGTCGCCCAGCTGTACGACCCGTCCAAAGGCATGTTCCTGCCCGACCGCTTCGTCAAGGGCATCTGCCCGAAGTGCGGTACGCCGGACCAGTACGGCGACAACTGCGAGCATTGCGGGGCAACCTATTCGCCGACCGAGCTGAAGGAGCCGCGCTCGGTGGTCAGCGGTGCGGAACCGGAGCTGCGCGAGTCGGAGCACTTCTTCTTCGAGGTCGGCGATTTCGACGCCTTCCTGCGCGAATGGCTGTCCGGCGATGTCGCCAATCCTGGCGTCAAGGCGAAGCTGCAAGAATGGCTGGACGCCGAGGGCGGCCTGCGCGCCTGGGATATCTCCCGCGACGCGCCCTATTTCGGCTTCCAGATCCCCGGCCATCCGGGCAAGTACCTGTATGTCTGGATCGACGCGCCGATCGGCTACCTGGCCAGCTTCCAGGCCCTGTGCGAGCGCGAGGGGCTGGATTTCTTCAGTTACCTGGCCCGCGACAGCGCGTCCGAGCTGCACCACTTCATCGGCAAGGACATCGTCAACTTCCACGGCCTGTTCTGGCCGGCGGTACTGCACGGAGCGGGCTTCCGCGCACCCACGCGGTTGCACGTCAACGGCTACCTGACCGTCGATGGCGCCAAGATGTCCAAGTCGCGCGGCACCTTCGTGATGGCGCGCACCTACCTCGATGTCGGCCTGGAGTCGGAAGCGCTGCGCTACTACTTCGCGACCAAGACCTCCGGCGGCGTCGACGACCTCGACCTCAACCTGGCCGACTTCACCGCGCGGGTGAATGCCGACCTGGTGGGCAAGTTCGTCAACCTTGCCAGTCGCTGCGCGGGCTTCATCAGCAAGCGCTTCGACGGTCAACTCGCCGATGTCCTGCCGGATCCGGCGATGTATGCGCGCTTTGTCGAGCAGCTGGAACCCATCGCCGCCGCCTACCGCCGCAATGAAGCCGCCACCGCGCTGCGATTGACGATGACCCTGGCCGACGAAGCCAACCGCTATATCGACGACCACAAGCCGTGGGTGATCACCAAGCAGGAAGGGCAGGACGCGCAGTTGCAGGCGGTGTGCAGCCAGGGCCTGAACCTGTTCCGCGTGCTCAACACCGCGCTCAAGCCGGTGCTGCCACGCGTCACCGCGCAGGCCGAGGCCTTCCTCGATGCACCGGTAACGGATTGGCGCACGCTCCACGCGCCGCTCACCGGCCACCGCATCAACGCCTATGAGCCGTTGTTCACACGGATCGACCCGAAACTGATCGATGCCATGACCGAAGCCAGCAAGGACTCCATGAAAGCGACCGATGCCCCGCAGACACCGGCGGACGCGGCACCAGTTGTCCCGCCCGCGTCTGCCACCACCGCGAAGTCCACTGCACCCGATGCATCGCAAGCCACCATCGGCATCGACGACTTCGCCAAGCTCGACCTGCGCATCGGCAAGGTGCTGGCCTGCGACTTCGTCGAGGGTTCGGACAAGCTGTTGCGGTTCGAGCTGGACGCGGGCGAGCTGGGCAAGCGGCAGATCTTTTCCGGCATCCGCGCGTCCTACCCGGAGCCGGAAAAGCTGGTCGGTCGCAGCGTGGTGTTCATCGCCAACCTGGCCCCGCGGAAAATGCGTTTCGGCATCAGCGAGGGCATGATCCTTTCCGCCGGTTTCGACGCCGGCGCGCTGGCCCTGCTGGATGCCGACAGCGGCGCGCAGGCCGGCATGCCGGTGCGCTGAGCGGCGCTGCAAGGGACGATGCGCTGGTGACCGCGGCAGGTCGTCGCCGGCGCACGCATCCCTCCTGCCGGTAACGAGCAAGCGCCATGCATGACTGCAGCGACATCCCCGACCTGACCGAACGGCTCGACTGCCTGCTGCCGCAAACCCAGTGCGGCCAGTGCGGTTATCCGGGCTGCCGGCCGTACGCCGAGGCGATGGCCGCGGGTGATGCGGACATCGACCGTTGCCCTCCCGGCGGCGATGCCGGGGCGCTGTCACTTGCCCGGGCGCTTGACGTCGCGCCCAAGCCCTTCGACCGCAATCGCGGCGAACACAAACCCGTCCAGGTGGCACTGGTCATCGAGGACGACTGCATCGGCTGCACCAAGTGCATCCAGGCCTGCCCGGTCGACGCGATCATCGGCGGAGCCAAACACATGCACGTGGTGGTCGACCCGCTGTGCACGGGTTGCGAGCTGTGCGTACCCGCCTGCCCGGTGGACTGCATCGAGATGGTGGCGCTCGGCGACCACAGGACAGTGAAGGCGTAGAAGCAAGCGTAGAGGGAGGTGGAGCCGGTCGCAGGTATCGGGCAATGACCGTCCGGGCCAGGGCCGACACCTTCACCGCTCACCGTCCGGCTGGACTTCCTATGGTCGGAAGCGCGATGTCAGTCGCTGCACTCGACATCAACGCCGGGGATCAACAGCCCGCGCCGCGCGGCGGTTGTACGAGAATCCGGCGATCAGGATGGCCAGGGTCAGCAGTTGTGTCAGCACGCCCTGCAGGGTCGGGTAGATGCCCAGCAACGCGATACGCGGGACGCCGAGCACCGAGACCGACAGCCAGCCGGCCTCCTGCAATGCGGCGATACCCTTGCCTGCCAGCACCACCGTCAATACCGCGATCAGGATCGCGCTGATCGAGAAGAACTGCGCGATCGGCAGCCTGCGGCTGTAACGCAGCATCGCCCAGGCCATCGCCGCCAGCACGACCACGCCGAGCCCGCCACCGGCCAGGATCGCGCCACCGTTGCCCTGGCTCCACAGCGCCGCATAGAACAGCACGGTCTCGAACACCTCGCGGTACACCACCACGAACGACAGCAGGAACAGGAACCAGGCCGAACGCTTCGACAAGGCGTGGGAAAGCTTGTCCTTGATGTAGCGCTGCCACACGCCGGCCTGGCTCTTGCCGTGCATCCAGATGCCGACGAACAGCAGCACGGCCGCGGCGAACAGGGCGGCGAACCCTTCGGTCAGCTCACGGCTGGCACCGCTGATGCTGACCAGGTAGGTGGCCGCGAACCAGGTCAGGCCGCCGGCGAGCAACGCCCCCACCCAGCCGGCGTGCACGTAGGGCATGACTTCGGGACGCTCGGCCTTGCGCAGGAAGGCGATGATGGCGATCAGGATCAGCAGCGCTTCCAGCCCCTCGCGCAACAGGATGGTGAGCGCGCCGAGGAACGCCGAGATGCCGCTGGACGTGTCCGGCGCGAGGGCGACTTCCGCCTCGCCGAACAAGCCGTCCACCACCTCGACCTGGGCGCGCACCTCATCGACGCTGGCGGAACGGCCGATGCGCGAACGCAGCTCGGCCATCGCGCCTTCGATCCTGGTCATCAGCGCCTGGTCGCGCGCGGCCAGCAGCGGTTCGACCGGCTCGAAGCCGTCCAGGTAGGCCGACAACGCCAGGTCGCGGGCGGCACGCTGGTCGCCGGCCTCGTACGCGCGGGTGCTTTCCGCCAGTCGCGCGCGCGCCAGCGCCAGCGAACCGGCGGGTTTGGGTTCGACGGCCTGCGGCTGCCGGCGCAGGTAGGCGGTCACGGCCCGGGCGTTGTCGTCGCCGATGCGCGCGGCCAGTGCGGCCGGGGTGACCTGGGTCAGGGTGCCCAGATCGGGAAACTCGCGATGCAGCGCGTCGTCAGCGTTCCACAACTGCTCGCCGCGCTCGACCAGGTCGGCCGGATAGGCGTACTGCCCGATGTAGAACGACAGCGCCCAGCGGTCCTCCGCCGGCAGGTGGGCATAGCTCGCCATGCCGGTGCCTTCCAGCCCCTGCTCGATCACCTGGTACAGGGCGAAGATGCTGCGTTCGCGGGCACGCGACTCGTCGGTGAAATCGATCGGCGCCGGATCCAGCGCCACGCCTGCCGGGCCGTCGCCGGCGCCGGTCACGCCATGGCAACTCGCGCAATGCTGCTGGTAGAGGTCCGCTGCCCGGCCCAGGTCGGGTGTACTGGCAGGGGCCAATGGCATCGGATAGGCCGCCAGCAGTTCGCGGGCCAGACTGCGTGCCAATCCGGCGACCTCCGTCGGTGCCGACTTGGCGGCGATGGCGAGCTGCAGCCGCTCCGCATCGCTGACCAGTTGCGGCAAGCCCTCGGTGGGCGGCAGCGCGGCCAGGCGCGCGCGCACGGCCTCGGAAAACTCGCCCATCTCGGCATATTCGCCTTCGCTGATGACCTCACCGCCCTGCACCGCGGCGGGGTAGTCGACGGCGATGTAGTCCAGCAACCGCCATGCGGTCTGCGCGTCCAGATCGGCCGCGTATGCGGGAACGACGAACGAGAAGGACAGCAGCAAAGCAGCCAGGCAGCGCAGGACATTCGGCATGGGAAGGTGGCGCGGGCAAGAAGTCCGCAAATTCTCTCACGAATGAGAACCGCTCTCATTGTTGGCCGTCCACGCCCGGGCCGTCGGCAGCCCGTCCCGGCGCGGCGGCTATCATTGCTCCAGTCCCGCGATCGCAGAGCCTTCATGACCAGTCCATTGTTGAACCTGCGCGAGGGCCCTGTCGCCCGCCTGCGCCTGAACCGTCCCCTCGTGCACAACGCCTTCGATGCCATGCTGATCGTGGCGCTGACCGGCGCGCTGGAGGGCCTGGGCCGCGACGACAGCGTCCGGGTGGTGGTGCTGGAAGGCGAAGGCGCGTCGTTCTCCGCCGGCGCCGACCTGCACTGGATGCGCGGCATGGCCGCCGCCAGCGAAGCGGAGAACCGCGACGACTCGCTCGCCCTCGCCCGCCTGATGCGCACCCTCAACGAGCTGCCCAAACCGACCATCGCCAAGGTGCATGGCGCCGCGTTCGGTGGTGGCGTGGGGCTGGTCGCCTGCTGCGACATCGCCATCGGCGTGCCGGAGGCGAAGTTCGGCCTGACCGAAAGCAGGCTCGGTTTGCTGCCGGCGGTGATCTCGCCGTATGTGATCGAGGCCATCGGTGCACGGCAGGCGCGGCGCTGGTTCGCTACCGCGGAAATCTTCGATGCCGATCAAGCGTGTCGCATGGGATTGCTGCACGAGGTGGTCAACGCGACCACGCTGGATACCGCGGTGCAGCGCCAGATCGACCTGCTGCTGAAGGCCGGCCCGCTGGCGTCGGCGCAGGCGAAGGTGCTGGTGCGGCAGGTCGCCTCGCACAGCGACGGTGCCCGGCACGATGCCGACAACGCGAGCCTGATCGCCAGGCTGCGGGTGTCGCCGGAGGGCCAGGAAGGGCTGTCGGCGTTCCTCGACAAACGCAAGCCGGGCTGGACGCCATGACCGCACCGACACCCCGGACCGGCCACCACCCTGCGACGAGACCTGCCATGTTCAGCAAGATCCTGATTGCCAACCGCGGCGAGATCGCCTGCCGGGTCATCCGCAGCTGTCGCGAGCTCGGCATCCGCACCGTCGCGGTGTATTCCAGTGCCGACGCCAACGCCCAGCACGTGCGCCAAGCCGACGAGGCGTATTGCATCGGCGGGCCGACCCCGGCGGAGAGCTACCTGCGCGGCGAGGCGATCATCGAGGTCGCCAGGCAGACCGGCGCGCAGGCGATCCATCCCGGCTACGGGTTCCTGTCGGAGAACGCCGACTTCGCCGATGCGGTCGAGGCCGCCGGCATGGCGTTCATCGGCCCGAAGGCTTCATCGATGCGCAAGATGGGCAGCAAGGCCGGCGCCAAGGACCTGATGGCCGCTGCCGGCGTGCCGGTGGTGCCGGGCTATACCGGCGAGAACCAGGCGCCCGCGCACCTGCACGCCGAGGCCGACCGGATCGGCTACCCGCTGATGATCAAGGCCGCCCACGGCGGCGGCGGCAAGGGCATGCGGATCGTGCGCGCCTCCGACGAGTTCCTCGCCCATCTGGAGTCCTGCCAGCGCGAGGCGAAGAACGCGTTCGGCCGCGACCGGGTGCTGCTGGAGCGCTATGTCGAGCGCCCGCGCCATATCGAGATCCAGGTGTTCGGCGACGAACACGGCAACACGATCCACCTCAACGAGCGCGAATGCTCGGCCCAGCGCCGCTACCAGAAGGTGCTGGAGGAATCACCCTCGCCGTTCCTGACCCCGGCCCTGCGCGAGCAGATGGGCGCGGCTGCGGTACTGGCCGCGCGCGCGATCGACTACGTCAACGCCGGCACGGTGGAATTCATCGTCGGCCAGGACGGAAGTTTCTTTTTCATGGAGATCAACACCCGCCTGCAGGTCGAGCACCCGGTGACCGAGTTCGTGACCGGGCTGGACCTGGTCGCCTGGCAGTTGCAGGTGGCCGCAGGCGAGGCGTTGCCGTTGGCGCAGGACGCCATCCGGCGCGACGGCCACGCGATCGAGGTGCGACTCTACGCCGAGGACCCGGAAGCCGGCTTCCTGCCCGGCTCGGGCCGGCTGGAACGCCTGCGCCTGCCGCTGGCCAGCGAGCACGTCCGGGTCGATTCGGGTGTGGTCGAAGGCGACACGGTGACGATTTTCTACGACCCGATGATCGCCAAGCTCATCGTCCACGACATCGACCGTCCCCGCGCCCTCGCCCGCCTGCGCGACGCGCTGGCGCAATGCGAGATCAGCGGGCCGAAGTCGAACATCCCCTTCCTGGAACGGCTGGTGCGCCATCCGGCGGTGGTCGAGGCGAGCATCGATACCGACTACCTGGATCGCCATCTCGACGAGTTCATGCCGGCCACCGATACGCTCGATACCGACCTGCTGCTCGCCGCCACGGTCGCCCGCCTGCTCGGGCAGGAACAGCAGGCGCGCAGGCAGGCCGCCGGTTCCAACGATCCGACCTCGCCCTGGGCGATCGCCGACGGCTGGCGCCTCGGACACGGCAGCCGCCGCAGCCTCGCGTTCGGCTGGCGCGACCAGCGGCTCGAAGTCCACGCCAGCGGCAGCGGTGGCGATTACCACATCGAACACGCCGGCGAGGCGCACGACATCCGCGGCGCACGACGCGTGTGCAGCGGCCTGAGCCTGCGTATCGGCGACCGCGCGCGACGCTTCGAGGTGTTGAGTCCGGACAACGACGCAGAGAACAATCTGATCATCCACGACGGCGAGCAACGCCTGCGTCTGCAGCCGATGGCCATGTACCGTCACGAGGCCAGCGGCGCGGGCAGCGTGGCCGACAACGTCACCGCGCCGATGCCGGGCCGGGTGGTGGTGGTCAAGGCCGCGGCCGGCGACCGCGTCGAGGCCGGACAGGAGGTGATGGTGATCGAGGCCATGAAGATGGAGTTGAGCCTGAAGGCGCCACGCGACGGCACCGTCGCCGAAGTCCGCGCGCAGGCCGGCGAGTTCGTCGAGGCCGACGCGATCCTGGTTGCACTGGAACCGACACCATGAAACCTGCCGTCCGCATCGTCGAGGTCGGTCCGCGCGATGGGCTGCAGAACGAGAAAGCCATCATCGCCACCGCCGACAAGATCGCACTGATCGACCGGTTGTCGGCGACCGGCTTGCAAAGCATCGAGGCCACCAGCTTCGTCAGCCCGAAATGGGTGCCGCAGCTGGCCGACGCCGCCGAGGTGTTCACCGGCATCACCCGCAAGCCGGGCGTGCACTACCCCGTGCTGGTGCCCAACGAGCAGGGCTACGACCGTGCCCGCGCGGCAGGCGTGGAAGAGATCGCGGTGTTCACCGCCGCATCGGAAGCCTTCAACCGGAAAAACATCAACGCCTCGATCGCCGAATCGCTGGCCCGCTTCGCGCCGGTCATGCAGCGGGCCAAAGCCGATGGCGTGAAAGTCCGCGGTTACGTCTCCACCGTGCTCGGCTGCCCCTATCAGGGCGAGGTGCCGGTGGCCGATGTCGTCCGTGTTGCACGTGAACTGCATGCAATGGGCTGCTACGAGATATCACTGGGGGACACCATCGGGGTCGGCACACCGGGCAAGGCGCGGGCGATGCTGAAGGCCGTTGCCGCCGAGGTGCCGATGAGCGCGCTGGCCGTGCATTTCCACGATACCTATGGCCAGGCGCTGTCGAACATCCTCGCCTGCCTGGAAGAAGGCGTCGCCGTGGTCGACTCGGCGGTGTCCGGTGTGGGTGGCTGCCCGTATGCGAAGGGCGCCAGCGGCAACGTCGCCAGCGAGGACGTGGTCTACATGCTGCACGGGCTGGGCATCCGCACCGGCATCGACCTGGACCGGCTGGCCGATACCGGCCGCTGGCTGTCCGCCCTGCTCGGCCGGGAAACCGGCAGCAAGGTCGCCAGGGCGTTGACCGCGGCATGAACTCCGTGCCGCCAGCCCGTGGACTGCCCCCGCCTCCGGATGGAGCGGAGGCGGCGTCCACGGCAGCGGCGCTGGAGACGGCCAGTCACGACCTGGCGCTCGATGAAGCCACCCGCGACCTGTTGATCCGTGCGGCCCGCGCCCTGCGGTCCGCACACATCGATGCGGAACACGCACGGATGCACTACCACGCACTGTTCGATGCGGTGCCCGATCCGGTCAGCATCCTGGACGCCGACGGCATCGTGCTCGACCTCAACAAGGCCGGTCTGCAGGCTTACCAGTGCGCCCGCAAGGACATCGTCGGCAAGCCCATCCACCTGATCAATCCGGACCTGCCCGCCGACCACCTGCAGCCGGTCTGGGAAACTCTCGACCGCGGCGACACCTATGTGCTGGAGGTCGACAACATGCGGGCCGACGGCAGCCGGTTCCCGGTCGAGGTGCATTCGGCCAACTTCCAGCTCGACGGCCGCAACTGCATCGTTGCAGTGGCCCGCGACCTCAGCGGCCGGCGTGACGCCGAACTGCGCTATCGGGCGCTGATGGAAAACATCGACAAGGCGATCCTGGTCCGCGATACCGGGGGCGAAATCACCCACGCGAACCTGGCTGCCCGTCGCCTGTTCGGCATCCGGCCGGGGCAGCGCGCGGACCGGGCCCTTGCGAAGCAGCACTGGCTGGTGGTCGACGAGCACGGGCGCGAACTGCCACCCGACGAGCTGCCGGCTGCCCGCGTGGCACGCAACGGGCGCGCCGTCCACAGCACCGTGCTGGGCTTCTTCCATCGCCAGCGCCGCAGCCTCACCTGGGTATCGGTCACCGCGATGCCGCAGTTCCTGCCCGGCCACCAGCGGCCGCAGCAGGTGCTGTCGATGTTTTCGGACGTCACCGCACTCAAGCGCGACAGCGCCCTGTTCGAGCGCGCCCAGGCGCTGGCCCGGATCGGCGGCTGGGAGTGGGACACCGGGCGCAACCACCTTTACCTGACCAACGAGGCCCGCCGCATCATCGGCCGCGACCAGGCGCCCGACACCATCGAAGGCCTGCTCGACTGCCTGGTCGAATCCGACCGCTGCCGCCTGCGCCAGGCGCTTGAGCAGACCATCAGCACCGGCCGCGACCTGCAGCTCGAATTGCAGGGAATGCGGGGTGACGGCCGCCCATTCTGGGTCCGTGCGATCGGCGAGATCGGGGGCGACAGCCCGTTGCGGGCCCACCTGACCGGCACCCTGCAGGACATCACCGACCGCAAGCAGGGCGAGGAAACCCTGCGGGTGAAGGCGCGCACCGACCCGCTGACCGGGCTGCTCAACCGCGACGCGCTGCGTTTCGAGATCGAAGCCCGCCTCGCCGATCCGGCCCAGTCGGCACTGGCCGTGCTGTACATCGACCTGGACCGGTTCAAGGTCGTCAACGATGTGCTCGGCCACGCAGCCGGCGACCGGCTGCTGGCCGCGGCGGCGCGGCGCATCCAGCGTGCAGTGGGTACCGAGGGCCTGATCGCGCGTTTCGGCGGCGATGAATTCCTGGTGGTGTGCCCGGTCGATGACGACCCTGCCCGGCCACCGCGACTGGCCGACCGCATCCTGGAAATCTTCGCCGACGCCTTCCGCCTGGACGGCGAGGAGTTCGCGATCACCGCCAGTATCGGCATCGCCCAGTCGCCGCAGGACGGCACCCGCTCGCAACAACTGATCCAGAGCGCGGACGTGGCGATGTACGCCAGCAAGCGCCGCGGCCGCAACAGCTGGCAGGTCTTCACCGCCGAACTGGCCGCCCGCCAGCACCAGCGCCAGCAACTGGAAACCCAGTTGCGCCACGCCATCGACAACAACGAGTTCCACCTCGTCTACCAGCCCCAGGTCGACCTCGCCAGCGGGCGGGTGGTCGCGGCCGAGGCGTTGATCCGCTGGCGCAACAAATCATTGGGCGACATGCCGCCGGACCACTTCATCGACCACGCCGAAACCACCGGCGACATCGTCGCCATCGGCACCTGGGTGATGCGCCAGGCCTGCCGGCAGTTGCGCGAATGGCAGGACAACGGGCTGCAGTTCGAGCGCGTCGCGGTCAACGTGTCCTACCGCCAGTTCATGGCCGAGGACCTCGCCGAAATCGTGCAGGCGGCGCTGACCGAGTTCGACCTGCCCGGCAGTGCGCTGGAGCTGGAGTTCACCGAGCGTGTCCTGATCGAGGACGAGCCCGACACCCTGCGTACCTTCGCTGCGCTGCGCGAGCTTGGCGTTAGCCTGGCCATCGACGATTTCGGCGAGGGCTACAGCGCGCTGAACTACCTGCGCCGGCTGCCGATCCACGGTCTCAAGCTGAGCCAGCTGTTCGTCCAGGGCATTCCCGACACCGCTTCGGACGTGGCAGTGTGCGAGGCCATCATCGGCATCGCCCGCAGCCTCAAGCTGGGCCTGGTGGCCGAAGGCGTGGAGAACGCCGCCCAGCGCGACTTCCTGATCGCACGCGGCGTGCATGTCGGCCAGGGCTTCCTGTTTGCACCGGGGTTGCCGCCTGAGGAACTCGCCCGCCGCTACGCCGGAACGATCCCGCGGGCGCCCTGAGCCGGCAACGGGCTGAGCGGTGGAACCGCAGGCCGCGGTCGCCCCCCCGTGCGGGCTGTCCTAGAATCACCGCTTTCCGCCCGCAGGATTTTCCATGCAGCTTTCCGATACCCGCGCCATCATCACCGGCGGCGTTTCCGGCCTCGGCCTCGCCGTCGCCCGGCACCTGGTCGCGCACGGCGGCAAGGTCGCCCTGTTCGACGTCAACGAGGAAAAGGGCGCCGCCGCCGTCGGCGAACTGGGCGATGCCAACGCGCAGTTCTTCGGCACCGACGTGTCCGACGAAGCCGCGGTGGCGGCCAACGTCGCCGCTGCGCGGGAGTTCCTGGGCGGCCTCAATGTCGCGGTCAACTGCGCCGGTATCCTCGGTGCCGGGCGCGTGCTGGGCAAGGACGGCCCGATGCCGCTGTCGCGCTTCCAGACCACGGTGATGGTCAACCTGGTCGGCAGCTTCAACGTCGCCAAGGCCGCCGCCGAGCTGATGCAGCACAACGAGGCCGGCGCCGACGGCGAGCGCGGCGTGATCGTCAACACCGCCTCGGTCGCGGCCTACGAGGGCCAGATCGGCCAGGCGGCCTATTCCGCGTCGAAGGGCGGCGTGGTCGGCATGACCCTGCCGATGGCGCGCGAACTGGCCCGCTTCGGAATCCGCGTGATGACCATCGCGCCGGGCGTGTTCTGGACCCCGATGGTCGACGGCATGCCCGAGTCGGTACAGCAGTCGCTGGCCGCCACGATCCCGTTCCCGTCGCGCCTGGGCAAGCCGGAGGAATTCGCCGATCTGGTCGCCTACATCCTCGGCAACACCTACCTCAACGGCGAGACCATCCGCCTCGATGGCGCGACCCGACTGGCGCCGAAATAGCCAATCGCCCCTTGTAGGAGCGACGCAAGTCGCGAACGCGAGGACAACCGGTTTCACCGTGCGGTCGCGACTGACGTCGCTCCTACAGGGAACCGGATTGCCGCAACCAGATACCCATACCCGGAAAACGCATGAAAGCCTACGACGTCAAGAAAGGAAACGTGGTCGAGTACAACAACACCGTCTACCAGGTGCGCGACATCGAGCGCAGCTCGCCGCAGGGCCGGGGCGGCAACGTCAAGTTCCGCTTCACCATGTACTCGGTCCCCGGCGGCAACAAGTTCGACCTCAGCCTGGGCGGGGACGACGAGCTCAGGGAAGTCGAGCTGAGCCGCCGCCAGGCGACCTACTCGTACAGGGACGGCGACGCGTTCGTGTTCCTCGACGACGAGGACTACACCCCCTACACGCTGGATGCCGACGTGATCGGCGATGACGCCGGCTACATCGTCGACGACCTGTCCGGCTGCTACGTGCAGATCATCGATGACCTGCCGGTCGGGCTGCAGCTGCCGGCCAGCGTCGCCTTGGAAGTCGTCGAGACCCCACCCGAGCTCAAGGGCGGCACCGCAACCAAGCGCCCGAAACCGGCCCGCTTGTCGACCGGGCTGGAGATCATGGTTCCCGAATACATCGTCACCGGCGAGCGCGTGCTGGTGAGCACGGCCAGCGGCGAGTTCGCCGGGCGCGCGGACTGAGCTGGCGGGCCATTACGCGTCGCTTGATTACGGCAGCTCCAGTCCGCCGCTTTCGCGATGGAGGACGCGCAGACGGTCGCTCAGCGCATCGATATTCGCCTGGATGCCGTCGAGGTTCGCCCGCATCGGCGGGTCCAGCAGGTCACGGACCTGGGCGGCCAGCCGGTCGTTGAGGTCGGCCAGGCGCAGCTGCCGTTGCGCGGTCTCGGTGGCCAGTGATGCGAGCTCGGCGGGCTGCGGCAGACCGTAGCCCTGTTGAGCGGACAACAGCCCGGCGGGGCGGCTGAGGAAGCCGCTGTCCTGCAGGATCTGCCGCAGGCTGGCGTCGGCTTGCCCGAAATCGCCGCCGGTCGCGGCGCGCGCGGAGTCCGCCACGAGGTAGCGCCGTTTCAGTTCCTGTTGCGCCAGCAGGATCTGCCGGCGCAAGGCCGCCTCTTCCAGCAGCAACAATGCGGCGGTCGCCCGCATACCGGCGTGGTCGAACCACTTGCGGCGCTGGTCCGCCGGCAGCGAAAGCCAGTCCTCGACCGCGGTCTCGGGCAATGGCAATTCCTGCCGGGCAATCGCGAACATCGCCTGGAAACGCTCCTGCAGCGAGTCGAAGCGGTAGCCCAGCCGCCGCGCCTCGTGCGCGTCGTCCAGCACGCCGATGTCGGCCACTCCGCGCCGGCGCAACCGCTTCAGCAGCCCGGTCGGGGTGATCGCGCCCAGTCGCGCCTGCGCCAGCCGCGGTACGCCGTCGTGCAGCAGCTTGAAGGTCTCCACCGCGCAGTTGTTGCTGACGAAGTAGTAGCGGCCGTCATAGCTCCAGTGCAGCTGGCCGGCCCGCTCCAGCAGGGTCTCGATTTCCGCGCGCTGCAGCGCGAGCGGAATGGACTGCAATCCGCGCAACTGGTCCATGGTGTACTCCTCCACCACCTGCGACAGCGGCAGCACGAACAGCCGTGACGGATACGAGCCGCTCAGTCCGCGCCAGCTGGACAGCTGCACGTCGTTGACGAAGGCGCGGAACGAGAGCACCAGATGGTGTTGCAGGTCGAGCCGGCAATCCGGTCCCGGCTCGCGTCCGGGCGCACAGACCACCAGCCGCAGCATGCTGTGGCCCCAGCGACTCATGAGCTCGTCATTGCCTTCGGCCAGCAGGTACTCCACCGCGTACACGCGGCGCGGATCGAGCCTGCCCAGCGCGCCTGCAGTTCCAGCGCCGTCGGCATCGTTGCCCGCGTTGACATGGACCAGATCGCCGGCGCAATCCGGGTGGGCTGGCGACCAGTCGAAAACCGCACTGAAATGCCGGTACAGGGCGGGCCGGCGGCAGGCGTAGTCCGGGTCGAGCAGGAAGTATTCGAAATTGACCGCGACGAACTCACGTGGGCTGGTCAACTCGTGGGCATCGGGGCTGCGATCGGTGAACGGGTTGCGCGACTGGCGCGCCCCCGGGCGTTTCGCCTTGACCTGCCAGCCGGCCAGGTCCAGCAGTCGGGGATCGGCCGACAGCCGGTGCTGGCGATCGTGGAAATGGGCGAGCTCGTGCAGCACCGTCGCCAACAGTTCCTCGCGCGGATCACGACCGCCGACAGCCGGGACGACATCGGCCCCGTCCAGCGCCGGCAGCCAGCGGCGGTTGAGCAACAGGACACGCCGCCCGGCGCGGCCGGAGACGGCATCGGGCAACGCATCGCTCCAGCGCACCGGAATCTGCCGGTCCAGCTCCGCCTTGAAGCGCTGCGGCAACCGCGACATCGCGTCATCCAGCAGTCGTTGGCTGGCGTGTGACTGGGCCGGCGTCAGTGCCGTGGTGTCCAGCTGCAACTGCAGCGCCGCCCGCGCCGGCAGCCAGGGCGATACCAGCAACGCGGCGAGCAGCAGCCAGCCCCCCGCGATTGCCTTGCGCGCTTGCTTCCGGCGGCAGTCCGGGGTCATCGGGATGCCGTCGTGCAACCGGAAATCGCTGTCATGCCCGGCGGCGCACAGGACGGCTCTCACCGGCACCGCACACGCATCACAGCGCGAGGATCGCCCGCGCCAGATCCAGATCGCTCGCCGCCTGCGCTTCGGGCAACTCGGCCCGCAGCAGCACGATGGCCGCCTCCAGATGCACGCCACGGATGGCGCCGTCACTGGCGACATAGCTGGCGGCATCGTCACGTGCGGCGAGCACGACCTTGTTGTCGCTGAACGAGCCGCTGGTGGCCGAGATGCCGTTGGAGGTGCCCTTGAGCGCGCCGGTCACGGCCTCGGAAGTGGTGTAGAAGCTGGACGCCGAGGCAACCGGCGAAAGGCCAAGGGACGAAACGCCGAGCAGCAACGCGGTACACAGCAGAGGGGAATGTTTCATCGGAGGACGTACCTGTCTTGTCGGGGGAATGGTTGCCGGAACGATCCATCGGGGCCGGAATCCCGTGGAAACACGAGGCCCGCGAGCCGCACAGACTACCTTCGCCCGCATCACGGCGCATGCCTCAAGCGCCAGTTGGATGGCCGGGGAGAATCTGAACAACTCGGCTTTTGCCCGTCATTCCCGCGAAGGCGGGAACCTGGAGCCTTTGCTTCCAATGACTTGAAGTCACTGGATCCCCGCCTTCGCGGGGATAACGGCAGTTGTTCAGCCCTTCCCTGGCGGTAGCGACGCCGTTCAGACGTGACCCGGCGGCGCCAGCGGATCGAACAGCTTTCCCGGATTCATGATGCCCAGCGGATCGAGCACGTGGCGGATACCGCGCATGACCTCGATTTCCGCCGCGCTGCGGGCACTGTCCAGCCACGGTTTCTTGACCAGCCCGATACCGTGTTCCGCGGAGATGCTGCCGCCGTGGCGCTGCAGTGTCACCGCCAGCAGGTCGGTGACGTGCCCGCATTGGGACACGAAGCCGGCCTCGTCCACGTCATCGGGCTTGAGCACGTTGATGTGCAGGTTGCCGTCGCCGATATGGCCGAACCAGACCACCTCGAAATGCGGATACTCGCGCGCCAGCAGCGACTGCGCCTCGGCCAGGAACGCCGGCATCGCCGAGATGCGGACCGACACGTCGTTCTTGTACGGACGATGGCGGGCCAGGCTTTCGGTGATGCCCTCGCGCAACCGCCACAACTGCGCCGCCTGCGCATCGCTCTGGCTGATCACGCCGTCACTGACCAGCCCGTTCTCCAGGCAATGCTCGAACGCCGCCAACGCAGCCGCCTGCTGCGCGTCGTCCGCGGCGGCGAACTCGGCCACCACGTAATACGGATGCGGCTCGCCGAAGGGCGCCTGGCCGCCATGGGCGAGCACGTGCCGGAGCGCGTGGTCGGTGAAGAACTCGAAGGCCTCCAGCTGCAGGCGCTCGCGGAATACGGCGAACACCTGCATCAGCCCCTCGAACGACGGCAGCGCCAGCAGCATCACGTTCGACGGGGGCGGCGGATCGGTCAGCCGCAGGGTCGCCTCCACCACGATCCCGAGCGTGCCTTCCGAACCGATGAACAGATGTCGCAGGTCGTAGCCGCTGGCGTTCTTGACCAACCCGCGATTGAGGTCGAGCAGTTCGCCGACCCCGGTGACCACCTTCAGTCCGGCCACCCATTCGCGCGTGTTGCCGTAGCGGATCACGCGGATGCCACCGGCATTGGTGGCGATGTTGCCGCCGATCGAACACGACCCGCGCGCGGCGAAATCGACCGGATACGACAGTCCGTGTTCGCGTGCCGCCTGATGCACGGCCTCCAGCGCGATGCCGGGCTGCACGGTCAGGCTGCGGTCGATCGGGTCGAACGCGATCACCCGGTTCATGCGCTCCAGGCTGAGCACCAGCTCCCCGCTGGCCGCCACCGCGCCGCCCGACAGGCCGGTGCGTCCACCCGAAGGCACGATGGCGACGCGATGCCGGTTGGCCCAGCGCACGATCGCCTGCACCTCGTGGACGTCGGCCGGCAGGGCGATCGCCAGTGGTGCCGGCACCCAGCGACGCGTCCAGTCGCGGCCGTAATACTCCAGATCCGCCGGATCGGTTGTCAGCCGCAATCCGGGAACAGTGGCCAGCAAGGCGCTCAGGCGCGGATCATTCATGACAGGCCATCGCAACGGGAAAGGCGTCCAGCCTGCCAGCGTCACCGCGCGCGCGTCCAGTGTTGCGGCGCAGCAACCACGGCAGGTTTCTGCGATATTCAAGCCCCCTTTCCGTCGATCTCCCGACCGTGGCCAAGAAGACCTCCTATCCGAAGAACGACATCCGCGTGCTGCTGCTGGAAGGCGTCAGCCGGAACGCGGTCGACCGGTTCCGCGCCGCGGGCTATTCGCAGATCCAGGTCCACGACAAGGCCCTGCCCGAGGATGAGCTCAGGCGCCAGATCGCCGAGGCGCACATCATCGGCATCCGCTCGCGCACGCACCTGTCAGCCGACGTGCTGGCGCAGGCGCGACGGCTGATCGCGATCGGCTGTTTCTGCATCGGGACCAGCCAGGTCGACCTGCACGCCGCCGAACTGCTCGGCATTCCGGTGTTCAACGCGCCCTATTCCAACACCCGCAGCGTGGCCGAGCTGGTCATTGCCGAAGCGATCATGCTGATGCGCGGCATCCCGCAGAAGAACGCGGTCTGCCATCGCGGCGGCTGGCAGAAGTCCGCCACCGGCAGCCACGAGGTCCGCGGCAAGACCATCGGCATCGTCGGCTACGGCCACATCGGCACCCAGGTCGGGGTGATCGCCGAGGCGCTGGGCATGCAGGTGGTCTTCCACGACATCGAGGACAAGCTGACCCTCGGCAACGCCCGCGCGGCCGCGAACCTGGAGGAGTTGCTGGCCTGCAGCGACGTGGTGACCCTGCATGTGCCGGAAACCCCGCTCACGCGCAACCTGGTCGGCGCGGCGCAGATCGCATCGATGCGCCGCGGCGCGCACCTGATCAACGCCTCGCGCGGCAAGGTGGTCGATATCGATGCGCTGGCCGAAGCGTTGAACGCCGGCCACCTTGGCGGCACGGCGGTGGACGTGTTCCCGATCGAACCGGAAGGCAACGACGAGCCATTCATCTCGCCACTGGCCGGCATCGACAACGCCATCCTGACCCCGCATATCGGCGGCAGCACGCTGGAAGCACAGGACAACATCGGCCTGGAGGTCGCCGCCAAGCTGATCCGCTACAGCGACAACGGCTCGACCCTGTCGGCGGTCAATTTCCCCGAGGTCGCCCTGCCCGAACACACCGGCAGCCTGCGCCTGCTGCATATCCACCGCAACGTGCCGGGCGTGCTGTCGCGGGTCAACGAGATCTTCTCGCAGCTCGGCCTCAACATCGACGGGCAGTTCCTGCGCACCGACGCCGACGTGGGCTACGTGGTGATCGACGTCGGCGCGACCGGTGCCCAGGCGGGCGAGTTGAAAGCCCTGTTGTCGGCCATCCCCGGCACCCTGCGCACGCGGGTGTTGTATTGACCGGAGTTCCCCGCGGGAGTGGTGTAGTCATGCCTCCAGCGGCGAATCGCGAATGTACTGACGTCCGGTTTCGCCATGCTGTCGGGACTCACGTCGCTCCTACATCACCACGAGCCCATCAGCCCCTGCCTTTGTAGGAGCGACATGAGTCGCGAACGCGCAGCGAATGACGCCATCGTGAGGCATCGATTCCGGTGATGAATCCGGTAGCGGCGGCTTCCCGCGCATTGGTGGCAATGATCCGGTCGCGACTCACGTCGCTCCTACGTCACCTCGCGCCGTGTCAGCGCACGGCTCATTCAGGCAATCCGCGCTGCAACCATTTGCGCGCCATGCGCCGCAGCGAAGGATCGCCCAACGCGCTCCCATCGGCCGCATCGACAATCGCGGCAATGTCGCGCCAAGCGAGATCCAGCGACTCCTCGCTGACGATATAACCCTCGTCTTCGCCGGCATGAACGACATAACGGGCGTCGTAATGCCAATGGCCAGCCACGTCGTGACGTTTGGGAATCCAGTGCCGGTCGAGGTCGAACAACCCGCGCTCCACGCGCAGGTCCTTCAGGCCCGACTCCTCCCCGGCCTCGCGCAGGGCGACCCGCGCCAGGTCGCGATCGCCATCGGCATGGCCACCCAGCTGCAACCAGCGTCCCAGCTTGCGGTGATGGGTCAGCAACACCCTCGTGCCGCCGCGATCCACCAGCCAGCACGAGGCGGTGAAGTGGCCGGCCAGCCGGGCGCGCACGAACGGATCACCACCATCGGTCAACAGGTCCTGGAACAGGGCAACCACATCGCCTTCCTCCGGCCAGAACTGCCGATAGTCGATCAGCGCAAGCGCGATGTCGGGAGGCTCATGCATACCGTCGAGTACGTTGCAGGGCGATTTCCCCGGCCCGATTATGCCGGCCGACACCCACGTCGACATCGCCATCGTGACCGGCTTGCCGCATGTTTCGCCACTGGGTTAAGGTGGCCCGCCACTTGCCGCACACTCGGTGCACGGTGTAGTGAACGACGGCCATCGTCGCTGTCGACAACTCAGTTGGGGATCCGATGTTCAAGAATCTGTTCATGACCAAGCCGATCGCACCGGCTGGACACGTCGATGCCGGCGAGCCTTTCGAGGGCAGCCTGGAAGGCGAGGCATCACTCAAGCGCACTCTCGGCGCCACCCAACTGATGATGCTCGGCGTCGGCGCCGTCATCGGCGCAGGCATCTTCGTGCTGACCGGCCAGGCGGCGGCGGAACATGCCGGACCGGCGATCATGCTCAGCTTCGTGCTGGCCGGCATCGCCTGTGCATTCGCGGGCCTGTGCTACGCCGAATTCGCGGCGATGCTGCCGGTTTCGGGCAGCGCCTACTCGTACTCGTACGCCACCCTGGGCGAAGGCGTTGCCTGGTTCATCGGCTGGTGCCTGGTGCTCGAATACCTGTTCGCCGCCTCCACGGTGGCGGTCGGCTGGTCGGGCTATCTCAACGCGTTCCTGACCAACTTCGACATGGCCCTGCCGGCACACCTGGCCAGTGCGCCCTTCACGGTCGTGGACGGCTCGCTGGTCCGCACCGGCACGCTCATCAATCTGCCGGCGGTGCTGATCATCGCCGCCCTCAGTGCCGTGGGCTACGTCGGCATCAGCCAGTCGGCGATCGTCAACTCGGTCATCGTGGCGGTGAAGGTCGTCGCGATCCTGATGTTCATCGCCTTTGCGGCAAAGTACATCGATGTCGCCAACTGGCAGCCGTTCATTCCGGAAAACGAAGGCCCCGGAAAGTTCGGCGCCAGCGGCGTGGTCCGGGCCGCGGCGATCGTGTTCTTCGCCTACATCGGCTTCGATGCGGTCTCCACCGCCGCCGGTGAAGCCAAGAACCCGCAGCGCGACATGCCGATCGGCATCCTGGGTTCGCTGGTGATCTGCACGATCCTGTACATCGTGGTGAGCGCGGTGCTGACGGGCATCATGCCTTTCCAGCTGCTCAACACGCCCGAGCCGGTATCCACCGCGCTGGACAATTATCCGTCGCTGGGCTGGCTGCAGACCGTGGTGCAGGTCGCCGCGATCGCGGGCCTGTCCTCGGTGATCCTGGTGATGCTGATGGGGCAGCCGCGCATCTTCTACACGATGGCCCGCGATGGCCTGCTGCCGAAGATCTTCGGCAAGGTGCACCCGAAGTACCACACCCCCCACGTGAGCACCGTGCTGGTCGGCATCGCGGCGGCCGGACTGGCCGGCTTCCTGCCGATCAACCTGCTCGGCGAGATGGTCTCGATGGGCACGCTGCTGGCCTTCTCGACGGTCTGCGCCGGCGTGCTGATCCTGCGCTACACCCGTCCCGACCTGGCGCGGCCGTTCAGGGTGCCGCTGGCGATCGTGATCTGTCCGCTGGGCGTGATCGCGTGCCTGTACCTGTTCGCGCAGCCGTTCGCCGAGCACTGGGACCTGCTGCTGAGCTGGATCGGGATCGGCGTGCTGATCTACGCCAGCTACGGCTACCGCCACAGCAAGCTGCGCAAGAAGCGATAGGGGCGTGTCCGTGAGCGCGCGCAAGATCGGCCCGGTGCTGGCCACCTTCATGGTGGCCAACAACATGATCGGCTCGGGATTCTTCCTGCTGCCGGCGACCCTCGCCCGCTCCGGGGCGATCACGGCGATCAGCTGGCTGCTGGCCACCGCGCTGGCACTGATGCTGGGCGGCGCGTTCGCCCGGCTGGCGCGCGACTACCCCAACCTGGAGTCCTCCGATGACTACGTGCGCCCGGCGCTGGGGCGCGACGTCAGCTTCCTGGCGACCACGCTGTACTGGGTCTCTTCCTGGATCGGCAACAACGCGATCGCGGTGGCCGCGTTCGGCTACCTGGCCACCCTGCTGCCGCTGGACGGCGCCAATCCGCAGGTCCAGGTCGCCGGCCAGATCGGCCTGATCTGGCTGATGTTCGCGCTCAACCTGCTCGGTCCGCGTCCGGTCGCACGGTTCGAATCGTTCTGCGTGGTGTTCGGCCTCGCGCCGGTCGCCGCGGTGCTCATGTTCGGCTGGGGCAGCTTCGACCAGGGCATCTACGACGCCGGCTGGAACGTCACCGGCAAAAGCAACAGTTCGGTGGTGTTCGGCGCGCTGGCACCGATCTTCTGGGCCTTCGTCGGCCTGGAAACGGGCGCGATGGTCGCCGGCGTGGTGCGTGA
>DASTUE010000140.1:0-2556 GCA_035759805.1 Lysobacter sp. | reverse complement strand
GGCGTCCCCGGCGCGCCGGTCATGACTGCCGCGCCGGAACGTGTAGGTGCGATGGATGCTGACCCCGTCCGGGCCGGTCCAGACAAACGGCACCACGACCTCGTCCTGGCCCGGTGCAAGCTTGAAGTCGGCACCGGCCGGCGCCGCACTGCGATCCAGCACGAAGCCGGACAGGTGCGTGGGGGTGGCGTTGGTGTTGCTGATCCAGCCGCTCTGGGCGACGAAGAAGTCGGCCGGTTCGCGGCTGAACAGGCGCACCGGCGCACTGCCTTCCTCGGCGGTGCTGGGATACCGCAGCAGATCCGCCTGCCGCACTTCGCCGCCGTCGAGCAGCACCTGCAGCACATCGGTCGTGACGGTGACCGCATCGTTCCCGGCAGCGGACTCGCCGGCGACAGCCGCAAGCCCGGCGGCGGCAACCGGCGCGGCAGTCATGACCGGCGCGCCGGGGACGCCGGCGCGGGCCTGCTCGGCGGCGTCGGGAAGGTCGCTGCCCGGTACCGCAGGCGCCGTCGTCGACACCCCGGTGCTGGTCGGTGGCGGAGCGGCCTGTTCCTTGTTCCACTCCATCCACAGCAGGGTCGCCACCATCAGCCAGGCGAAGATCAGGAATAAGCGGGTCTGGTTCATGGGCAACGGGCAGGCTCAGCCGCCGCGCGAAGGCGGCGTGGGGTCGGTGGAGGAAATGACGTCGCGTCGACGTGGCGTCGGCATTGTGCCGGCCGCGGCAGGTCCGGGCAACGACGGCGCGGACGACGCGGGCTCGGAAGCAGGCATGGCGGCATCCGCGCCGATCGGCACGATTTCTTCGGGCTTCAGCGCGCCGGCACGCTGCAACAGGCTCAGCAATGCCATCCGCAACTGCTGGTGATCGCAACGCGCGGCGCCGACCCGGGCCACGACGACGTAGTCGCCATCGGCCAGCACGGCGCGGTGGGCGCGGAAGGTCTCGCGCATGACACGCTTGATCCGGTTGCGGCCGACGGCGTGCGGATCGACCTTGCGCGAGACGGCCAGACCCAGGCGCGGGCCGGAATCGGGCCGCTCAAACCGCACCCGTGCATTGGGACGGGCCAGGTTGGCCTGTTCGCAGCTGGCGCGCGCGGCATCGGCGGTCTGCCAATGCAATGCAAGCACGGGCAGCGCCACGCGCCGGCCGTGCTTGAATATGCGGTCGAAGTCGGAGCGCGCGCGAACCCGCGCGGTGCGCGGGAAGCGGGTCTTCGGCATCAGGAGGTCAACGGCGGCAAAGGGCGGCCGTTGCGGCATCTAGCTGCGCTCAGGCGCAGAGACGCTTGCGGCCCTTGGCGCGACGACGCGACAGGATCTTGCGGCCATCGGCCGTCGCCATGCGGGCACGGAAACCGTGGTCGCGCTTGCGCTTGAGGTTGCTGGGTTGGTAGGTGCGCTTGGTGGCCATGCGTGCGGCTCTGCGGTTACGGCGGAAAAGACCGGCAAGTTTAACTGCGGGCCGGCGAGCGAGTCAAATGCCAAGCCGCGCCGGCTTTTGCGGTCCCTGTCGGTGGGGGTCCGCGGTCCAGTGAAGGGCCCAGGATTCCCGACCCGGGACGATCCGCCCGCGTTACCCGCGCATGGTAGTCTGGCCGACCCTCATCTGCTTCGCGTGGCGCCCAATGCCGGCCGTCGCGCGAGGTGAGTCATGCCATCAAGAACCCCCCTATGGATGCTTGGTCCCGCTGTCTGGAACGCCTCGAGGCCGAATTGCCGGCCGAGGACGTCCACACCTGGTTGAAGCCGCTGCAGTCCAGTCCCCGGGACGGCGCAACGGTATTGTTCGCGCCCAACGCGTTCGTGGTCGACCACGTGCGCGAGCGCTACCTGGACCGGATCCGCGAACTGCTGGCGCACTTCGCCGGCAGCGACGCGGTCAGCCTGGAAGTCGGTTCATTGCCGCGGGCCCCCGCGCCGATCGCCGCGGGGACGCCGTCATCGGCAGCGCGCAGCAGCGCCCCGGCGGCGGCGGTCGAACCGTTCAACGGCAATCTCGACAACCACTACACATTCGACAACTTCGTCGAGGGCCGCAGCAACCAGCTGGGCCGAGCCGCGGCCATGCAGGCCGCGCTCACCCCCGGCGAGCGCGGGCACAACCCGCTGTTGCTGTACGGCGGCACCGGGCTGGGCAAGACCCACCTGATGTTCGCCGCCGGCAACCTGATGCGTACCAACAACCCCGGCACCCGGGTGATGTACCTGCGCAGCGAGCAGTTCTTCAGCGCCATGATGAAAGCGCTGCAGGAAAAGGCGATGGACGGCTTCAAGCGCCATTTCCAGCAGGTGGATGCGTTGCTGATCGACGACATCCAGTTCTTCGCCGGCAAGGACCGCACCCAGGAGGAGTTCTTCCACACCTTCAACGCGCTGTTCGACGGCAAGCAGCAGATCATCCTGACCTGCGACCGCTACCCGCGAGAGGTCGAGGGACTGGAACCGCGGCTGAAGTCGCGCCTGGCCTGGGGCCTGAGCGTGGCGATCGAACCGCCGGACTTCGAGACCCGCGCCCAGATCGTGCTGTCCAAGGCCAAGGAACGCGGC
>DASTUE010000139.1:0-19435 GCA_035759805.1 Lysobacter sp. | reverse complement strand
CGCGAGTTCGGCGTAGACCGCATCCATCGCCAGGCGGTTCCACTGGGTGACTTCCGCCAGATGCCGGTAGCCGTCCACCGGCGGCTGCCAGGGGTTGCGCGGGCCTTCCAGGTTGCCGCGGTCGATCACCTCGATCCCGCGTGCCTGCAGCGCCTCGCCCAGTCCGGCGATACGCAGCGCCTCCGGCCCGAGCCGCCCACCCCGGTCGCCGGCACCGACATCGGTGGGCGCGCCGATGATCGAGACGGGGGAATAGGTACGGTTCATGCGGGCCTCCGTGGCTGGCTGGTGCCGGCTGTCAGAGTCGAACTGACGACCTACCGCTTACAAGGCGGTTGCTCTACCAACTGAGCTAAGCCGGCGAATCGGACATTCTAGCGCGACCGGGGCGGCAACCCCATCGCTCACCGTCGCGCGCGCTGCTGGCCGTCGAAACGCCTGCAGTCGACCGGTTCGGTGCGGGCGGCGGCCACCAGCGCCTGCGCGCCGGCCCGATCGAAACCGGCATCCGCGGCGACCTCCAGCCAGTGCCCGGCAGGACCGGCCCCGACCGGCTCCACCTGCGCGGCAAAGCCGGCGGCGACAAGCGCCTGCGCGCGCGCGCGGGCGGAGTCCTCACTGCGGAACAGACCCAGGGCCAGCGCGTTGGCGTCCTTACCGTCGCGGATCACGTAGTAGTCCTTGAATCCCGCGGCGAGGATCCGCCGGGCCACGACGTCGACCTCCGCGGCGTTCGCGAGCGGCGGCAGGAACACGCGCCAGTTGCGCGGCGAGCCCGTATGCCGGCGATGCACTACCGCGTGGATCACTTGCGGGTCCAGACGCGCCCTGGCGGCCTCGGCGCCCGCGGCATCGGCAAACGGACCGAAGCCGACGCACTGTTCGACCACGGCCGAAGCGGCCGGCGCGACTTGTGCGATATCGGCATCTCCCTGCACCTCGGACACCAGCTGCAGACTGGCCACGCCCGCCACCGGCCCGGTCGACGGCGCGGTCGAAGGCGGCGCATGCAACGCCCACCACAGGGCGACCCCGAGGTTGAGCACCAGCAACAGGACGATCAGGCCACGAATCAGCATGGCCGGGATTGTATCCACCCCGCCCGTATCAATCCCGTCCGGCGCGGCGGGTTCACGGCGTGGTGTCAAGGACTGCCCAGCGGGCCAGCCCATCCAGCACCAGCTGCGGCCTCCAGCGTGCTGGCGGCATCTGCGGCAACAGCGCCGGGGCACCGCCCCCGTGCAGGTAGAGGGCCGGTGCGGCGCCCAGCTCGCGTCCGGCCACCGCCAGACTGCGTTCGATCAGACCCAGCGCGGCACCTTCGCAGCCGGCGGCCAGCGCATCCAGGGTGTCGGCGCCGAATTCCCGGTAGCTGCCGCCGCTGGCGGGCAACTGGACGATCCGTGCCTGCAGCGCTTCGCGCATCAGCGTCGGCGAGGGTGCGATGCGGCCACCGCGATGGCAGCCTGCGGCATCCACCAGGTCCACTGTCAGCGCGGTACCGATGGCGCAGACCAGCACGGCCCCTCCGGAACAATCGGCTTGCGCGGCAAGCATCGCCAGGAACCGGTCGACGCCCAAGCGCGCGGGGTCTGCATACGCGATCCGGAAATCACCCCAACGCGACTGGGTACGCGCGACCGAGATCCGCCGGCAGCGCGCCGTCAGCGCCTGCAACACCTCCACCCGCAGCGCCGGATCAGCCACGCTGGCGAGGTAGGCGACATCGAACGCCGAAGGCAGGTGGCGGTCCAGTGCGGCCGCCAGCGCTCCGTTGCGATGGTCGATCGCGATCGCTTCGCCGGCCCGGCCATCGGCCATCAACGGCGCGCATTTGAGCCGGGAGTTGCCCAGGTCGAACAGCCAGCACATCGGCGATTGCCGGACCGTCATCGACCGCGTCCTGCGACACGACGCACGCTGACTTCGCCGGAGTGGAAGCAGCGCTCGCTGCCATCGTCCAACCGCACCCGCAGCGAGCCATCCCCGGCCAGGCCCAGCGCGGTGCCGGTTATTGCGCTGCTCTCCCCTCGCACGGTGACCGCCTGGCCGGCGATCGCATCCAGCGCGGCATAGCGCGCCAGCAGCGGTGCCAGGCCGGTCCGGTCGAAACCTTCCAGCGCCGGCACCCAGTGCGCCAGGATCGCGGCCGCCAACGTGTTGCGCGACGGCGTTGCCGGCGGCAGTTGCGACAGGTCGCACCAGGGCTGGTCAATCACGCTGGCGAAATCCGCGCCGGCGACACCATCGGGCATGCGCACGTTGAGCCCCAGCCCGATCACCGCCCGCACGGGGCCGGCGTGCTCGCCTCCGCCCTCGATCAACAGGCCACCCAGCTTTCTCAGGGCACCGTCGGGACCGGCCACGACCAGATCATTCGGCCATTTCAGCCGCACCATCCCGAACCCCAGCCCATGCAGCGACTCGACGGTCGCCAGGCCGGCGACCAGGCTGAGACCGCCAAGTCGCGACAGGCCGCCGCTGAAGCTGCGCGACAACGACAGGTACAGATGCGCGGCCAGCGGTGAGCTCCACCCGCGGCCACGGCGTCCGCGGCCGCCGGTCTGGCGCTCGGCCAGCAGCACGTCCGCCATGCCATCGGCGGGAGAGGCGCGCCGCAGCAAGGCCGAGTTGGTGGAGTCCACCACCCAGCCGACCTCCAGCGAGGCGATCCGCGCCCGCACCGTCGCCGGCAGGGCTTCGACGAGGGTGTCGTTGTCGAGCAGGTCGAACGGCTGGGTCAGCTGGTAACCCCGACCCGGCTGGGCCTCGATCGGCACACCGGCCTCGCGCAACGCCTGGATCCGCTTCCAGACCGCGGCCCGGGTCTGGCCGCTCTCCTGCGCCAGCGTGTCCCCCGACACCGGGCCCCCGATCAGACGTGCCAGCAACTCACGGTCGTCCATCCCGGCCTGGCCGCGGGTGGCCGTCGGGCCGGCCGGGGCCGGGCTGGAAGGCGCGCAGGAAGGATCAGGACGGTCGGGCATGGGGCTGATTATGCGCGAGTGCTGTGCCCGGGCGCCCTTCGGCACCGGCCCGGCATCGCTCCGGGGCCCGCCAGGCGGCCTACCGGGGCGGGTTGCCGCCGTCAAGCCGTTTCACGCTATAGTCGTGGACTGACCGGGATCGGCCCTGGCATACGAGGTTCCATCATGTTGCGGATCGCCCTTTGCCTGATGTTTGCCCTGATGAGCTCTGCGGCGGTTGCACGCGAGGTGAAGCTGAGTTCGCCCAATGGCGGCGGTTGCCCCGACGAGGAAACCAGCAGCCACCCGGACGAACCGGCGACCGCCGAAGCCTCCAGCCGCGAAGCCAGGATCAAGCAGGCCGTCCACAGCGACCTGCCGGTGGGGCGCTCGCAATCCACACGCTGGCACAGCTTCCTGCCGGGCATGCTGCGCTGAGGATCGACCGGGCCCGCAGCTGATCGCCGGGCCCTGAATCGCACTGCCCCTTGACTTGATTCACCCGGCCTTGTTCACCCGCCTGCGCCATTGGTGGCGTCCGCCCGAGCCGATCGCCGCCGACCTGTGGAAGGGCACCCGCGCCGCGTTGCCTTGGCTGGCCGCACTGGATGAACCCCGCGATGCACGGCTGCAGCAGCTCGCCATCCGGTTCCTGCACACCAAGACCATCACCCCGGTCGGCGACCTGCGTCTCGATCCCGGCCAGCGCTGTCTGCTGGCGGCGCTGTGCTGTCTGCCGCTGATCGAGTTCGGCGAGCAGGGCCTGCACGGCTGGTCGCAGTTGATCGTGTATCCCGATGCGTTCCGGGTCGAGCGCAGCCACATCGATGCGGCCGGGGTGCTGCACGAGTGGGAGGACGAGTTGATCGGCGAGGCCTGGGACGCCGGCCCGATGATCCTGTCGTGGGCCGACGTGATGGCCGACTGCGCCGATCCGCGCGCCGGTTTCTGCGTCGCCGTCCACGAGATGGCGCACAAGATCGACGTCCTCGACGGCGTGCTTGACGGCACCCCGCCGCTGCCGCGCCCGTGGCAGCGCGAATGGGCGCGCGACTTCCAGCACGCCTACGACGTACTGGTGGCGCAGGTGGAGGCCGGCCGGGAAACCCCGATCGATCCCTACGCGGCGGAAGCACCCGAGGAATTTTTCGCCGTGGCGACCGAATACCACTTCAGTGACCCGGCCACCTTGCGCCGGGCGATGCCGGCCGTCGCCGCACACCTGGCCCGCTTCTACGGACGCCCGCCGTTCGAGCCCGGTTGAGCGCGCAACCGGCTGCTGCAGGCGTGTGAGTGCTGCACGCGCATGAGCGCTACAGGCGCGGCGGCAGCTGTACTTCGAAACGGGCGCCACCGAGCTCCGCGGAGGTGCGCACGTCCAGCGAGCCCCGGTAGCCACGGACGATGTCCTGCACGATCGCCAGGCCGATGCCGTGGCCCTGCACGCGCTCATCGCCGCGCACACCACGCTGCAGCACCAGGGCCACCTTCTCCGGCGCGATGCCGGGGCCGTCGTCGTCCACCGCGATCAGCAGGCCGGGCCGGCGGTTGGGCGCGCTTTCACCGGCCTTGACGGTCAGCAGCACCCGCGAGCGGGCCCACTTGAACGCGTTCTCGAGCAGGTTGCCCAGCAGCTCCTGCAGGTCGCCCGGCTCGCCGTGGAACTGCACGCCGTCAGCGATATCGAACTCGCACAGGGTGCCCTTGCCGGCATAGACCTTCTCCAGCCCGCGCACCAGTTGCTCGGCGTGCGGCTCGATGTCCACCGGTGCGGAAAACAGCGTGTGGCCGCCGGACGCCGCGCGGGCGAGCTGGTAGGACACCAGGTCGTTCATCCGCCGCAGCTGGGCGTCGACCTCCTCGCGCAGCTCCGCTTCCGGGGCGTCGTCATCCAGCCGCGCGCGCAGTACCGCCAATGGTGTCTTCAGGCTGTGGGCGAGGTCGGCCAGGGTGTTGCGTTGCTGTTCGAGGTTCTCGCGCTCACTTTCGATGAACGCATTGATGCTTTCGGCCAGCGGCTCCAGCTCGCGCGGATGGCGTTCGCTCATGCGCGAGGTCACCCCGCGCTGGACCTGCTTGAGCTCCTCGATCACCCGCCGCAGCGGATGCAGGCTCCAGCGCAGGATCAGCGCCTGCAGCAACAGCAGCACCAGGCCGGCGCCGCCGAGATAGCGCCACAGCGCCTCACGGAAGACTTCGACCTGCCGGCTCAGGGCCGTGGTGTCCTCCAGGATGTAGATCGTGTACGGCAGCTCGGCCTGTGGATCGTCGCCGCTGGCGTAGATCAGCCCCCGCCCATAGCGGTACGCCTGGCCGGGATGGCCGTTGATCTCGGTGATGTCCAGCGGCCCTTCGAAGATCTCGCGGCGCGCTTCCAGCAGCTCGCCATCGGGCAGCACCGGCCCGACCGAGGACGACGAATTCCACTGTTGTCCGTTGGGCAGCACGACCTCCGCGTACAGGCCGCTGCCCGGACGGTCGAAGCGCGGATCCGGCGGCATGTAGGGAGGGATGAAGGTGCCGTCGCGGGCGAAATCGCTGTCGGCATACGCCAGCGCATAACTGCGCATGCGCTGGTAGAGGTTGCTCTCGGCGGTGTTCAGGAACGCCCGGTCAAGCGCCACCCCGGCCAGGGCGAGAAACGCCACCAGACCCAGACTGGCGGCCATCAACTGACGCGCCTGCAACGAGCGCGGCTGGGCCCAGCTCATGGGGCGGGACGGACCGGCGCGGGCTTATTCGCCGCTGCGCGGGATCGCAAAGCGGTAACCGCGGCCACGCACGGTTTCGATCGGCTTGAGCGCGCCTTCCGGATCGAGTTTCTTGCGCAGGCGGCCGATGAAGACCTCCAGCACGTTGGAATCGCGATCAAAGTCCTGCTGGTAGATGTGCTCGGTCAGGTCGGCCTTCGAGACCAACTCGCCGGCATGCATCATCAGATACTCCAGCACCTTGTATTCGTAGCTGGTCAGGTCGACGTTGGCCCCGTGCACGCTCACCGTCTGGGCCGCCAGGTCCAGGGTGACCGGCCCGCATTCCAGGGTCGGCTTGCTCCAGCCCGCCGCGCGGCGCACCAGCGCATTGATCCGCGCCAGCAGCTCTTCGACATGGAACGGCTTGACCAGGTAGTCGTCGGCGCCCTGCTTGAGGCCCTCGACCTTGTCCTGCCAGCTCGAACGCGCGGTGAGGATCAGCACCGGGAATTTCTTGCCTTCCTCGCGCAATGCCTTGATGAGCTCCATGCCCGACATCTTCGGCAGGCCCAGATCGATGATGCCCAGGTCGAACGGCACTTCGCGGCCCATGTACAGGCCTTCCTCGCCATCCTGCGCGGCATCCACCGCGTAGCCTTCACGCTTCAGGCGTGCCGCGAGGGTCTCGCGCAACGGCGCTTCGTCTTCCACCAGCAGGATTCGCATGGATACTCCTTGGACTGTCTGTCGGCTCCCCTGAACAGGCGAGCATGGCAACAAAGGTGAGGGTTCAGTTGTCGTCGCGGCGTGTACGGGCCGGAATTTCCTGCGTCGTACGGGGAGGATCGTCGACATACACCCGCACCCGGCCGCTGGAATCGACGATCTTGATGCGGTTGATGTCGCGACCATCGTACGGCACCCGCTCGGCGCTCAGTACCTGGCCGCCTGTGCGTCGCTCGACACGACGCACCGCATCGGACAGCGCGCGGTGGTCGGCATTGCGGTCGTTGCCCCGTTGCGGCCGTGCCGGGCCGGCGGGGCCGTGGCTGGAAGGGCGACGCTCGATCTGTTCGCGATCGGGTTGGCGTGCCTTGTCGCGGGTCCGCTGCGCCAGGGCATCACCCGCCGTTGCCGTGGTCGCGGCAAACAGCATCAACGAGACGAGCGTGGCGGCAGAGCGGGTGGGCATGACACTCCGGGCGGACAGCGGGAAGTTGGCTGTTCATTCTCGGGACGAGGCAGTGAATCCGGTCTGAACTTTTCTTTTACATTCAACCTGCCGTTCAGAGTATCCGTCACGCCTCGGTCGGCACGCTCAGAAAATCTCGCCCACGCAGCAGCGCAACGAGCCGCCGCCGGCCTCGATCGCATCCAGTTCCACCGTGCGCAGATCGAACCCTGCCGCGGCCAGTGCCGCGCGCGTCGCACCGTCGAGCGAGCGGCCGGCATGCGCACTCATCCACACCGCGTCGTCCGACAGCGCGATCGCATTGCCGGCGAACGCCGCATGCTCGGCCGGCGACAGCAGGATCGCGTGCGGCGCATACAGCGTGCCGATGCCGGCCACCACCGCCGGATCGGCAAATCCCCGCGGGCAGACAATCGCCGCGCGCCCGGCCAGCACGGCCAGCACGACGTTGGTGTGGTACTCGCCGGGTGCCAGGTCGAACATCAACGTGGCGCGCAGGCCCAACGCCTCATGCATCAGCCGCGCGCCCTGCTCGTCGCAACGTTCGGACAGCCCGGCAAAGCCCACGCCCCGCGCGCGGTCGATGGCCAGCGCACCGGTCAGTTCGCAGGGATGCGGCTGGGTCGACAGATCGACCGCGGCATACCCCAGGGTGTCGGCGAAGAAGCTGCGGATATCCGCACGCGTGGCCTCGCGCTGCCGCACCGGATGGCGCATGCGGCCGACCACGTAACGCGGCACGCCCTCCACCCGTGCGGTGGCGAACACGTTGTTGGGAAACAGCGCGTCCGGGGTTTCCGGATCGCCCGCGAAGCAGATCGTCGGGATCACCTGCGACAGCGCGCGTTGCAGTTCGCGGTGCTGGGCGGAGGCGCGCGCCGCGTCGAATGCGCTCGCCTCGGCCATGTAGCGGTTGTCAGCGGCGGACTGCTCGGCGAGCTGGAAGCCGTCGGGAGCGACCATGAACGCCGCACGCGCCGTGGCGGGGCCGAAGTCCGGCGCGGTGTTGCGGGCGAACTGGAGAAACTCGTTGACGTCACGGGTGATCATGCGGTGGCAGCTCGCGCAGGGGGAAGGAGGGGATCCGACTGGAAGGCTCCGGTGACCGCCAGCGCGCGCTCGACCAACGACCAGTCCGCGCCGGGCCTGTGCGCGCCCTCGCTGAGAATCTGGCGGAACGCGCGCCCGCCGCGTTCGTTGGCGAACAGGCCAAGCAGGTGCCGGGCGATGTGCTTGAGGAACACACCGCGCGCCAGCTGCGCCTCGACATACGGCTGCAACGCGCGCAACAGGTCCGCCCGTGAGCTCAGTTCACCGCCGAACCACGCCACATCGAGTCGATGCAAAAGATAGGGGTCGTGATAAGCGGCCCGGCCGAGCATCGCGCCGTCGACATGCGCCAGATGCGCGGTCGCCTCGTCCGCATCGGCGATGCCGCCGTTGACGATCACCTGCAGGTCCGGGCGCTCGCGCTTGAGCCGATACGCCCAGTCGTAGCGCAACGGCGGCACCTCGCGGTTTTCCTTCGGCGACAGGCCCTTCAGCCAGGCATTGCGCGCGTGCACCACGAACATCGCGCAACCCGCTGCGGCGACTTCGTCGATGAAGGCGCGGAAGCGGTCGTAGTCGTGGTCGTCATCGACCCCGAGCCGGCACTTGACCGTGACCGGCACATTCCGGTTCGCGGCCGCGCAGGCTTCCACCATCGCCGCGACCGAGGCGGCCACCAGCGCCGGCTCGCGCATCAGGCAGGCCCCGAACCGTCCGGCCTGCACCCGGTCGGACGGACAGCCGCAATTGAGGTTGATCTCGTCGAAGCCCGCCTCCGCCCCGATCCGCGCCGCCTGCGCCAGCAAGGCCGGCTCGCTGCCGCCCAGCTGCAACGCGACCGGATGCTCGACCGGGTCCAGCGCCAGCAGGCGCGCACGGTCACCGTGGATCACTGCGTTGGCGTGCACCATCTCCGAGTACAGGCGCGCATGCGGCGCCAGCAGCCGGTGGAAGACCCGGCAATGGGAGTCGGTCCAGTCCATCATCGGGGCGACGGACAGGCGCAGCTGCGCGGGTGCAATGGCGGGGGTGTCGATCATCGGCCACCATTGTACGTAGCTGGCCCGGGCACTTCCGGTGCAGCGGTTGCTGAAGCCCACGAATGACGCCCGGGCCGCTTCAACCATGCCGGCCTGCCGGAACCCGGCAGCGGCACGTCAGTCCTTGCCCTTGCCCTGACCTTTGCCCTTGTTCTTGCCCTGATTGCCCTGGGACTTGCCCTTGTTGCCGTGGCCGGCGTTGTTGCCCACCGCTTTTCCGCGGTTGCCGGAATTCGGGTGGGCATTGCCGTTGCCGGCCTGGGCCTTGATCGCCTTCGCCCGCGCCGGGTAATGCGGGTACAGATCCTCGTCGATCCGGATCGGCCGTCCCCAGCGATCGTAGGTCGGCACGAACCCGCGCTTCAGGCGATGGAACTCGTCCGAGCCCGGCTTGATCCCCAACCGCTTGGCGACGCTGCCCCAACCCTGGCCATGGTCGCGCTCCCACTCGTCCACGACATAGCGACACGGACGACCGATGATCTGGGCGATCGCGCAGGCGTAATACACGTCCCCCGGCGCCCAGTGGCGCTCGATCAGCAAGGTGCTCACCAGGTCGCGTGGCGCACCGTAGTAACGCACCATCTCGTCGACGAACGGCTGCCGGTAGCGACTGCCATAACGGTTGACGTCGCCCAGCCAGTTGTCCACCCAGACATCGCCGGTACGCGGGTTCCAGCCAAAGGTGAAGTCCTGCGCCACCGCGTGTCCGGTCCCGGCCAATGCCGACACCGCTGCCGCCAGCGCGAACATCCGAAATTTGAGTTTGCTCATCATGGGTTTCCCGATGGATATGTGCCGAACCCTGTCGACCGACTGCTGATGCTCGTGGGCGACGGGTGAATACGCTCTGAAATCATGGACTTGGAACCTTTGGGCCCAAGCTCTGGTTCAGTCTGACAGAGCCGTCAACGCGAAATCACGAACTTGCCGAACGCGACCCCGATGTCCCAGCCCTCGCCCTTGCCCGCCAGCGCCAGGGCCACGTCGCCCTTGACCATCGCCTGGGCCTTGGCCGACTTTCCGGCACCGGCATGGGCCTCGGCGCTGACGTAGGTGCCCAGCACGTCCTCGATCCGGCGCACGCCGGAAAACTCGCCGCGGCCGTTCTCGATCCGGGTCTTGCCGAACGTCAGCCCGCCGCCCTTGGTCCGGATCCTGACCGCCATGCTCTGGCCGTTGTCGCAACGCACCGTGCCGCTGCCCGACCCGGTCTTGTAGAACACCGACCAGCCCGACAGGTTGAAGGTGAGCTTGCAGTCGACCGGCCCGGCGGCACTGACCGGCAGGGCGACGACCATCAGTGCGGCGGCAGCGGCGATGGCAAGCAGAAGGGAGGCACGGCGCGACAACAGGTTCATGGCGGATCCTCGCTGGAGCAGAGCGGGCGGAACAACGGCCGGAATGACGATCCGGAGGCTACCCGATCGTCTGTCATGCGCCATGACGCAGCGCGCAAACGGCGACGGCACCTCAGCTGCGGTGCCGTCGCCGGATTCATGCGTCTGCAGCGGCGCGGGGATCAACCACCACCTTGGCGGTGGTCGCGATCACATCGGCCATCTCAGTCGCGGTCACTCCAATGGCGGCGGTCGCGTCGGTAATCGCGGTCACGATCATGGCGCGGATCGTAATAGCTCACCTTCGACTTGCACTTGCCGTGCTTGTTGCACTTCACGTCATGGCCGTGGCGATACCCCTTGCCGCGGTACATCGGCGGCGCGGAGCGATAGTTGCTGACGTAATAACCGCGCGGCATGTTGCGGTAGTAACGGGGCTGGCCACGCGGGTCGCGCACCACGATCAGCCGGTCGTTGTAGCCGTAATTGCCGTTGCGGTAATACGGCTGGCCGCTGTGGTAGATCACGTCGGCGACATCGACCAGCACGCGGACCAGGTCGTTGCTGCTCTGGGCCTGCGCGGGTGCCGGCGCCAGCGCGATCACGCCGAAACCGGCGGCAAGGATGAGGGGAGCCAGCCAACGGGACACGATCGACATGGGGACTACTCCTTTGGTTCGCCGGCGACGCCAGCCCTGTAAACGACCATGCCCGGAGCCGGCTGAACAAACCTCCAACATTTCTTTCACGAGCCACTCACGCTAAGCGGGCGTTGTGGATGGCCACAGACGCCACCATGGCGCGCCGGTGGCGTCACGCAACGGCTTCGGCGATCGCGGCCAGTTCGGCCACGGCGGCCGGCAGGGCCGCGGCGGAATCGACCTGGCGGAAGCGCGATGCATCCGCCGCATCGACCCGCGCGGCGGACTCGTGCGCCCAGGTGGTGTGGTACGGCACGTGGATGCCCCAGCCGCCGAGCTCCAGCACCGGGACGATGTCGGACCGCAGCGAGTTGCCGATCATCACGAAGTTCTCCGGCTGCAGGTCGAACTCGGCCAGCAACCGCGCGTACGTGGCGGTGTCCTTCTCGCTGACGATCTCGATCCGCCGGAACAGTTCGGCCATGCCGCATTGGCGCACCTTGGCCTCCTGATGGAACAGGTCGCCCTTGGTGATCATCACGATGGCGTGGTCGTGATCGCGCGCGATCGCCTCCACCGCCTCGCGGATGCCCGGCAGCAGCTCCACCGGATGCCGCAGCAGCTCCTTGCCCAGGCCGACGATGCGGTGCAGGTCGGCCGCGCTGATGCGCGCATCGGTCAGCTCGACCGCGGCTTCCAGCATCGACAGCACCATGCCCTTCACGCCGTAGCCGAAGATCCCGATGTTGCCGGATTCGACCTGGTACAGGCGCTCCTGCAGGGCGGTTTCGTCCAGATCGACCCAGGCCCCGAGAATGCGTTCGAAGTCTTTCTGGGCCGCATCGAAATAGTCCTGGCTGCGCCAGAGGGTGTCGTCGGCGTCGAAGCCGATCATGCGGATTTTTTTCATCGCGGCAGTATGCCTGCGCGGGTTCGCTACCCACAGGCAAAGACGTCCGTATAGCCGCCATCAACCGTTTTCGGCGGACACGCTCAGCTGCGGCTCGCCATCGACGATGACGACGCCCACCCGGATGGGACGGCAGCACACCGGGCAGTCCTCGGTGTAGTCCTGCTGCTCGATCGAATCATCGACCAGCAGGTCGATCGGCTCGCCGCAGCAGGGACAGTGGGTGGGGATGCTGGGCAGCATGGAGGCTCCGGGTCTGGCGCAGGTGGAGGCACGGGGATCGTGCCTGGCGACAGCGTATGCCCATCACGCATGAGTAACCCCGACGGCGCAAAGCTTGCGGCCGCATCCCGCCGGTAAACGCATGGCCGGCCCAATGCCCGGGATCGCGTGGCGCCCTGCCGGCCACGCAACCGCACTTGCCCTCCCATGCGCACATCGCCTGCCAAGGGAGTGAGCCATGAAACTGCGACATGTATTCAGCACGCCTGATCTGCCTACCGCCGTGGCCGCGATGAACGCCGCGATCGCCGCCGGCATTCCTGATCGGAACGTACTGCTGGTGGCGCGTTCGGACATCGAGATCGAATCGATCCCCGACGAGCGCAAGGAAGCCGACACCGACCTGCTGCCCGCCGCCGGGCGCGGTGCCGGTTACGGCGCGGGCGCCGGCCTGCTGGCCGGGCTGGTGCTGGTCGCCATCCCGCCGCTGGGCATGACGATGATCGGCGTCGCTGCGGCAACGCTCGCCGGCGCGGCGATCGGCAGCCTGAGTTCGGCGCTGGTCGGCTCCACGATGCCCGACCCGGTGCGACGCAAGTTCCACGATGAGATCGAGGCCGGCAACATCCTGGTGGTGATCGACGCGCCGAAGGAACAGCTGACCGCCGCCGAGCCTTCCATTGTCAGTGCCGGCGCGAAGGCGTTACCGTTCGAGGCCGCCACCGTCATCTGAGAACTCCCATGCATGCACGCCTGCTGACCACCGCTGCGGTGGCCCTGCTTTCCGCCTGCAGCCCCGGCAACGGCAGCAGCGCACCGGCCGACTCCCAGGCCGCCGGCCTCACCGCCGGCGCCGCCGTGACCGATGGCCGGCCGTTCGTGGTGACCGAGCTCGCCCGCTTCGACCAGCCCTGGGCCATGACCCTCCTGCCGGCTGACGGGCGGCTGCTGGTGACTGAAAAGGACGGCACGCTCAACCTGCTTGAACCCGGTGGCAAGTCCGCCAAGGTCAGCGGCGTGCCCGAGGTCGATGCCGGCGGCCAGGGCGGGCTGGGCGACGTGGTCGCGCATCCGGATTTCGCGCGCAACCAGCTGGTGTATCTGAGCTATGCCGAAGCCGGCGATCACGACACCCGCGGTGCGGCGGTCGCGCGCGCGAAGCTGGTCGTCGACAAAAAGGGCGGCGCCCGGCTGGCCGACCTGAAGGTGATCTGGCGGCAGGTGCCCAAGGTGCAGGGGCGCGGCCACTTCGGCCACCGCATCGCGTTCGGTCCTGACGGCTATCTGTGGATCAGCTCGGGCGAGCGGCAGAAGTTCGACCCGGCGCAGGACATGCAGTCCAACCTGGGCAAGATCGTCCGCCTCAACGCGGACGGCAGCGTGCCGACCGACAACCCGTTCGCCGACCAGGGCGGCGTGGCGGCGCAGGTGTGGTCGCTCGGCCACCGCAATCCGCTGGGCATCGCCTTCAACGCCAGGGGCGAGTTGTGGGAAGTGGAAATGGGCCCGAAGGGTGGCGATGAGTTGAACCGGATCGAGCGCGGCGGCAACTACGGCTACCCGATCGTCTCCAACGGCGATCACTACGACGGCCGTCCGATCCCGGACCACGACACCCAGCCGCAGTTCAACGCGCCGGCGATCAGCTGGACGCCGGTGATCTCGCCCAGCAGCCTGATCTTCTACTCCGGCGACAAGTTCCCCGCCTGGCAGGGCGATGCGCTGATTTCCGGGCTGTCGTCGAATGCGCTGGTGCGGGTCGTGTTCGACGACGAGGGCGCGCACGAGGCCGAACGGTTCGACATGGGCGCACGAATCCGCGAGGTCGAGCAGGGCCCGGATGGCGACATCTACCTGTTGGAGGACGGTCCCAAGGCGCGCCTGCTCCGCCTCGCACCGCCGGCCGCCTGACGCGCTAACCTCCGGGGCAGTCGCCATCACGCCGGAACGCCCTTGAGCCAGCCCACCTCGCCGCCTCCCTTCGACGTCATCGCGCCCCCGCCCTCGCCGGCCGGTTCCGGCCATCTGGTGCGGGCGGTGGGTCGCTGGCAACTGGTCGGCCTGTCGATCAACGACGTGATCGGCAGCGGCATCTACCTGTTGCCGGCGGCGGCGGCCGTGCTGCTCGGCCCCGCCAGCCTGTGGGCGATCGTGCTGGCCGGCGTGGCGGTCAGCCTGCTGGTGCTGTGCTACGCCCAGGCCGCGAGTTATTTCGACCAGCCCGGCGGCGGCTATCTGTATGCGCGCGAAGCGTTCGGACCGTTCATCGGCTTCGAGGTCGGCTGGATGCTGTCGCTGACCCGGGTCGCCAGCGCGGCAGCCTTGAGCAACGGGCTGGCCGAGGCGGTGACCCACTTCTGGCCCGCCGCAGCCACCGGCTTCACCCGCATCGCGATCGTGGTCGGCTCGCTGGTCGCGCTGACCTGGATCAACGTGGTCGGGGTGCGCGCGGCCGCACGCACCGGCGTCGGCCTGGCGATCGCGAAGCTGGTGCCATTGGCGATGTTCATCGCGGTCGGCGCGTTCTTCGTCGACCCGGCGCGCGCGATGCCGCCGATCCGCCTGGACGAGCTGGGCGCGATCCCGCTGGGTGACCTCGGCCAGGCCGCGTTGCTGCTGCTGTTCGCCTACGCCGGCTTCGAGAACCTGCCCGCCGCGGCGGGCGAATACCGCAACCCGCGTCGCGACATTCCGTTCGCACTGGTGACGATGATCGTCGTGGTGACGGCGATCTACGCCGCGGTGCAATGGGTCGCGCTGGGCACCTTGCCGGGGCTGGCGCAGTCCACCACGCCGCTGGCCGATGCGGCGGCGCGCTTTGGCGGGCCGACCCTCGCGCTGATCCTGACGGTCGGTGCGACCGTGTCCATCCTGGGCACCAACAGCAACACGATCATGCTCGGCCCGCGCTATCTGCATGCATTGGCGGTGGACGGGTACGGGCCGCGCTCACTGGCCGCCATCCACCCGCGCTTCCACACCCCGGCGGTGGCGATCATCGTGCTGGGAGCGATTTCCCTGGCGCTGGCGCTGACGGGCTCGTTCGTGCAACTGGCCCTGCTGTCGATGGTCGCGCGGCTGTCGACCTACATCGGCACCTCGATGTCGGTGCTGGTGCTGCGCAAGCGCTACGGCGACCGGCCGCAGGCGCTGCGACTGCCCGGCGGACCGGTCATTCCGGTGGTCGCGACGCTGATCTCGCTGGCCCTGCTGGCGAGCGCGAGCAGGGCGAACCTGGTCGCCGGCGCGATCGCGCTGCTGGTCGGCGCCGGGCTGTACCGGTTCCGCCGCAAGGCCGACTGAACGCGGAGCGCTGCGCTGCGTCCCGATCCGGGGCGGATGCACCTGCACTGATACAGAGGCGGCTGTCTGCAGCGGCTGTCTGTGTCAGCCGCGGATCAGTACTCGTCCTGTTCTTCCGGCTCCGGGGTGTCCTCGACCGCGTCGCGCGCGTCCATTTCGGTGCGATTGATGTAGCCGTCCCGATCGGTATCCACCATGTCGAAGTTGGCGGAAAAATCAGGATCGACATCGCCCTCCTCACGGCTGATGCGGCCATCGCCATCGGTGTCCAGTGCACTCCACGGGTTGTCCGGGTTGTCGCGATCGATGTCGGTCGGGTTCACCGGCGGCGGCATCACTTCCTGTTCCATGACCTCGAGCTGCCGGGTGGTCCGGTCCTGGGCCGCCGTTGCGGCCGCGGCCGGCGGCGCGGACCAGGCCACGCCGGTGACAGCCATCAACCCTAGGGTTGCCGCAAGCACAGGGAGGACGCGGATCGGCGCGGGGTGGTGGCGCGATAGAGATTGTGAGTTCATCGACAGGCTCCTGCTGGTGGTGGCGGATCCCCCGTGATACGGCACCACTTTCCTCCGCCGCGCTGTACAGGCGATAAGCAGGAGCGCGATTGACGCGACCCTAACGAGCGCATTACGAAGGCTTCACCGACCCGCCTGTTTATCGCCCTGTCCTCGGCCGTCATGGGCATGCCGTTGTTGCGCGGCAGCATCGCGTTGCGCGGGCCGGCGGGGCGGTCAGGACTCCGGCACCGCCGGCATGCCCATCAATTGCAATTGCAGGTCGTACAGGATCTCCGCATCGCCCGGTTGCCAGGTGCGCGCCTCGTTGCCGCGAAAATGCCGATGGAACGCCACCAGCGCGGCTTCCGGATTCCGCAGGTCGTAGCCCACCACGCGCAGTGCCAGCCACGGATCAAAGCCGGCCGGCGGTGTACCGAGCACCTCGCGCGGCCACAGCCCGAAACCGGCCTGGGCGAGGCGCTGCCACGGGAACCACACGCTGGGATCGTCCTTGAGCGTGGGCGCGACATCGCCATGACCCACCACCAGATGCCGCTGGATGCCCAGCCGCCCGGTCAGGTCGGCCAGCAGCACCAGCAGCGACTGGATCTGCGGCTCGCTGAACTGCTCGCGGCCGTCGTTGTCCAGCTCGATGCCGATCGAATACGAATTGAGGTCGCCGATACCCGACCAGCGGCTGCTGCCCGCGTGCCAGGCGCGCGCGTCGTCGGCCACCAGCTGATAGCGGCGGCCGTCATCGCCGATCAGGTAATGCGAGCTCACCGGCCCGCCGGCGTTGCGCGTCTGCAGGGTCAGCAGCGCGCCTTCGGCGCTGTCCATCGCGGTGTGGTGCAGCACGATGATCCGCGCGCGCCGCGGCTCGTGATTCGGCGAGCCGTGCCACTGCGCGAGCGGATTGCGGACCGATGTGCTGGTGCAACCGGCGATGAGCACCAGCATCAATATGGCGACGACACCAAAAAGACGTTTCATGCATGCCCGGCATTCGTTGGGACCGCATACCGTAAGGCAAACCGGCGATCGATACCGCCGGTCACCCGGCCGCCGATGGATACCGGCGGCTTTTTCGGGCGCGCCGATGGCGGCTGGCCAGGCACCGTGACGCTGCAGTTCCCGAGTCGCCGGTTCCGCCCTGACGTTCCGACTCGGGCGGCATCGACCGCGCCGGCATCGTCAGCGGGATGTCTTCCTGTCGGCGGACCTTCATCCCATGCCCGGCGCCCGACGGTCCGGACGGCTCGTGCCCACCCACACCTCCACCACGTGGGTGATGCGGTCGTCCTGCAGGTCGATGGTCAACCCCGCCTGCGGCTCGCCATCGACCTGCATGCGGGAGGGCTCGTCCCCGCTCGCGTGCTGCACGTGGATCGCGTATTCGGTGTCGCGGTAGCGGTAGCGCAGGCGGAACCCGGGCCATTCCGCCGGCAGCAGCGGGGCGATGTGCAGGCGGTCGGCTTCGCGGCGCACGCCGAGCAGCGACTCCACCATCAACCGGTACATCCAGCCTGACGAGCCGGTGTACCAGGTCCAGCCGCCGCGCCCGACATGCGGCGCGACCGCATAGACGTCGGCGGCCATGACATACGGCTCGACCTTGTAGACCGCCATGCCCTCGGCGCTGTCGCCGTGGCTGACCGGGCTGATCATCCGCATCAGTTCCCACGCGCGGGCGGTGTCGCCCATCTGCGCGAACGCCATCGTCGCCCAGACCGCGGAATGGGTGTACTGGCCACCGTTCTCGCGCACGCCGGGCACGTAGCCGCGGATGTAGCCGGGGTCCTGCGGGGTCTTGTCGAACGGCGGATCCAGCAGCTGGATCAGGCCGGCATCGCGGCGCACCAGGTATCTATCCAGCGACGCCATCGCCTGCCGCGTGCGGGCCGGGTCGCCGGCGCCGGACAGCACCGCCCAGCTCTGCGAGATCGAGTCGATCCGGCATTCGTCGCTGCGGCTGGAGCCCAGCGGCGCGCCGTTGTCGAACCACGCGCGCCGGTACCAGTCGCCGTCCCAGGCGTGCTGCTCCAGGTTCTGCCGCAACTGCTCGGCAGCCTCCAGGCAATGCTCGGCGAAGGCGTCGTCGCGGTGCCGGCGGGCCACCGCGCTGAAGCGGATCAGCACGTCGTACAGGAAGAATCCCAGCCAGACGCTTTCGCCCTTGCCGCGCTCGCCGACCCGGTTCATGCCGTCGTTCCAGTCGCCGGTGGCGATCAGCGGCAGACCGCGTTCGCCGACCAGCTCCAGCCCGCGCCTGAGCGAGCGCACGCAGTGCTGGTACAGGCTCTGGCGCAGCATCGAACGCATCGGCAGGTCGTAGTAGGACTCCTCGTCCGGGCCGACCGGCCGGCCCTCGATGTAGGCGACCAACTCGTCCAGCACGCCGGCATCGCCGGTGGCTTCGACGTACCGGCAGGTCGCCAGCGGCAGCCACAGGTAATCGTCCGAGCAGCGCGTGCGCACGCCGCGATCCAGCGGCGGGTGCCACCAGTGCAGCACGTCGCCCTCGGGGAACTGGTGCGCGGCGCTGAGCAGCAGATGGCCGCGCACCAGCGCCGGCTCGGCGTGCACCATCGCCATCGAGTCCTGCAGCTGGTCGCGGAAACCGTACGCACCGCCGGACTGGTAATAGCCGCTGCGCGCCATGAAGCGGCAGGCGATCGTCTGGTACATCAGCCAGCCGTTCGCCAATACGTCGAAGGCGGGCTCCGGGGTTTCCACCTTGATCGTGCCCAGGGTGCGCGACCAGTGCATGCGCACCGCGTCCAGCGCGTCGTGGGCCGCGTCGACGCCGCGGCAGGCGCGCGCCAGCGACACCGCCTCGCCCCAGTCGCGGCCCATGCCGAGCCGGAACACGGTTTCGGTGGTTTGCCCGACGTCCAGTTCCAGCACCACCTGGATCGCCGCGCACGGGTCCAGACCCGGGCCAAGCTGCCCCGACAGGTGCTCGCGCAGCAACCCGGCGGGGTGTCGCAGGCTGCCGTTGCGGCCGATGAAGTCGACCCGGTCGCAGGTGATGCTGCGCTCGCGGGCATCGGTGTCGAAGAACGCGACCCGGCCCTCGAACTCGGTGTTGTAGGCGTTGCGCGCGGTCAGCACGCCGCTGTCGCCATCGACCTCGGTGACCACGTGCATCCGGGTCCGGGCCTGCAGGTCGCCGAGGATCCATTCCACGTAGCCGGTGGCGCTCAGTCGGCGCGGGCGACCGGAGCGGTTGGCCAGCTTGAGCACGCTGTACTTCACCGCGTCCTGCAGGCCCACGTAGATCCACAACTCGCTGGCGATGCCGTCCTCGACATGCTCGTAGACGCTGTAGCCGAACCCGTGGCGGGTGCGGTAGCTGCCGGTACCGCGCCGGGGCAGTGGCATCGGCGACCACAGGTGGCCGGTGTCCTCGTCGCGCAGGTAGAACGCCTCGCCCGCCGTGTCGCTGACCGGGTCGTTGTGCCACGGCGTCAGGCGGAACTCGTGCGCGTTCTCGCCCCAGGTGTAGCCCGGCGAGCTCTCGCTCACCACGCAGCCGAACTCCGCGTTCGCCAGCACGTTCGACCACGGCGCCGGCGTGG
>DASTUE010000138.1:0-2113 GCA_035759805.1 Lysobacter sp. | reverse complement strand
GAATTTCGTGGAGCGACTGAGCGGGATACCCGGCAGACGCTGCCACGCAATGACACGCACCTGATCGAGTGGCCGAAACACCCCGTCGTCGCAACCCGACGACTAACCCAGTCGCACATCCAGTCGCTGCAGCCAATGCGCCACCGGTGTCGCCGAGAGCAACAGGCCCGCCAGCGCGCCCAGACTGTTGGCCACCACATCGGCGGCATCGCCCATGCGGTCCGGAGTCAGGGTGGCCTGGGCAACCTCCAGCACGATGCCGAAACCGATAACGGCCAATGCCATCAAGGCCTGGGTACGCAGACGCGCGAACAGCATGACCGCGTATGCCGACAGCGCCGCGTAGCCGACAAAATGCTGCACCTTGTCGAAGTGCGCGATCGACACCTCCGGCAAGTCAGCGGACGACACCAGCGAGCCGGTCGCCACCAGCCCGAACAGACCGAACCAGATCGCCAGCCACAGCCCCGGCCGCTCGAACCCGCGCAGCCAGCGCGCGTCCGCGCCGCGCTCGATCACAGGCGGAAACCCAGGTCGCCAGCGATGAACGCATCCTCGAAATCGACCTCCATGCCGAACCCCATGAGCTGGAACCGCTCGCCCATCTCACTCGGCAGGGTCAGCCGCTTGACCTCGTTGATACGACGCTGGCGCTCGGCATCGTCCTCGATCCCGCCGATAACTTCGAGCACGTCCCCCAGCCCGTTTCCAAGCAGGAAACCGGCCTGGTGGCAGTAGCCGGAAAAATCGAAACCCGCTCCCGTACCGGCCTCCGCCAGCGCGGTGAAATCGACCGAAGCGGTGATGTCCTGCAGACCCGGCCACAGCATCGGATCGGCGTGCATGCGGTGGCGGTAATACGCGCGCAGGGTGCCGTCGTCGCGCTCGGGCAGGTAGAACTCCGCACGCGGGTAACCGTAGTCGGCAAACAGCATCGCGCCGCGCTGCATGCCACCGACGACCGCCTGGATCCAGTACGGCAACTGCGGCAGCACCTCGGAGCGGTAGCCCTCGGGCAACGCGTATCCCAACCCGGTCTCGATGTGGCGCACCGCACTTTCGAGGAACGCATCGGCCGGCCGCAACTCGCGCGCGAAGCCCGCCTCGCCCACCACGACATGCTCCTCGCAGACCTGGCCCCGATCGATCGCGAAACGCGGGGTCGGCAGCGCATCGAGCACTTCGTTGGCAAACAGCACGCCGGTCCAGTCATCCGCGAACGGCGCGTCCAGCCACTCGACCCGCGCGAACACCGACGCCTCCAGCCGCTGCTGCAGGCGTTCGCGCTGGCGTTCGCGCAACTGCGCGCTGGGTTCGAGGATCGCGTAACGCAGCGGCAGCGCATCCAGCTCGAGCAGGCGCGCGAGCGCGGCCTCGGCGAATGCACCCGTGCCGCCGCCCAGCTCCAGCATCCGCGCCTGCGGACCGCATTGCGCGATCACCGGCGCCAGCGCATTGGCAATGCAGCGGGCGAACACCGACCCCAGTTCCGGCGCGGTGACGAAATCACCGGCCTCGCCGAACTTGCTCGCCCCGGCGCTGTAATACCCCAGCCCGGGGGCGTACAGCGCCAGCTCCATGAAACGCGAAAACGGGATCGATCCGCCGCTGCCGGCAATCTGCTGGCGGATCAACGCCTGCAGCCGCCCGCTGTGGGCCAGTGCATCGGCATCGGGTGGGGGAAGGTCGAAATCGCTCACTGGACATCACTCACGGGATCGTCACTCACAAGGGCATCGTTCGTTGGCATTGCACGTTGCAGTCGCGCAGGATAACGGTTCGTCCGCCTCCAGCCGCTGACCGGGGCCTTCCCCGCACGGAGACCTGCCCATGTCACGACCCGTCGCCCTGATCACCGGCAGCGCCCACCGCATCGGCGCGGCGACCGCACGCACCCTGCACGCGGCCGGTTACGATCTGGCCCTGCATTACCGCAGCTCGCGGACGCAACTGGATGCGCTGGTCGCCGAACTGGAAGCCGCACGCAATGGCAGCACCCTGATATTGCAGGCGGACCTGGCCGAGTTCGACCGCCTGCCCGAGATGGTCGCGCGCACGATCGGCCGCTTCGGCCGGCTGGATGCGCTGGTCAACAACGCCTCGGGCTTCACGC
>DASTUE010000137.1:0-4175 GCA_035759805.1 Lysobacter sp. | reverse complement strand
AACCGTTCGCTTCACCCGCGCGCAGATGCCGGCGGGGACGAAGCTGGTGGCCGGCAGCTTCAAGGTCGGAGCGGAGCTGGGTTTCGCCCTGGGTGATGCGGGGATTCCGGTGCTCGACCACCCCCTCAACCACAAGCACGGCCGCGCGCCGCAGTTGCGGTTGTGGAACCTGCAGGCACCCGGCCGCGCGGATTGGGGCAGGCAGTTCGGTCCGTCATGGAACGACGCGCCGGTATTGCTGGTGACTGCCTCCAGCGACGTCTCCTACAAGGATCTCCTGCAGCGTTACCACGACCTGTGCCGCATGGTTGGGCCGCTGCCGGCACCGCAGGTGCTCAATGTCGATCACGGCCGCCAGCGCTTCGTGCTGTTCCGGCTCGATCCATCGATGCCGACCGCAGGCGCCTGCACGACCCCGGCGATGGCCTGGATCGACAGTCCGGCCAGCGGTGCGACGGTGGGCCGCAGTTTCGAGATCGCCGGCTGGGCGTTCAAGGACGGCGTCGGACTGGAGCGGGTCGAAGTGCTGCTGGACGGCCAGCCCGTGGCGGATGTGAAGTACGGCCTCGACAGTCCGGGCGTGGCGGCCTACTGGAAGATCAGCAATGACCCGAACCAGCCGCGGGTGGGGTTCGGCGGGCGGGTGGATCTGAGCGATATCGCGCCAGGCCGCCACTGGCTGGGTCTGCGCCTGCATGGGGCGGACGGCAGCGTGGAAGCCTGGTCGGAGCAGCCAGTCAATATCCGGTGACGGCCGGGTCTGCGATGTCGCTGTGGCGGCTCAGGGTACCGAAAAGCCCGCTTCGCGCAGCAGGCGCGCGGTGGCGATCAGCGGCAGGCCCACCAGCGCGGTCGGGTCGCGCGACTGGACGGTCTTGAACAGGCTGATGCCCAGGCCTTCGCACTTGAAGCTTCCGGCGCAGTCGAACGGCTGCTCGGCATCGACGTAGCGGGCGATCTCGTCACTGTCCAGCGTGCGGAAGCGGACCGTGGTGATGTCCAGCGCCCGCAGGCGGCGACCGTCCCCATGCCGCAGGCAGAGGCTGGTGTGGAAATGCACCGTGCGGCCGGACATCGCCGCCAGCTGGTCGATCGCCCGCCCGCGATCGCCGGGCTTTCCAAGCACCCGGCCCTCGATGTCGGCGACCTGGTCGGAGCCGATCACCCAGGCGTCGTGCTCCCGGCAGGCAATGGCGTCGGCCTTGGCGGCCGCCAGACGGCGACTGAGGGTGGCGGGAAATTCACCCGGCAGTGGCGTTTCATCGACTTCGGGGCCGACGGTCTCGAACGGCAGCCGCAGCCGGCCGAGCAATTCGGCGCGATAGCGCGACGTGGAGGCCAGGATCAGCCGCGGCATGGCTCAGTTCACCGGTGCGCGGGCGCGCTGGATCTGCCGCAACTGCTGCTCGATGCGGTGGCTGGCATCGACGATCGAGTGGCGCACCTGCTGCAATTCCGCCACCGAAGCGTGCTGGCCCTGTTCACGCAGCCACAGACGTTGCCGCAGCATCTCGCGCATGGCGTCGTGGACCGGGTCTTCGACGAGGTCGCCGGCCACCGCCTCGATCTCCGAGCGCGCCGCGCGCAGGCGGGTTTCCAGTGCGTCGGCGGCATCAAGCAACTGGTGCATCGCACGCTGGCGCCGGCCGGTAAGGCGACGCGCAAACACCAGGGCGAGCAACACGGTCGCGGCGGGCACGACGATCAAAAGCAGGGATGGGTTCACGGTGCGGACAGGCTGGAATGAGCACCCAGTCTGCCGTGGCCGAAAGGGCCGGGCAAACCGTCCGGCGGCCCCGTCGCCGGGAATGGGCGATGTGCCGTCGCGGATCGTCCGCGGGACGGCCCGGTCGGCCTGCTGGATGGTTTGACATGCCGGGGGGCGGTCCTTACCATTCTCCGGCTTATGTCCGCTGACGTGCCCAAAATGCCGGTGCCCGAAGTCCTGGATGCCTGGCGCATGGTGGCAACGCGGCGTGGCATCGAGGGCCGTGTGCCGTTGACTTCGTTGCTGCGCTTGCGCGGCAGCCTGGTCGATGCAGACGGTGAGGTGGAGTACTCGCTCGATTTCGGCACCGATGAACTGCAGATTCCGTACGCCGACTTGCGCGCCCAGACGGCCTTGCCGCTGCTGTGCCAGCGCAGTCTGGAACGGTTCCTGTTTCCGGTGACGATCGAGCAGAGGCTCGGCCTGATCCGCGACGAGGCCGACGAGGCGGCGCTGCCGGAGGGCTACGAGCCCTTGCTGATGCCCGCGGACGGCATGTTGTCGCCGACCGACCTGGTCGAGGATGAGCTGATCCTCGCCATCCCGGTGGTGCCGGTGAAGCCCGGTACCGAGGCGATGGAAGCCGATTGGCCGGTCCCGGAAGCCGACCTGGAGCGCATCAACCCGTTCGCGGCGTTGTCTGCATTGAAGAACAAACCGGACAACTCGAACTAGAATCACGGGTTGTCCCTTGAACCGGTCCGGCATCCAGCCGGATTCATCACGACCGATATTTTTTACGGTTTTCCCTGGAGTAAGACCATGGCTGTCCAGAAGTCCCGCGTTTCCCCGTCCAAGCGTGGCATGCGCCGCGGCCACGATTCGTTGACCAGCAAGCTGCTGTCCACCGACCCGACCACCGGCGAGACCCACGTCCGTCACCACGTCACCGCTGACGGCTACTACCGCGGCAAGAAGGTGATCGACACCCGCTCCAACGTTGCCGACGAAGAGTAAGCTTCGTTACCTCGCCGCGCCGCGCAAACAGGCGTGCGCGGCCGGCGTATCCGGCGGTGCCTTGAAATACTGGAGCCGAGCCTGCGGGCTGGCTCGCGCCGGAATGCAAACGTGTGGTGGCAAGGTTCTCCGGGCCGAATCCGAGACACTGCTGACAACTGCTGCCGGCCGTCGTCCGGTGCCCGGTTGCGGTGGGTTTCCCTTGTCGGTATGTGGCGGTTCGCGTAACAGTGGTCCGCGTAAACGGCATTTGGCTGCGGAGTGGTGATGACTGATCGAATCTATTCCCGCATTGCGGGCACCGGCAGCTACTTGCCGGAAAAAGTGCTGACCAACGACGACCTTTCGAAGATCGTCGAGACCAGTGACGAGTGGATCGCCACGCGCACCGGCATCCGCCAGCGCCATGTCGCTGCAGAAGGTGAGACCACGGGCGACCTGGCCTATCACGCCGCCGTGCGTGCGCTTGAGGCCGCCGGTGTCGAAGCCTCCGAGCTGGATCTGATCGTGCTGGGCACGACCACGCCCGACATCATTTTTCCGTCGACTGCCTGCCTCGTGCAGCACCGCCTGGGGGCCAACGGCTGCCCGGCGTTCGATGTCAATGCCGCGTGTTCGGGTTTCGTCTACGCGTTGTCGGTGGCGGACAAGTTCATCCAGTCCGGCACGGTGAAGACGGCGCTGGTGATCGGTGCGGAAACCCTCACCCGGATGCTGGACTGGACCGACCGCTCGACCTGCGTGCTGTTTGGCGATGGCGCCGGCGCGGTGGTGCTCAAGGCCGACAGCGAGGCCGGCATCCTCAGCACCCATCTGCATGCCGATGGCGGCAAGAAGGAGCTGCTGTACAACCCGGTGGGCGTCTCGGTCGGGTTCAAGCCCGAGGAGCACAACGCCGGCGTCAAGGTGATGATGACCGGCAACGACGTGTTCAAGCACGCGGTCAAGGCGCTGGACGCGGTCGTCGAGGAAACCCTGGAAGCCAATGGGCTGGACCGCAGCGAGATCGACTGGCTGATTCCGCACCAGGCCAACCTGCGCATCATCGAGCTGACCGCACGCCGGCTGGAGATGCCGATGGAGCGCGTGATCGTCACCGTCGACAAGCACGGCAACACCTCGTCGGGCTCCGTGCCGCTCGCGCTGGACGAGGCGGTGCGCTCGGGCCGGGTGCAACGCGGGCAACTGGTGCTGCTGGAGGCCTTTGGTGGCGGCTTCACCTGGGGCTCGGCGCTGCTGCGCTACTGAGCCCTGATCCCTGCACCATCCCGGGCGCCCTCGACCTTGTCGGGGGCGTTCTCGTTCCTGCCGGCGGAAGCGGTCTTCCCGCAACGGGCCGGCAACAGTACGGCCCGGTACAGACGGGTCGGCGCAATCGCTCGTATGATGGCGCGTTTCATTTGCAGGGGACGCCGTGTGAGCGATTCTCAGAGCGTCGAACACCCCATCG
>DASTUE010000136.1:0-12368 GCA_035759805.1 Lysobacter sp. | reverse complement strand
CACCGCGATCGCCTACGGCGGGCCGGGGGCGATCTTCTGGATGTGGGTGATGGGTTTCCTCGGCGCATCGACCTCGTATGTCGAGTCCACCCTGGCGCAGATCTACAAGACCAAGGATGCCGAGGGTCGCTACCGCGGCGGCCCGGCCTACTACATCGAAAAGGCGATGGGCCTGAAGTGGTACGCGACCGCGTTCGCGGTCGCCACCATCGTCGCCACCGGCCTGCTGCTGCCGGGCGTGCAGGCCAATGCCATTGCCGACAGCGCCAGCAACGTGCTGTGCAACGGTGGCGACGCCTGCGTGCCGTTCGGCGGGGCCGGGATGGTGAAGCTGTGGATCGGGCTCGGTGTCGGCGTGCTGCTGGCGGTGATCATCTTCGGCGGAATCCGGCGCATCGCCACCTTCGCCGAGATCGTGGTGCCGTTCATGGCACTGGCCTTCATCCTGATGGCGGTGGTGGTGATGATCCTCAACGCCGAGAAGGTGCCGGCGATGTTCGCCGACATCTTCTCCAGTGCGTTCGGCGCGCATGCCGCATTCGGCGCGATCATCGGCCAGGCCATCGCCTGGGGCGTGAAGCGCGGCATCTACGCCAACGAGGCCGGCCAGGGCACCGGTCCGCACGCGGCAGCCGCGGCCGAGGTCTCGCACCCGGCCAAGCAGGGCTACGTGCAGGCCTTCGCGATCTACTTCGACACCATGCTGGTGTGCACCTCCACCGCGTTCCTGGTGCTGTCCACGGGCATGTACAACACCTTCCGCGTGGTCAAGGACGCCGGCGGGGAAACGCTGGAGGCGATGTACACCGGCGTGCCCGGATTGCAGCCCTCCGAGGGCGCGCAGTACACCCAGGCGGCGGTGGAATCGGTGTTGCCGGGCTGGGGCGCGGGCTTCGTCGCGCTGGCGCTGTTCTTCTTCGCCTTCACCACGATCATGGCCTATTACTACATGGCCGAAACCAACCTGACCTACATCGCCGGCACCCGCCGCACCCACCCGCTGGCGACGCTGCTGCTGCGGCTGGGCATCATCGGGATGGTGGTCTTCGGCGCGTACCACAACGCCCACATGGCCTGGGCGCTGGGCGACATCGGCGTGGGCCTGATGGCGTGGCTCAACGTCGTCGCGATCCTGGTCGTGCAGAAGCCGGCGATGCTGGCGCTGCGCGATTACGAGAGGCAGCGGAAGCTGGGACTGGATCCGGTTTTCGATCCTTTGTCGCTGGGCATCCGCAACGCCGGATTCTGGGAGGAGCGGGTGGCGAGCCATGCCGCGCGCGAACGCGCTGCCGCGGCGGACGTGATGCCGGCACCGCTGCTGGCTGATGCCGATGTCCGCTGATCCCTGGAAGCGCGGTGGTGGCCGCGACGGTGGCGACAAGGGCGACGGTCGCAGCGGCAGCCGTGATGACGAGCGCCCCGCGTCACCGCGTGCACCGCAGACAGGCTCGCCGTGGGCAGCCCGCGGTGACCGGCCATCACGCGAAGCAGACCGGTCGACGGAACCGTCGCCGGCATCGCCCCCTCGCGTGTTCGACAAGCACGCGTCCGACAAGCAGGGCCGCGAGCTGCGTCTGTACGGCTTCAACGCGGTCAGCGCGGTGTTCGCGCAGCGGCCCGAGGCGATCCGCAAGGTCTATCTGGTCGAGGCCAGGATTCCGCAGCTGCAGCCCTTGTTGAAGTGGTGCGCGGCCCAGCGCGTCGGTTATCGGGTGGTGGAGGAGGACGACCTGCGCAAGCTGGCGGCCAGCTCCCACCACGAAGGCGTGGTCGCCGACGTGCTGCGTGTCGAGCCGATGCCTCTGTCGGACTGGTTGCGCGACGTGCCGGCCGGTCCGCAGTGTGCAATCTGGCTCGATGGCGTGGGCAACCCGCACAACCTCGGCGCGATCCTACGCTCGGCCGCGCACTTTGGCGCAGCCGCGGTGCTGCTGCCGGCCAGCTCGCCGTTGGCGCTGTCCGGTGCCGCCGCGCGCGTGGCCGAAGGCGGCGCGGAAGCGGTGGCGATGGTGCGCCTGCCGGACAGCGCCGATGCGCTCGCGCAGCTGCACGACGCCGGCTTCGCCCTCGCCGCGACCGTGGTCGAAGGCGGTGACGATCTGTTCGCGACGGCGCTGCCCGGGCGGCTGGTGTTTGTGCTGGGCGCGGAAAGCGAAGGCATGGACCGCCAGTTCGCCAGCGCCTGCGACCTGCGTCTGTGGATCCCCGGCAGCGGCGCGGTGGAAAGCCTCAATGTCGCCGCCGCGACCGCGGTATTGCTGGCTGCGTGGCGGCATCGGCGGTGAATCTGACGATCCAGTGAAACTCAAGTCGCGATCCGAACATCAGTTCCGGGCCGGTGTGCGATCACGGCTGACGTGACATTGGGCTGCGGATGAGACCACGACGTCAGAGTGTTTCTGTGCGTTCGCGGTTGACACCGCTCCTACGGCGAGGGGAATCCAGTCGGACGAAACAAAGCGGGTCCATGCACTGCTGCATGGGCCCGCTTTGTTTCATGGATCGACGGCGCTGGTCTGGTTGTCCAACGTGGCTCAGGGCAGCCCGCCTCGGAGCAGCTCGACTCAGAACAACTCGACGCTGCCGGCATCCATGGTCTGCTGCATCACCGGTTTGTGCGGCGGGCGTTCCCATTCGCCGCGCATCTGGCCGACGCGCTGCATCAGCTGCTTGAGGGCGAGCTGGACGTCGCTGTCGCTGTGGCGGCGGTGCAGCAGCTCCTGCAGCGTGGCGGCCTCGCGGTTGATGTCATTCAGGCGCTCAAGGTGGAGGGTTGCCGCGCCCAGGGCCTGGGTGGCGATGTCCTCGAACTGCAGCGAACGCACCGCCTCGGCCACCGAGCTGTCGATGGCCTGGCCGCATTCGGCGATTTCGCGCATGCCGTTGCCGAGGCCGCGGTTCATGCCGTCCACGCGCTCCAGCATGCCGGCCGCTTCGGCACGGGCACCGCGTGAGCGGTCGAGGTCGCGCGATGCCATCCGGCTGACGGTGTCGCGGACCTTGGCGATCGCATCCTTGGAGCTGTGGGCCAGCTTGCGGATCTGCTCGTTGAACGTGGTGGAGCGCTCCGACAGGTTGCGGACCTCGTCGGCGACCACGGCGAACCCGCGTCCGGCTTCACCCGCGCGCGCCGCCTCGATCGCGGCGTTGAGCGCGAGCAGGTTGGTCTGGTCGGCGATCGACTTGACGTCTTCCAGCAGGGCGAAGATGCCGTCGAGGTGCTCGGCCATCGCGTCGATGTGGGTGACGGTGTTGCTGCTCTGGCCGCTGACCTCTTCCAGCGCCTCGACCAGCTGCTCCATCTTCTGGCTGGCCTGCAGGGCGAACTGGTGCACGTCCATGCCGCCGTCCTCGCCGGTGCGGTCGATGATGCGGGTGACGATCTCGCTCTGCTGGCGCGACTTGCGGTTGACGGCCTCGAAGCTGCCGCCCAGCTTGCCCACCGACTCGCGGATCAGCTCGCGGGTGCGTTCGATCTCGGCGCGCGAGCCGCTGACTTCGGCACTGATGAAGTTGCGCAGGTCTTCCAGCACGCGGGTCTGCTCGCGCATCACCACCGACGGGGTGCCCTGGTTCTGCACCCAGGCGAACACCAGCCAGGCGGCCGCGGTGGCGACGGTGATGCCCAGTCGCGCGGCCGTCGGCCAGTCGAACAGTTGGGCACACAACAGAAGAAGGGTCAGTGCCAGCGGCGCGGCCAGTCGAATGACTACACGGGAGTCCATTGCTGCTCTCATTGGGGGGCGGTCAATATCAGATAACGGCCGGGAGGCGGCGAGCTTTAGCGGGGAAGCCGCCGCATTGCTGCCTTGCCCGGCAGTCGCGCGGAGCGTCGTGCGGGGCTGGAAAGCCGCTCAGCGCACTTCGCCCCGGCCCAGCAGGCGGGTCGCGACCTGATTCAGCGGCACGACCTGCTGCGCCGCGCCCAGCGCAACGGCGGCACCGGGCATGCCCCAGACGATGCTGCTGGGCTGGTCCTGGGCCAGCGTGTAGGCGCCGGCGTTGCGCAACGCCAGCAACCCGCGCGCGCCATCGCTGCCCATGCCGGTCAGCAGGGCAGCGCCGGCGCCGGAACCCACGTGCTGGGCGACCGACTCGAACAGCACGTCGACGCTGGGGCGGTGCCCGTTCACCGGCTCGTCGTCGCTGGTGCCGCAGTGCCAGGTGGTGCCTCGCCGATACACCCGCAGATGGAACCCGCCCGGGGCGACATAGGCATGGCCCCGCAGCAGCGGCTGGCTCGGGCTGGCGTGCACCACCGTCATCGCGCTGTGCTGGTTGAGGCGCTCGGCGAACGCCGCGCTGAAGGCCGCCGGGATGTGCTGGGCGATCACGATGGGCGGCGTATCGGCCGGCAGCGCCGACAGCACGTCGAGGATCGCGTTGGTGCCGCCGGTCGAGGCGCCGATGGCGATCACATGCAGGTTCGGGTGCCGGTAGGCGACAGCGGGCACAGGCGGTGGGGGCGCCGTGGCGCGGTGGACGGCACGGGTGTTCGCGGCCTGGAGGACCTTCGCCCGCAGCTGTTCGCCGTACGCCGACAGGCCGCCGCCGAGATCGGCCTGCGGTTTGGCGATGCAGTCCACCGCGCCGGCGGCCAGCGCGTCCAGGGTCACCGCCGCGCCTTTCGCGGTCAGCGTGGACACCATCACCACCGGCATCGGTCGCAGGCGCATCAGGTTGCCCAGGAAGCTCAGTCCGTCCATGCGCGGCATCTCGACGTCCAAGGTGAGCACGTCGGGGGACAGGCGCTTGATCTTGGTGCGGGCGATGAACGGGTCGGCCGCCGTGCCGACCACCTCGATCCGGGGATCGACCGACAGCAGGTCGCTCATCAGCCGGCGCATCAGCGCGGAGTCGTCGATCACCAGCACCCGGACGCGTCGTCCGTCCGTGGGTGGTATGGGCATGGTTGGCGGAAGGGCCATCAGAAGAGCTCGATGCTGCCGGCGACCGGCGCGCGGTTGAGGTCGCCGTAATAGGCGCGCTCGGCGCGGACGATGTCGTCGTCGCGGGTCGATGGCAGGCGGCGCACCAGGGTGCGGCCGGTCTGGACGAAGAAACACACCTTGCGCGGCTGGGTATCGCCCAGGTCCTGCGCGACCACCGGGATGCGCTCGGCCACCAGGTACTGCAGCACGAAGCGTGCGTTGCGGGTGCCGATGGGATCGTTCTGGAAGCCGCTGAGCACGTTGCCGCCGCCGAACACCTTGGCCAGCAGCCGCGACCGGCTGGCGCCGCGCTTGAGCAGGTCGTTGATCACCAGCTCCATCGCATGCGCGCCATAGCGGGCGCTCAGGTCGCCATCGGCGAGGTCGTTGCGGGTGTTGCCAGCCACGCCGGGCAGCATGAAGTGGTTCATGCCACCGACCCCGACCAGCGGGTCGTACAGGCAGGCCGCCACGCACGATCCCAGCAGCGTGACCAGCGCCAGCGGCTCGCTGCTGACCCGGTATTCGGCCGGCATCAACCGCACCGCATGGGTCTGCAGGGCCTTGTCGTAATAGTGGCCGGGCTCGGTGACCAGGCCCGGATCGGCAATGGCGGCACTGCCGGGATGGCGGCTTCTCATGGCGAAGTCGCGGTTCCGGTGGCCCGGTAGGTGGTACGTCCGCACGGGGTGACCACGTCGAGCGCGTGGGTGAAGCTCTCGGAGTGGCCGGCGAACAGCAGCCCGCCCGGGGCCAGCAACGGCGCGATGCGCGCCAGCACCAGGTACTGGGTGGGCTTGTCGAAATAGATCATCACGTTGCGGCAGAACACCGCCGAGAACCCGCCGCGCAGCCGGTAGCTTTCATCCAGCAGGTTGAGCGGACGGAAGCTCACCAGCGACTGCAGCTCCGGGCGCACCCGGCACAGGCCTGCGTTGGGGCCGCTGCCGGCCTGGAAGTAGGCCTGTCGCCGCTGCGGCGACAGCGCGTCGATGCGGTCGAGCGAATACCGCCCCAGCGCGGCGGTCTCCAGCACGCTGGTATCGATGTCGGTGGCGAGGATGCGGACCGGCGGGGCGAGGGTGGCGAACGCCTCGCAGGCGGCAATGGCGATGGAGTAGGGCTCCTCGCCGGTCGACGCGGCGCAGGTCCAGATCGTCAGCGGCGCACGCCGGTCGGTGCGCGCCGCATGGGCGGCGACCAGGTGCTCGGCAAGGATGTCGAAATGGTGCGACTCGCGGAAGAACGACGTGAGGTTGGTCGTCAGCGCGTTGGTGAAGTGCTCCCATTCCGGACCGTCGTCGCGCTCCAGGGCATCCAGGTATTCGTCGAAGCGTTCCATACCGGTGGCGCGCACGCGCCGGGCCAGGCGGCTGTACACCATGTCCCGCTTGTGCGGGCTGAGGGCGATTCCCGCTCGGACGTGGATCAACCGGGCCACACGACGGAAGTCGCGCTCGTCGAAGACGAACTCCCGCGTCGTCACCGGGTCATGTGGTTGGCGTTTTGCCGATGGCGCAATGGCGGCCTCATGCATGTGCGGACCTCCGTGCAGGGGGCGACACGGGGTGCGCGATGGTTTGCGGGCGATCCGGATGTGCTGCCGTATCGGCCGTTGGACCGGTCGTGCCGTTGCCGAGGCGGAACGCCGCCGCGGTCTGCACCAGATGTCCGGACTGCTGCTCCAGGCTGCGCGCCGAGGCGGCGGCTTCCTCGACCAGCGCGGCGTTCTGCTGGGTGCTTTCGTCCACCTGCGTGATCATCTGGTTGATCAGGTCGATCCCGGCGGACTGCTCCTGCGATGCCTGGCTGATGTCGGCGACCAGGCCGGCCACCTGTTTCACGCTGCTGACGATGTCCAGCATGGTCCGGCCCGCCTGCTGGACCAGTTGACTGCCGATGCCGACCTGCTCCACCGAATCGTCGATCAGGGCCTTGATCTCCCGGGCGGCAGTGGCGGAACGTTGCGCGAGCGAGCGCACCTCGGAGGCGACCACGGCAAACCCGCGACCCTGTCCACCGGCGCGCGCGGCTTCCACCGCGGCGTTGAGCGCGAGGATGTTGGTCTGGAACGCGATGCCGTCGATCACGCCGATGATGTCGACGATCCTGCGCGAGGACTCGCTGATCCCGCTCATGGTGTGGACCACGCGGCCGACGACTTCGCCGCCCTGGCTGGCCACCTCGGCCGCGCTGATGGTCAGCTGGTTGGCCTGGCGGGCGTTGTCGGCGTTCTGGTGCACGGTGGACGTCAGTTCCTCCATCGAGGAGGCGGTTTCCTCCAGCGACGCGGCTTGCTGCTCGGTGCGCTGCGACAGGTCCTGGTTGCCCAGGGCGATCTGCGATGCGGCGGCATCGATGGCCTGGGCGCCGGTCTGGATCGCACCGACGGTCGCGGCGATCTGGTCGACGGTGCGGTTGGTGCTGGCCTTCATGTCACCGAACACGCCGCGCAGGTCGGCATCGATGCGGCGGCTCAGGTCGCCCTGCGCCAGCGCGTGCAGCACCGATTGCATCGCATCGAGGCTGGCGCTGGTCGAAGCCAGCAGACGGTCGATGCTTTCGGCCAGCAGAAGCAGGAAGCCCTGCTTGTCGTCGGTGCGGATGCGGCGGCTGAAGTCGCCGTCGGCGGCGGCCTGCAGCACCTGCGTGACCTCGTCCTCCATGGCCAGTTCGATGGTGCGGTCCTGCCACTCGCTGACCAGGCCGATCTGGGTGCCGCCGGCATCGCGCACCGGCGTGACGATGACGTCCACCGTGCGTGTGCCCAGGCGCAGCCGTCGGGTCGAGGCGTCGTCGAGTTGCAGTAGTTGCTCCCGTGGCTGCGCAGGATCCTGCAGCAATGGGGTGATGTCGCTGCCCATCAGGTGCTCGACGTCGAAGTCCGGAACCCTGTCGCGGAGGACGTCGGCGGCAGCGCCCATCAACGTCCGGATGCCGCTGTTGGCATAGACGATGGCCAGGTCCTGGTTGGCGACCAGGATGTTGGTGTGGGCAAAATCCAGTGCATTGCGGATGCGCGTGCTCGCGCGGTGATTGCGTAGCTGCTCCTGGACCTCGAAGCCCAGGCGGATCTGCATCGACTTGATTCCCTGCATCACCCGGCCGATCTCGTCGTTGCGCGCGATCGCGATGACCTCGGTGTAGTCGCCTTCTCCGATGCGCCGGAAATGGCTCGTCGCCTGCTCCAGCCGGTCCACGATGTCGCGCGACAGCCACCACGCGCTGTACAGGCCGAAACACCCGCTGAGCGCGGCGATGGCGTAGATCAGGCGGGGCTCGATACCGGAGGCCGCCATGGTCGCCAGGCCCATTCCGAGCGCGCCGACGCCGACGGCCGCCAGCATCAGCCGTTGGCGCAGCGACAGCCGCCACAGGGGATTGAGGTCGCGCAACCAGTCGCGCCTGCCGACCACCCCGGCCCGGACGCGCAGGCCCTGCTGGCGACCTTCACCGAACGCTGCGTAGCTGCGTTGGATAGCCGCCACGGCCGCGGGACTGGCCTTGCGACGGACCGACATGTAGCCGGTGATCCGGCCATGCTCGTGGACCGGGGTGACATGCGCCTGCACCCAGTAATGATCACCGCATCTGCTTCGGTTCTTGATCACGCCCACCCACGGCCGGCCGGCACGGAGGGTCCGCCACAGGTCGGAAAATACCTCGCTGGGCATGTGCGGGTGACGCAGGATGTTGTGCGGCTGGCCGACGAGTTCGGCTTCGCTGAATCCGCTCACCCGGATGAGTTCGCGATTCACCTTCAGGATGGTGCCAGCGGGGTCGGTGTAGGAAACCAGCGTGGCATCGTCGTCGAGTTCGATCTCGATACCGGTGATGGGGAGGTTGTTTCGCATGGGGCACTCCGCGGCCGGGGAACCGCGTCTGTCGTCGGCATGGAACGGCGGGGGGTGGCGGTGGAACGTCCGCAGGCACCCCGGATATCGGCCGGGCGGCGGATGTCTTGAGTACGGTGCGTTGGGCGTGCGGCGCACCGCTCACCGCGCGCCCTCCCGTGACCAGGGAGAGCGTGTCGAAGCCGGCAGGGCGATGAAGGAAGCGACGCCTGCCAGGGCATCGCTTCCATGTGGATTGTCGGGCGGGACCCGCGGATCCGTCCGGGTCCGGGTTAGAACTCCTGCCAGTGCTGGTCGTTGGCGACCGCCTTGGGGGCGGCCCGCACCGCGCGGGGAGGCGTGGCCGCGGCGGCCGGCTGGCTGGTTCTGGTGGACGTGTTGGCCGCCGCGTTGACCGGAGCATTGGCGGCAGCGCCGGCCAGCCCGCTGACGCGGTTGATGGCGCCGGTGTGCGCGCGGGTCTGCGCCTGAGCAGCGTCGACCTCCAGCCGGAACGCGGCGACGGTCTGCACCAGTTGCTCGGACTGCTGCTCCAGCGAGCGGGCGGCAGCGGTGGCTTCCTCCACCAGCGCGGCGTTCTGCTGGGTGCCTTCGTCCATGTGGGTGATGACGTGGCTGACCTGCTCGATACCGCTGGACTGCTCCTGCGAGGCGGCGGAGATGTCGGCAATGATGTCGGTGACGCGCTTCACGCTGGTCACGATCTCACCCATGGTCTTGCCGGCCTGGCCGACCAATGCGCTGCCGTTTTCGACCTTGCTGACGGAATCGTCGATCAGGGTCTTGATCTCCTTGGCTGCGGCGGCCGAGCGCTGAGCGAGCGAGCGCACCTCGGAGGCGACCACGGCGAACCCGCGGCCCTGCTCGCCGGCACGTGCGGCTTCGACCGCGGCGTTGAGGGCGAGGATGTTGGTCTGGAACGCGATGCCGTCGATGACGCTGATGATCTCGACGATCTTGCGCGAGGACTCGTTGATGCCGGTCATGGTGTCCACGACCCGGCCGACGACTTCGCCACCGACTTCGGCGACTTCGGCTGCACCGATCGCGAGCTGGTTGGCCTGGCGGGCGTTGTCGGCGTTCTGGCGCACGGTGGAGGTGAGCTCCTCCATCGAGGAGGCGGTTTCCTCCAGCGAGGCGGCCTGCTGCTCGGTACGGCGCGAGAGGTCGTTGTTGCCGGCGGCGATTTCGCTGGCGGCGGCGCTGATCGCGTCGCTGCCCTGGCGGATCTGGCCGACGATCTCCGACAGCTGACGCACAGTGTCGTTGGCGTCGTTTGCCAAGCGGCCGAACTGGCCCGGCAGGCTGGTATCCGCGAAGTGGGTCAGGTCGCCCTGCGCCATCTCGGCCAGCAGGGTGCCGACTTCGTTGAGGCCGCGGTCGGCGCTGGCCATCAGCTCGTTGAGGCCCAGGATCATGTCGCGGTAGACGAACTCGAACCGCTCCGCGTCGCCACGCTGGCTGAAGTCGCCGGCCACGGCCGCGTCCACCAGCATCTTGATCTCGGCGGTGACCGATTGGGTGTTGGCCTTGACCGCGTCCACCGCGGCAGTGACTTCCGCCTTGGTGCCGGGGAAGCGCTCGATGTCGCCCGACAGGTCGCCGTGCGCATACGCACCGACCATCTCGATGGTCTTGCGGGTCAGGTCGATATGCGAGGCGACCAGGGTATTGATCTCCTTGGCCATCTCGCCGAACGCGCCCGGAAATGCCGCGGCGTCCAGGCGCTCATCGATGTTGCCGGCCTGGTGGGCCTCGTAGACGTCGCGCTGAGCGCCGGCGAACGTGCGCAGGCTGGTGACTGCGCGGTCCAGGCTGCGGGCGATGTCGCGCAGTTCGTCCTGGCTGTCGACGCGGACGCTCTGCGGGAACTCGCCGGCGGCGATGGATTCGGTGGCTTGCTGGATCTTGAGCAACGAGTCGCGTGTGCTGCGGCTGAAGCCCAGGAACAGGTAGCCGGCGATCAGCAGCATCAGCACCACTACCATCCAGGTGAGGTTGGCCGAGGTCGTCATGCGCGAGATCTGGGCGGCTGCGGCGGCGTCCAGCGACTTGATCGATCCGAGCATCGCGGCGGCCATCGCCAACTGGGTCGCCTGTTCGCGTGCGGCCATCGTCTCCACCGGCAGTTCCGGGGTGTCGGCGTCCAGGATGTGGGTGGCGATGGCTTCATTCTGCTTGCCCATCGCTTCCAGCGCGCTGCGGATCGGCTTGCCGGCGGTGGTGACCAGCGACGGCATGCGCTGCTCGGCGTTGGTCAGTTCCAGCTCGATCCGGCTGCGCAGGAAGTCCTGCATGGTGCGCGACACGGCCAGGCCGGTGCGGTCGTCGACCCAGATCGCGCCTTCGCCGAGCACCCGCAGGCCGACCTCGCCCTGCCGGGAGGTGTATTCGGCCAGGGTCGGCAGCCACTCGCTGGCGGCGCGGCCCATGTACAGCACGGTCGGCTCCTGCGAGTGCGACAGGCCGGTGCGTTCCGCCACCAGCCCCATCAGTCCGCGCACCTGCTGGATCGTGGATTCGGTCACGTCGGCGCCGGCGTCGCCGCTGCTGACGCTGGCCCATCCGTCCTGCGCCTGCTTGAAGGCGGTACGGACGTCGGCATCCTCCAGGGTCTGGCCGGCCCAGCGTGCGGCGGCTTCCAGTTCGGTGGCGGCAGTGGACGCGGCGCCGGCGATTTCCTGCGCGGAGACGTCCTGCTTGGCCGAGACCCGGGTCGCCATCTGGCGATGGGATTGCATGGCCAGCATCGAGCGTTGCAGGTGCGACAGGCCTTCGACCGCCGTGCGCTGCTGCTTCACCGCCTTGATGTCGATGTTGGTGCGCACGACCAGGATGCCGGCCAGCAGGCCGCAGGTCAGCATGAACGCGGCGCCGATGACCAACGCCTTGTGGCCGAAGCGCAGGCGCGCCATGAGCTGCATGGCTGGGGCCAGGGCACGGTCCAGCAAGGAGGGGGTGTGGCGATTGGACATCGGAGACCTCGGAGAGTGAATCGTTCTGATCGACCTCCGGGACAACGGCTGGATGAACGGAAACTTTAGCGATTCCCGACGATTGCCTGCGGCGCTAAAGAAATTCTGGGGTCGGCCGATGTGTGGGTGGCAGCGGGAGCGTTTGCTCCCGTCCGGTTCTGTCCACCGCTGTCCGGCACACCCCCATCATCAGGAGTCCTCCATGTCCCGTTACCAGACCCTTGCCATTGCCGCGCTCGCGCTGGCGTTCGCATTCCCCGCCCAGGCCAACGCCCAGGCCCTCAAGCCGGTCAAGCGCGTGGAGCCGACCTATCCGGCCGACGCCGCCCGCAACCGGACCGAAGGGTTCGTCGAAGTGGAATTCACCGTGGGCGCCGATGGCAAGGTCGAGAGCGTTTCGGTCGTCAATGCGCGTCCGTCGCGCACGTTCGAGTCGGCCGCGGTGAGCGCGGTGAAGCAGTGGACGTTCGAGCCGGGCGGTGGCCGCGGCAAGGTGCGCCTGGACTTCAACCTCTGAAATCCGGTGTCCGCTGCTTCGCTTTGACTTCTGCGTGGCCTGGGGCACCCCGTCGCGGCCGGCAGGCCTTCGCAGCTCATGTCCCCCGGCC
>DASTUE010000135.1:0-19175 GCA_035759805.1 Lysobacter sp. | reverse complement strand
AGACCGCTTCGACCATCAACTGGAACTGGAAGAAGAGGGAAAGATCGACTTCAAGATCAAGGCGCGCCAGTTCGTGAAGGTCTATGGCCAAATGGCGTCGATCCTTCCTTTCGAGGTCGTTGACTGGGAAAAGCTGTTCTGGTTCCTCAAGTTTCTGGTGCCGAAACTGCGGATCAAGGATCCCGACCAGGACACGCTGGACGAGCTGCTGGAAGCCGTGGACCTGTCTTCCTATGGCTTGGAGCGGACCAAACTCAACCACAGCATCAGCCTGGATGCTTCCGAGTCCGAGCTGGATCCGCAGAATCCCAACCCGCGTGGTCACCACGGCGGCGAGCCGGAGAAGGATCCGTTGGACGAGATCATCCGCACCTTCAACGAGCGCTGGTTCCAGGGCTGGAGCGCGACGCCGGAGGAGCAGCGGGTGAAGTTCGTGAACGTAGTGAACAGTATCCGCGCGCATCCGGATTACGCTGAGAAGTACGAAGCAAACGCCGACCCGTATAACAAGGGCCTGGCGCTCGAGAAGATCCTGCAGGAAGTGATGCTCAAGCGCAGGAAGGAAGAGTTGGAGCTTTACAAGCTGTTCGCGTCCGACGCTGCGTTCAAGACCGCCTGGAGCCAGAGCATCAAGGAAACGCAACAGGAACCTGGACAACCGACCCAACCCGTAATCCTGCGGCCCTCACGCCTCCGGCGGCATGGCCGCAAGCCGCCGCGCCGCGTCCCGCACGCCATCGAAAATGTCCTTGGCGACCCGGCCCGGGAAATCACCGGGCAGCTGCGTCTGCACACTGGCGATAGCCGGCTCCACGCGCTCCAGCAACTCCACGATCCACGGCTCGGCACCTTCCGCGATCCCACATGCCCGCGCAGTCTCGTTCCAGTGCCGGCGGCGGATGTCCCGCAACCGCCGGTGGCGGTTCCTGCCGGCGACCGCCATCGCCAGTTCGGCCTTGTGGGGATCGAGCTGGCGTGCTCCCCGTCCCATGATCGGGTACACGGACAACACGTCATACAGGGGCGTCAGCCGGAAGCGCCCGCCCTGCTCGACATGCAGGCTGAAGTTCTTCGCGTGGCCATCTGTCGCGGCCAGCAGCCAGAACAGGAGCTGCGCCTTGAAGAAGGTGGCCCGGTCGGCGGGTTCGTCCGACAGGCGCAGCAGATCCATGATGCGGGCAATGCCGGGGCCACCATCGCTTTCATACCTGCGCGAAGGCGGCAGGCCGAACGCCTGGCACAGGTCCTCCTGGGGCAAACGCAGCCACCATCGGCCATCCGTGGAGGGGCGGCGATCGAAGCGGGTCACGGCCAGCACGCGTTGTCCGACGAATTGCGCCATCGCGGCACCCGCCACGGGCATCCCGAATGCAGCCAGCAGGCGCAAGCACAGCCATTCGTTCTCGATCGAATTGCACATGTCCGCATGCATGTTGCCCACCACCCCGAGCGGCAACTTGAGGATATGCGTACTGGGCGTGCTGCCGAGCGGTACACACCATTGACTTTCGTGCCACAGCAGTCCGGTTTTTTCCTGGGCTCCCGCAATAGAAATCCGGAAGGCATCGTCATCGCCCCCCAGATGTCCGGGCCCGGGCCGAGCCGCGACACCGCGCAGCAGCGCCGCCACCTCCGCTTCGTCCAAGGGTCGGAAACGGATCTCATGCACGTCATCGGGGCGGCTTCCCTCGGGTAGCAGCTGCACCGCACCCACGCAGTCTCGACCGATGGCCTGCAGAAGCTCAAACGTTGCCGTTGACCGCAGGCCGAACCGGTCGCGAATGCGTTTACGGATGTCGCTGCTGTCGGGCAGCAGGTTCTCGAAGTAGTTGCCGACCGCCTCACCGCGGTGGCTTTCGCCGGACGGCAGAAGCGGAAGGGACAGCGAAAGAGGTCGACTGGCGGGCGAGCGCAACCAGTGCGGTGCATAGGTGAGGCGCCCGCCACGATCGCCACGCTCCCAGAGCGCCACCTCTTCGCCATTCATCCACACGTGCAGGGCGCTCATGGACTTACCACTCCGGTGCCATGTCCGGACCGGACACGATCCGCGGCTGCAGTGCAATCTCCACGCCCAGTACCGCACAGAGCTTCATGAGGCGTTCAAAGGTGGCCGACTCGGGCCGGTTTTCCAGCTCGCTGACCGCTTGGCGGGAAACGCCGAGCTGGCCGGCGACGTCAGCCTGGGTCAGTCCTGCCTGCCTGCGCAGGGCGCGTAGCAGGGGACCCAGCTGCTGCGGAGCCCGCACGATGTGGCGTGGGTCAGGTCCGGTCAAGGTGCAACCTTCAGCTTGCCATTTGAGAGCGCAAGCTATCCCTTGCCCATGCAAAAAGCAAGTAATCGCTTGCGCGACCAGCGACTGCCCCTCCCGCGCTGACCCGCTGATGCGGGCGTCTTCCACGCCAATGGCCTCCAACTTTGCCCCCACCCATCCCGGAGGCGACAATGGCCGGCCCGATCGCGGCTCCACGCGATCCCGTCGGCCGGTTCCGCCGCAGACGCAGACAGTGCGCGCTGCGGCCGACGCCGACCCGCTTCCCCATCCAACGAGACCCGACATGCCCAACACGTCCCTGCCGCAGAACCCGACGATCATCTACACACTGACCGACGAAGCCCCGTTCCTGGCCACGCAGTCGCTGCTGCCGATCGTGCAGGCGTTCACCGCCACCGCGGGCATCGCGGTGGAGAGCCGCGACATCTCGCTGGCGGCGCGGATCCTGGCGCAATTCCCGGACCTGCTGGGCGACAGGAAGGTCAGCGATGACCTGGCCGAGCTGGGCGCGCTGGCGACCACGCCGGACGCCAACATCATCAAGCTGCCGAACATCAGCGCCTCCGAGCCGCAGCTCAAGGCCGCGATCGCCGAGCTGCAGCAGCACGGTTACCCGCTGCCGGCCTATGTCGACCAGCCGGCGAGCGATGCCGAGCGCGACGCCAAGGCGCGCTACGACCGGGTCAAGGGCAGTGCGGTCAATCCGGTGCTGCGCGAGGGCAACTCCGACCGCCGCGCGCCGCTGTCGGTGAAGAACTACGTCCGCAAGCACCCGCACCGCATGGGCGCGTGGAGCGCGGACAGCCGGACCCACGTCGCCCACATGGACGGCGGCGATTTCTACGGCAGCGAGCAGTCGGTGCTGATCGACCAGGCCGGCAGCGTGCGCATCGAGTTGGTCGGCAACGACGGCAACACCACCGTGCTGAAGGAAAAGACCGCGGTGCAGGCGGGCGAGCTGATCGACGCCTCGGTGATGAGCGCGAAGGCGCTGGCCGGCTTCATCGATGCCGAGATCGCCGACGCCAAGGCGCGCGACGTGCTGTTCTCGCTGCACCTGAAGGCGACGATGATGAAGGTCTCCGACCCGATCATCTTCGGCGTCGCGGTCAAGCGCTTCTACGCCGACGTGCTGGCCAAATACGCGACCGAGCTGGCCGCGATCGGCTTCGATGCCGACAACGGCATCGGCGACCTGTACGCCAGGATCAAGACCCTGCCGGCCGACAAGCAGGCCGCCATCAGCGCCGACCTGCAGGCCGAATACGGCAAACGTCCGGCGCTGGCGATGGTCGACTCCGACAAGGGCATCACCAACCTGCACGTGCCGTCCGATGTGATCGTCGACGCGTCGATGCCGGCGATGCTGCGCGACTCCGGCAAGATGTGGAATGCCGCCGGCCAGCGCCAGGACACCAAGGCGGTGATCCCGGACCGCTGCTACGCCGGCGTGTACCAGGCGGTGATCGACGACTGCAAGGCCAACGGCGCGCTCGACCCGGCCACGATGGGCACCGTGCCCAACGTCGGGCTGATGGCGCAGAAGGCCGAGGAGTACGGCAGCCACGACAAGACCTTCCAGATTCCCGCCGCCGGCACGGTGCGGGTGGTCGACGCGGCCGGCACGGTGCTGATGCAGCACGCGGTCGAGGCCGGCGACATCTGGCGCATGTGCCAGACCAGGGACGCGCCGGTCCGCGACTGGGTCAAGCTGGCCGTGTCCCGCGCCCGTCTGAGCCACATGCCGGCGGTGTTCTGGCTCGACCCGCAGCGCGCGCACGACCGTCAGGTCATCGCCAAGGTCGAGCAGTACCTGAAGGACCACGACACCAGCGGCCTGGACATCCGCATCCTGGACCCGGTCGCGGCCGCGAAGCTGTCGCTGGAGCGCATCCGCGCCGGCAAGGACACCATCTCGGTCACCGGCAACGTGCTGCGCGACTATCTGACCGACCTGTTCCCGATCCTGGAGCTGGGCACCAGCGCGAAGATGCTGTCGATCGTGCCGCTGATGGCCGGCGGCGGCCTGTTCGAGACCGGCGCCGGCGGCTCCGCGCCCAAGCACGTGCAGCAGTTCGTCGAGGAAAACCACCTGCGCTGGGATTCGCTGGGCGAGTTCCTGGCCCTGGCCGCGTCGCTGGAACACCTGGGCCAGCGCTACGACAACGCCGCCGCCCGCGTGCTCGCCACGACACTGGACGAGGCCACCGGCACGTTCCTCGACCACGACAAGTCGCCCTCGCGCAAGGTCGGCGAGCTGGACAACCGCGGCAGCCACTTCTACCTGGCGATGTACTGGGCGCAAGCGCTGGCCGCGCAGGACGAGGACGCCGCGCTGAAGGCCGCGTTCGCGCCGCTGGCGAAGGCGCTGACCGACAACGAGGCGACCATCGTCGGCGAACTCAACGCCGCGCAGGGCCCGGCGGTGGACATGCGGGGCTACTACCAGCCCGACCTGGCCCTGCTGGACAAGGCGATGCGCCCCAGCGCAACGTTCAATGCCGCGCTGGCCGCATTGACGAGCGGCTGATCGACATCGACTAGGCTGACCCTTCACCGCCCCAGGAGCCACCGCATGAACCGCCCGCTGCTCGCCATGCTTGCCCCGTGCCTGCTTGCTCCCTTCCTGCTGGTCGCCTGCGGCAACCAGACCGACGCGGTGAGCGCCGGCGGAAGTCCCGAAGCGGCGGCGGACGCGGCCAGCCCGAACCCGCACCAGGACGCCGACACCACCGCCCGCCTGCAGGCGGCGGTGGATGGCGCCTGGCGGACGCCCGAGGACATCGCCCGCGACCCCTACCGCCACCCGCTGGAAACGCTGGAGTTCTTCGGCCTGCAGCCGGGCCAGACCGTGGTCGAGATCACCCCGGGCTCCGGCTGGTACGCGGAAATCCTCGCCCCGTTCCTGTACGAGGACGGCAACTACATCGCCGCCGTGGTCGACCCGCAGACGCTGGCCGAAGGCCGTGGCCGCGACTACCAGCAACGCAGCAAGGACACCCTGGAAGCGAAGTTCGCCGCCGCGCCGCTGCAGTTCGACCGCGCCAACATGGTCGCCTACGACCCGGCCGCGCCGGTGTTCGGCAGCCCCGGCACCGCCGACGTGGTGCTGACGTTCCGCAACGTGCACAACTGGCGCAAGGCCGGCCAGGCGCAGGGCATGTTCGACGCGTTCTTCGCCGTACTCAAGCCGGGCGGCACCCTGGGCGTGGTCGAGCACCGCGCGGTCGGCGACGTTGCCGACGATGACGACAGCGGCTACGTGGGCCAGGACCAGGTGATCGCGCTGGCCGAGGCGGCCGGCTTCACGCTCGACGCCACCAGCGAGATCAACGCCAACCCGCTCGACACCAAGGACCACCCCAACGGCGTGTGGACCCTGCCGCCGGGCAACAACCACGAGCCCGTCGACAACGCGAAGTACCAGACGATCGGCGAGAGCGACCGGATGACGCTGCGGTTCAAGAAAACCGGCTGAGTCCGCCCTTGCTGATCGCGTTCAACAAACCGTTCCGGGTGTTGTGCCAGTTCACGGACGAAGCACAGGGATGTGCCAGTGCCGCGGGTGCAGGACGCACAGGAGCGGCCGAAGCACCGGGACGTGCCAGTGCTGCGGGTACCGCGCCCGAACCGCCGCGACAGACCCTCGCCGGCTTCGGTCTGCCACCGGGGGTCTACGCCGCCGGCCGGCTGGACTACGACAGCGAAGGCCTGCTGCTGCTGACCGATGACGGCGGCCTGGCCCACCGGCTGACCGATCCGCGCCACAAGCAGCCCAAGACCTACTGGGTGCAGGTGGAAGGGGACCCGCAGGATGCACAGCTGGCCGCACTGCGGAACGGCGTCGTCCTGAAGGACGGGCCCACCTTGCCGGCGCGCATCCGCCGCATCGACGTGCCGGCCCTGTGGCCACGCGACCCGCCGGTGCGGTTCCGCAAGAGCGTTCCTGACGCCTGGCTCGAGCTGGTCATCAGCGAGGGACGCAACCGCCAGGTCCGGCGCATGACCGCCGCCGTCGGCCTGCCGACCCTGCGCCTGGTGCGGGTGGCGGTTGGCGGATACCGGCTGGACACGCTGCTGCCCGGCCAGTGGCGCCCGCTGTAGGTGATCCCCGCGCAGAACATGACGCACGCCGGAAACGGACGGTTCGTCTGGGTGCGCGTTGGTGCGCGGCCGACACGCCGGTTCCGCGCCCGTTTTCTTCCGTATTTTACGTTTCAGCCCATACTGGCCCCGGGGACGGGCCAGCCTTCTCAAGGATCGACATGACTCCAACCGCCACCACGCTGGGCAACATCCTGGTCGTCGACGACCAGGCGGCGAACCTGCGGGTCGTCAGCACGCTGCTGACCCGCCAGGGCTACCACGTGGTCACCGCGGCCACCGGCGAGGAGGCGCTGGCGCGCTACGCCGAATCGGTGCCGGACCTGATCCTGCTGGACATGATGATGCCGGGGATGGACGGCTTCGACGTGCTGGCGGCCTTGCGCGAGCAGGTGCCGCCGCTGCGGATACCGGTGGTGTTCGTGACTGCCGCCCACGACCGCGACCTGCTGCTGCGGGCGTTCGAGGCGGGCGTGGTGGACTACGTCACCAAACCGTTCCTGCCCGAGGAACTGCTGGCGCGGGTCAACGCGCACGTCGGCCTGAAACTCACCCGCGACCGTCTTGAACGCGTCGCCCAGGAGCGCCAGGAACTGGTCAACCTGGTCGCCCACGACCTGAAGAACCCGCTGTCCAGCGTGCTGTTCGCCAGCGACATCCTGCGCAACCACGGCTGCAAGCCCGAACGCATTCCGCGCTACCTGGAAATGATCCACGAGAGCGCCGGCGACGCCCTGGGCTACATCCACCACTATCTGGAAAGCCAGGCCGGCGCGCTGCGCGACGGCCAACCCCGCGACCACGTCTGCGCCGACCTCGGCAGCACCCTGGACTGGCTGGCGCAGCGCTACGAGCTCCAGCTCGACGCGCACGGCATCACCTTGAAGCTGTCGTCGCCACCGGCCGGGGCCAAGGTCGCCATCGACCCCCGGGTGCTGCGCCAACTCAGCGAAAACCTCGTCAGCAACGCGATGAAATACGCCCCCGGCGGCGAACTGTTGCTGGCCGGCCGCAACGGCGCTCCGGGGTTCTGGCAGCTGGTGGCGGCCGACCGCGGCCCGGGGATTCCCGACTACCAGCAGCGCGAACTGTTCAAGCCGTTCACCCGGCTGGTCGACGACGACGACGACGGCGTGTCCAGCGGACTGGGCCTGTCGCTGGCCAAGCAGATCGTGGTCAATGCCGGCGGCCAGCTCTGGTACGAGGACCGCCCGGGCGGCGGTGCGGTGTTCGTGATCGAACTGCCCGAAGCGGCCGCCACTGCCGATTGCTGCTGAGGCGGCGGCTTCAGCCGTGACCCGTACATCCACGGACCGGTCGGACAAGGTTGCTTACTCCGTCGGCGCGGTCCTGGCGGTCGACCGGCGGCGGGATGCCTTCGCCGGGCGTCGCGCCTCGACCCGTTTCGCGCTGCCTTCGATCGGCGCGTTTTCCGCCTGGCGGGCCTTGCGGCGGGCGGCATACCACAGCGCACCGGCACCGGCCGCCAGCGCGACCGCCACCACCGGGTTGCGCCGCACGAAACCCGCCGCGACCCGGCCGCCGGTGCGGAGCGCGCCGAGCGCGACCCCGGCTTCCAGCAGGCCGCCGGCCTGCTTCGGCACGACGTGGCGCACCCGCTCACCGACGGTGCTGGCCAGTTCCCGCGCGCGATCGGGGAGGTGGTCGAATCTGCTCATGACGATGTCCTGGAAAGGGGAGCCAAGGCCCGCAGTGTCCGGGAATCCGCGTCGGCATCGCGTGACACGGGCCCTCAGGGCGCGGTTGCAGTTCAGGTTCCGCGGGGCTTTGTCGCCACGGGCCGATGACTTTCACGTCCCGCGGGGTTTCGCTCGATGGGTCGCCGTTGCGGTCCACGGATCATCCGGCCACGGATGCTTCGGATACCGCCCCTTCATCTCCCTGCGCACCTCCGGATAGGTGCGTTCCCAGAACCCGCGCAGGTCGCCGGTCACCTGCAGCGGCCGGCCGCCCGGCGACAGCAGGTGCAGGGTCAGCGGTAGCCGTCCGTCGGCGATGCGCGGGCTGTCGGCGAGGCCGAACAGTTCCTGCAGCTTCACCGCCAGCACCGGCGCGAGCGGCACGTCGGCCGCGTCGTCGAAGCCGTAGTCGATCCGCCGTTGCAGCCCTGACGGCACGTCGATCCGGGACGGCGCGAGCGTGTCGATGCGCTGCCGCAGCGACCAGTCCACGCCGGACTTCAGTGCTTCGGCGAACTCGCTTTCGGTAAGCGCATCGAGCCGGCTCTTGCCCGCCAGCGCGGGTTTCAGCCAATCCTCCAGACCCGCCAGCAGGACCGCATCGGACAGGTCCGGCAGCGCCAGGTCCGGGCACCACACGCGCAGGCAACGCACCCGTGCGCGCCATTGCTGCAGGCCCTCGGTCCACGGCAACGCGGCCAGTCCGAGCTGGCGCACCGCATCCACCAGCGCCTCGGCATAACGCGAACGGTCGGGCGCGGCCAGCGGCCTGCTGTCCAGCACGATGCGGTCGAAGCGCCGCTCGCGCACCGCCGCGATGCGACGCGCGTCGGCATCCCAGAACACCCGGTCGGTATCGACGAAACGCTGCGGCCAGTCGCGCTCCAGCCGCAGCGGATCGATCGGCACCGCCCGCAGGATCCGGGCATCGCGCGGATCGTCGCGCAGCTCGCTGACCAGCAGCCACGGCTCGCCGAACACCGCGCTGTCGTCGAACAGCCGCGCGCTGCGGCCGTTGGCCAGTTGATAACGGTACGGATCGCTGCGGTGCTGGTGGGCGATGCGGTCGGGGAACGCGTGCGCCAGCAGATCGCCCAATTGGTGCGCGGGCAGCCCGGCCGGTGGCGGCGCGGCGACCCGCAGGCGCCGTCGCCACTGCCTGGCGGCCTGGTCGATCGCGGCCAGCGCGCTGCGCGAGGCATCGCCGGGCACGCGGCCGGCGCGGAATCCGGCCAGCGCCTGCCAGCGTTCGTGCAGCGCATCGCTGCGGCTGCGCAGGGGATCGCGCGCCTCGACCAGCGCCGCAAGATCGCAGGCAACCGCGCGTTCGACCTCGTCGCGCGGCGCGAGCAGCATCGCCGCCAGCCGCGGGTGGGTGCCGAGGGCGAGCATGCGCCGGCCCAGCGACGTGATTGCCTCGCCCTCCAGTGCGCCCAGCCGCTGCAGCAGTTCACGCGCCGAGGCCAGCGCGCCCGGCGGCGGCGGGCCGACGAAACGCAGGTCCGGGTCGCCCCAGGCGGCCAGTTCCAGCGCCAGCCCCGCCAGCTCGACCTGGGCGATCTCCGGCCGTCGCTGCGGTTCCAGTCGTTGCGATTGCGGCCACAGGCGGTACGCCCAGCCCTCGGCGACCCGCCCCGCACGACCGGCGCGCTGGTCCGCCGACGCCTGCGCGGCATAAACGACATCGAGGCGGGAAAAGCCGCTGTTGGGATCGAACCGCGGCTCGCGGGCGAGGCCGGAATCGATCACCACCCGCACGCCGGGCAGGGTCACGCTGGACTCGGCGACGTTGGTCGCCAGCACCACCCGGCGGCGGCCGGCGGGGTCAGGCTGGAGCACGCGCGATTGCTGCTCGACCGGCAACTCGCCGTGCAGGGTCAGCACCTCCGCCGCTCGCGGAGCATCGGGATCTCCCGCGTCGGGGCCGCGACCGGCGAGCAGCCGTTCGACCTGGCCGATCTCGCGCTGACCCGGCAGGAACACCAGCACGTCGCCCGGATGGGTGGCCAGCGCGTGCTCCACCGCACGCCGCACCTGGTGTTCGAGCCGTTCCTCGCGCCGGGCCGGGAAATGCGCCAGCTGCACCGGGTAACTGCGCCCTTCGCTGGACAGCCGCGGCGCATCCAGAAACGCGGCCAGCCGCGCGCCGTCCAAGGTCGCCGACATCAGCACGATGCGCAGGTCGTCGCGCAACGCCGACTGCACATCCAGCGCGAGCGCCAGGCCCAGGTCGGCGGCGAGATGGCGCTCGTGGAACTCGTCGAACAGGATTGCGCCGACGCCTTCCAACGCCGGATCGTCCTGGATCATGCGGGTCAGGATGCCCTCGGTGACGACCTCGATCCGGGTGCGCGCCGATACCTGGTTGTCGAACCGGATCCGGTAGCCGACCCCCTCACCCACCGCCTCGCCGCGTTGCTGCGCCATGAACCGCGCCGCCGCGCGCGCCGCCACCCGGCGCGGCTCCAGCACGATGATCTTCCGGCCCTGCAGCCACGGCGCATCCAGCAGCGCGGGTGGCACCTGGGTGGTCTTGCCGGCACCGGGCGGCGCTTCGAGCACCAGCCGCGGATGGTCGGCGAGGCTGTCGCGGATCTGCGGCAACAGGACATCGATGGGAAATTCGGCGCGGCTCATCTGGCCACAAGGATATGGGGCGCACGCCGGGATTGCGCAGACGATATGAAAGCTGAAAAGCAGTGCGTGCAACTACGAGGGCAGCGCCTGCGGGTGTCCGGTTACCGGGAAAGCCGGCGCTTGCAACGAACTGGACAGCGCCTACCGGGTGCCCCGATCAGTCGCTCCACGATATTCGCTTGGTGATCGGGGCACCCGGCAGGCGCCTTCGAGGGTTTCTTGGCGCTCGAAGAAAATCAACAGCACTTCAGGTCAAAACGCCCTTGCAACAAGGCTACCGCTCGCTCCTTTGATCCTCGCGAGCACGTCTGTGCAAGTCCCCTGACTTTCCAGTCTGGATGGCCACGCCGTAACCCGCAGGAAGTGATGGATCAAAGTCGCTGGCTGCGACACGAGGTGCGGCGTAGCCGTTGTTGCGAACGGCAGACCATCCATGACCGGTGCAGCTCCCGCCCGATTGCCTCCCGGCTTCTGTAGAAAAGCCAGCCCAATCAAGTACCGATGCGGCGACCTGTCGGGTATTGCGGAGAGTGCGCCATGGATGGCGCACGTCCCCGACTCGGGCCAGGGATGGCCCGACGGAGGGGCGCAGACAATACCTGACAGGGCGTCGCTCCCTCCCGAAGCCAAACGCTCCCGCAGTTGCTGTTGCTGTTGCTGTTGCTGTTGCTGTTGCTGTTGCTGTTGCTGTTGCCGTTGCTGCGATACCGCGCCACCCCCTCGCCTAAACTGTCGCAATGAACCTGATCGATATCGGCGCCAACCTCAACCACGAATCCTTCGACCATGACCGCCATGCCGTGATGCAGCGCGCCCGCGATGCCGGCGTGGTGCAGATGGTCGTCACCGGCGCCAGCCGCGAGCACTCGCCGCAGGCGCTGGCACTGGCCCGCGAATACCCCGGCGAACTGTTCGCCACCGCCGGCGTGCACCCGCACCACGCCAGCGAATACACCACCGAATGCGACGCGGAAATGCGCGCGCTGCACGCCCATCCGGAAGTGGTCGCAGTCGGCGAGTGCGGACTGGACTACTTCCGCGACTTCTCCCCGCGGCCGGCGCAACGGCGCGCGTTCGAGATGCAACTGCAGATCGCGGTGGACCTTGCCGTCGATGGCGTGGGCAAACCCCTGTTCCTGCACCAGCGCGACGCGCATGACGACTTCATGGCAGTCATGCGCCAGTTCGACGGCCAACTCGGCCCCGCGGTGGTGCACTGCTTCACCGGCAGCCGCGAGGAGCTGTTCGACTACCTCGACCAGGACTGGCACATCGGCATCACCGGCTGGCTCTGCGACGAGCGCCGCGGCCTGCACCTGCGCGAACTGGTGAAGAACATCCCGGCCAACCGGTTGATGATCGAGACCGACTCGCCCTACCTGCTCCCGCGCACGGTGAAACCCGCCCCCAGCCACCGCCGCAACGAGCCGATGTACCTGGCCCACATCGTCGAGGAATTGGCCCGCGACCGCGGCGAGGATGTGGCTGTCACCGCCGCCAACAGCACCGCGACCGCGCGAGCGTTTTTCCGCCTGCCACCAATGCCGCCGGCAACGTTGGCGACCACGGACTGAGCGGCGGTTCGACCGGACCAGGGATCGCCGTTGCCGATGGCGTGGCGCGTTCGCGACTGACGTCGCTCCTGCAGGTGCCGGACCGGCGACTACAGATACGGAACCGCTCAGCTGCGCAGCCCGATCCCGCGCTTGAGCAGCCACAGGCTCAGCGTCGTGAGCACCACCACGAAGCCCAGCATCAGCGCGTAGGCGATCCACAGCGGCACGTCGCTCACGCCCAGCAACCCGTAGCGGAACGCGTTGACCATGTAGAAGATCGGGTTCGCGTGGGTCGCCGCCTGGGCCCAGTCGGGCAGCAGCTTGACCGAATAGAACACGCCGCCCAGGTAGGTCAGCGGGGTCAGGATGAAGGTCGGCACGATCGCGACATCGTCGAACTTGGTCGCGAACACCGCGTTGACGAAGCCGGCCAGGGCGAAGATCGTCGCCCCCAGCAGCACCGTGGTGAAGGTCACCAGCGGGTGCGGGATGTGGACGTCGGTGAACAATGTGGCGATCACCAGCACGATCGCGCCGACCGCGACGCCGCGCACCACCGCGCCGGCCACGTAACCGCCCAGGATCACCCAGTCCGGCATCGGGCTGACCAGCAGTTCCTCGACGAACCGGCTGAACTTGGCGCCGAAGAAGCTGGAGGCGATGTTGCCGTAGCTGTTCTGGATCACGCTCATCATCACCAGCCCGGGGACGATGAAATCCATGTAGCCGATGCCGTCCATGGTGCCGATCCGCGAACCGATCAGGCCGCCGAAGATCAGGAAGTACAGGGTCATGGTGATCGCCGGCGGCACCAGGGTCTGGGCCCAGATGCGCAGGATGCGGTTGATCTCGCGGCGGGCGATCGTGCCCAGTGCGACCAGGTTGGGGTGGCTCATGCGGACTGCTCCGGCCGGGCCACCAGGCGCACGAACAATTCCTCCAGCCGGTTGCTCTTGGTCCGCATCGAGCGCACCCGGATGCCGGCCGCATCGAGCACCGTGAACACCTGGTTGAGGTCCATTTCACGCGGCATGTCGATATCCAGGGTGTCCTCGTCGCGGGCCAGCAGGGTGGTGCCGTCGATCGTCGGCAGCGTGGCCGGCAGCGGGCCGTCGACATCGAGCACGAAGCCCTGCACGTCCAGCCGCGACAGCAACGTGCGCATCGGGCCCTGGGCGATGATGCTGCCGTGGTCGATGATCGCCAGGTTGCGGCACAGGTGCTCGGCCTCTTCCAGGTAATGGGTGGTCAGGATGATGGTGGTGCCGGCGTCGTTGATCTCGCGCAGGGTGTCCCACATGCCGCGGCGGATCTCGATGTCGACCCCGGCGGTCGGCTCGTCGAGGATCAGCAGGCGCGGGCGGGTCATCATCGCCCGGGCGATCATCAGCCGGCGCTTCATGCCGCCCGACAGGGTGCGGCTGGTCATCTGCGCCTTGCCCCACAGGTGGGCGCGCCTGAGTTCGACCTCCGCCCGCTCCAGCGCGACCTTGCGCGGCACGCCGTAGAAGCCGGCGTAGTTGACCAGGATGTCGAGCGGTTTCTCGAACAGGTTGAAATTGATCTCCTGCGGCACCAGCCCGATCATCCGCATCGCCGCATCGCGTTGCTGGCCCAGGTCGGTGCCGAAGATCTCCACCGACCCGGCGCTGAGGTTGACCAGCGAAGAGACGATGCCGATCAGGGTGCTCTTGCCGGCGCCGTTGGGGCCGAGCAGGGCGAAAAAATCGCCCTCGGCCACGTCCAGCGAGACGCCCTTCAGGGCCTCGACCTGGTTGCCGTAGGTTTTGCGCAATTGCTGGATCCGCAATGCCGGCACGGTCGCCATCGGCACCGACACGTCCGGCGTGGCGAGCGGCATCGCCTGGGTCTGGGTCATCGGAGGGAGCCTTTGCTGGGGCCTGCGCGCAGGAAGCCGCGCGGCGATCCCAGTAGTATAGGGGGCTTGGTGGCCGCGCCCTGGCCACGCTGTGTTCCGGCCGCGCCGGCACGGCAGCCCACCGACCAACGAAGGCCCTACCCTCCCGTGGCAGTCCAGCATTTCTCCCTGAACCTCGTCTCCCGCCGCATGGTCGCCCCGCAAGTGGGCCATTACGTGTTCGCCCGCGCTGACGGGCAGCCGCTGCCCTTCATCCCGGGCCAGTTCATCCAGGTGCATTTCCACTACGCCGACGGTACCGCGACCAAGCGCAGCTACTCGCTGGCGACGATTCCCGACCCGGTGACCGGCCCCGACAGCCTGGTCGAGATCGCCGTCAGCTACGTGCCCGGCGGCGCGGCGACAGCGCTGTTCGAGGGTTTGCAGGAGGGCGATGCGATCGATGCGACCGGACCGTTCGGGCGCTTCTGCCTGCTGCCGACCGACACCAACCAGCGCTACCTGCTGATCGGCACCGGCACCGGCGTGACGCCGTACCGGGCGATGCTGCCGCAACTGGAGCAGGCGATCGTCGAGCGCAACCTGCAGATCGTGCTGCTGTTCGGCGCCCGCAATCCGGCCGAGCTGCTGTACGGCGACGAGTTCCGCGCCTTCGCCGACCGCCACCCGGCCAACTTCCGCTTCCTGCCGTGCTTCTCGCGCGAGCTGCCGGCGGCGGGATCGCCGCACGCGCACGCCGACATGCGCCACGGCTACGTGCAACAGTTCCTGGCCGAATTCGCGCCGGACACCCGCACCGACATCGCCTACCTGTGCGGCAACCCGAACATGGTCGACACCTGTTTCGAGGCCCTCAAGGACGCCGGCCTGGAAGTGCGCCAGATCCGGCGCGAAAAGTACGTCTCCTCGAGGTAGACACCCGCGTTGTCATCGCACCGCCGGCAGGACGCCAGCCATGATCGCCAGCACCCCGGCGCTGCAAGCCGCCATTCCCGATCGGGACATTCGTCACGTTTTCCGTCGCCTCCGCGTCTGTCATCCTGACCGGCGCGCCGCGGCATGGGTCACGTGTGGGGCTCGACACGTGCACCCGGCATGCCAACGGTTCCGGCTTCGCCCGGCGGACGCCGGCATGCCGATTCCACCTCACTTTTCTGTTTCCGCCGCACCGCTCCATCGCACAGGTTCCGCCACCAGGGAGAGATCATGCGCAACACCGGAATATTGACCGTCGCGGTTACAACGACATTCGCGGCCACACTGCTGCTGGCGGGTTGCCAGCCGCCCGCCGACGAGCAGGCGGGCCGGAAGGACACGGACGCCACCGGCAGCACGCGCCATTTCGGCACCATCGCGTTCGAGCCCTGTTCGCTGGCCAGCGTTGACGGCGGCCTGACCACCGAAGCCCAGTGCGGCACCTTGCAGGTCGCGGAGAATCCGGCCGACGCCGGCGGTCGCCAGATCGACCTGAACATCGCCTGGCTGCCGGCGTCCCGTGGCAGCGGCACCGGCGACCCGGTGTTCTTCCTCGCCGGTGGTCCCGGCCAGGCGGCCACCGAGCATGCCGCCACCGTCGCGATGACCCTCAACGAAGTCGGCAAGCAGCGCGACATCATCCTGGTCGACCAGCGCGGCACCGGAAAATCCCATCCGCTGGACTGCCGCGATGCCGACGGCAAGCCGCTGGAGATGGACGAGAGCGCCGCCCCGAGCGAGGCCCAGCTCGTCGCGTTCGCCAGCCGGTGCGCGCAGGGCCTGCAGGGCCGCGCCGATCCGCGTTACTACACCACCACCGACGCCGTGCGCGACCTGGACAGCGTGCGCGCCGCACTGGGCGTGGCGCAGATCAACCTGGTCGGGGTGTCCTACGGCACCCGCGTCGCCCAGCACTACGCCGCGACCTGGCCGCAGCACACCCGCAGCGTCGTGCTCGACGGGGTGGCGCCCAATTCGCTGGTGGTCGGCGGCGAGTTCGCCCAGACCCTGGAAGACGCGCTCGGCCTGCAATCGGCCCAGTGCCGGGAACTGCCGGCCTGCCGCGCACGCTACCCGGTCGACATGCGCGAGCAGCTGCGCACGGTGATGGCGCAGCTGGAAACGGCGCCGGTCGAGGTCGAGTACCGCGATTCGCGCACCAACGAGGCCCGCCATGACACTGTCACCGCCGATGCGGTCGGCGGCCTGGCTTTCATGTTCTCGTACCTGCCGCAGACCGCCTCGCTGTTGCCGTTGATGATCGACGAGGCCGCGCACGGCCGCTACGCGCCGTTGATGTCGCTGGTGCAGATGAGCGGCGACAGCATGCAGGCCCAGATGACCCGCGGCATGCAGTGGTCGGTGTTGTGCGCGGAGGATGCCGGCCGCTACGTGCCCGATCCGGCGGCGGCCGCCACGATCATCGGCCCCGACGTGGCGGAACTGTTCTTCGCGCCCTGCTCGGTCTGGCCGCACGGCCAGGCGCCGGAAGGTTTCCACCGGCCGTTCACCTTGGACCTGCCGGTGCTGCTGCTGTCGGGCGAACTCGATCCGGTGACCCCGCCGCGCTATGGCGAGCAGGTCGTGCAGCACCTGCCCAACGGCCGCCACCTGGTGCTGCGCGGGCAGGGACACAACGTCTCCGCGACCGGCTGCATGCCCAAGCTGCTGGGCCAGTTCATCGAGAGCGCGGACGCCAAGGGGCTGGACGCCAGCTGTCTGGACAGCCTGAGCTACGTGCCGCCGTTCATGCACTTCAATGGCTGGTCGCCATGAGCAGGTCCTTCATGAGCGTGCCCTTCATTTCGTCCGCCCCACTCGACCCGGTGCACGCACGCCGCGCACCCGTACGGAGCCAGCCATGATCAGCGCAGAAAACCTGCACAAGTCCTTCAAGACCAAGACCGGCACGATCAAGGCCGTCGACGGGGTCGACTTCACCGCCCGCGACGGCCAGATCACCGGCCTGCTCGGCCCCAACGGCGCCGGCAAGACCACCACCCTGCGGATGCTCTACACGCTGATGAAGCCCGACACCGGCAAGGTGCTGGTGGACGGCATCGACACCGCGACCGATCCGGCCGCGGTGCGCCGCGCGCTGGGCGTGCTGCCGGATGCGCGCGGGGTGTACAAGCGGCTGACCGCGCGCGAGAACATCGCCTACTTCGGCGAGCTGCACGGCCTGTCCAGGGCGACGATCGCCGAACGCACGCAGGCCTTGTCGGCGGCGCTGGACATGGACGGCATCCTCGACCGCCAGACCGACGGCTTCAGCCAGGGCCAGCGCACCAAGACCGCGATCGCCCGCGCGCTGGTGCACGACCCGCGCAACGTGATCCTCGACGAGCCCACCAACGGCCTGGACGTGATGACCACGCGCGCGATGCGCGGCTTCCTGAAGCACCTGCGCGACGAGGGCCGCTGCGTGATCTTCTCCAGCCACATCATGCAGGAGGTCGCCGCACTGTGTGACCGCATCGTCATCATCGCCAAGGGGCAAGTGGTGGCCGCCGGCAGCGCCGACGAGCTGCGCGCGACGTTCGGCGAATCCAACCTGGAAGACGCCTTCGTCAAGGCGATCGGCAGCGACGAGGGCCTGCACGCATGAGCACGACCGCAACCACGCCCGACGCGCATCCTCGCGCCGGCACCTTCGCTGCCCTGTGGTCGGTGATGCGCAAGGAACTGCGCGATTTCTCCCGCGACCGCCGCACCCTCGCCCTGACCCTGCTGATGGGCCCGCTGCTGTACCCGGTGCTGATGCTCGGCATGGGCTCGCTGGCCGAGAACCGCGCCCGCACCCAGCTCGACAAGGTGCTCGAGGTGCCGGTGCTGGGCGCCGAGCATGCGCCGAACCTGGTCGCCTTCCTCGCCACCCGCGGCATCAAGGCGGTTGCGCCGCCGGCGGATAGTGACGGTGGCATCGACGGCGGGATCCGTTCGCAGGACATCGACGTCGCGCTGGCGATCGGCGCGGACTTCGACGCGGACTGGAAGGCCGGCCGCCCGGCGCGGGTTGAGATGATCCTCGACAGCACCCGGCGCAATGCCGACATCCCGGTCAAGCGCCTGCAGACCGCGTTGACCGGCTACGGCAGCCAGGTCGGTGCGCTGCGTCTGTATGCGCGGGGCATCGACGCCTCGATCACGCAGCCGATCGCGCTGGGCAGTCGCGACCTGGCCACGGCGGAAGCCAAGCGCGGCCTGCTGATGTCGCTGATGCTGCCGTACCTGCTGATCCTGATGTCGTTCCTGGGCGGTGCGTACCTGATCATGGACGCGACCGCCGGCGAACGGGAGCGGCAGTCGCTGGAGCCATTGCTGGCCACGCCCGCCTCGCGCGGCGCGATCGTCAGCGGCAAGATCGCCGCCGCCTGCACGATCGGCATCCTCTCGCTGCTGCTGATCCTGCTGGCCTTCAAGCTCAGCGCGCAGTTCGCTGGCAACATGGCGGAGATGCTCGACGTGAGTTTCGCCGCGATCGCCAAGCTGCTGCTGATCCTGCTGCCGATGCTGTTCATCGGCACCACCCTGCTGACCTACCTGTCGGCCGCGTCCAAGAGCATGAAGGAGGCGCAAAGCCACATGACCTGGCTGATGCTGCTGCCGATGCTGCCGATCCTGGTGCTGGCGGTAAACCCGCTGAAGTCGGAGCTGTGGCAATACGCGGTGCCGTTCCTGGCCCAGAACCAGCTGATCCAGAAGGTGATCCGGGCCGAGGCCATCGGCGCCGACGTGTGGACGGTGTACCTGGTCGCCGGCCTGGGGCTGTCGGCCTTGCTGTGGTACGCCGCGGTGCGTCGCTACCACCAGGAAAAGCTGGCGATCTCGGGCTGATCGGAGCGGGGTTGATCGAGGCGCGGTTGACGAAACCGCGCCCGCTGAAAGCCGACCGGCAACCCGTCGCGCAACCATGAAAAAAACCCGGCCTTGGCCGGGTTTTTCATGGTCTGGAATTACTTTCCGGACATGCTGCTCAAGTCGTGCTGCTCAAGTCATGCCGCCCAGGTATCGCGTCACGTGGAGCATCTCGGGCAACGCCTGCCGG
>DASTUE010000134.1:0-9777 GCA_035759805.1 Lysobacter sp. | reverse complement strand
CTGCACGTAGGTCGAGGTCGCGTAGATCGGCGTCATCACCGCGCCGGTGCTGGGGTCGGGAGACTGGCCGGCATGGATGGCGAGGGTGCCGAGGCCGGGCTTGCGGCCGGTCTCGTCGGTGTGTTCTTTACTCATATCGTGCGCTCCGTACCACGGCGATGCGACCGCGGAGTTTAGCAGTCGCAGGGTTGGCGATCGTGAGGTTTCGACCTGAGCCGAATCCGGATCGCGGCTGAAGCCGTTCCTACAGGAAGCGAACCATCACTCCACCCGCCGCCGCAGGTGGTTCAGCAGGTCGATCCGGGTGATCAGGCCGAGGAAGTGGTCGCCATCGGCGATGATCGCGACATGGCCGCGGTCGAACACCGGCAGCAGCGCCTCGATCGGTGCGCGCACGTCGACCTTGTCGAGCTTGCTGACCATCGCGGTGGAGACTGCGTCGCGGAAACGCGCCTCGTCGCCGTAGACGTGCAGCAGGGCGTCGGACTCGTCGATGATGCCGACCAGCCGGTCGTCGACCATCACCGGCAACTGGCTGACGTCGTACAGCTTCATGCGCTGGTAGGCGGTGACCAGCAGGTCGTCGGGGCCGACCACGACGGTGTCGCGCTGGGAGAACGGGCGCAGGATCAGGTCGCGCAGGTCGCCATGCTGCTCGCGCTCCAGGAAGCCGTTGTCGAGCATCCAGTAGTCGTTGTACATCTTCGACAGGTACTTGTTGCCGGTGTCGCAGACCAGCACCAGCACGCGTTTCGGAGTGGTCTGCTCGCGGCAGTACTTCAGCGCGGCGGCAAGCTGGGTGCCGGTCGACGAGCCACCGAGGATGCCCTCCTTTTCCAGCAGCATGCGCGCGGTCAGGAAGCTCTCCTTGTCGCTGATCGCATACGCCTTGGTGACCCGGCTGAAGTCGGAAATGGGCGGCAGGAAGTCCTCGCCGATGCCCTCGACCATCCAGCTGGCCGACTTGTCGCTCAGCGTGCCCTCGTTGATGTACTCGGTCAGGATCGAGCCGACCGGGTCGGCCAGCACCAGCTCGGTGTGCGGGGAAAGCCTGGCGAAACAGCGCGACAGGCCGGTCATGGTGCCGGAGCTGCCGCAACCGAACACCACCGCATCCAGGCCACCGACCTCGGCCATCTGGGCGAGGATCTCCGGCCCGGTGCCGTGCTCGTGCGCGGCCGGGTTGTCGGGGTTGCCGAACTGGTTGATGAAGTACGCGCCCGGCGTCTCGCGCGCGAGCCGCTCGGCCAGGTCCTGGTAGTAGTCCGGATGACCCTTGGCGACGTCCGAGCGCGTCAGCACCACCTGCGCGCCCATCGCCTTGAGGTTGAAGATCTTCTCCCGGCTCATCTTGTCGGGCACCACGAGAATCAGCTTGTAGCCCTTCTGCTGGGCGACCAGGGCCAGGCCGAGCCCGGTGTTGCCGGCGGTGCCTTCGACCAGGGTGTCGCCGGGCTGGATGTCACCGCGGGCTTCGGCCGCGGCGATCATCTGCAGGCCGATGCGGTCCTTGATCGAGCCGCCGGGATTTTGCGATTCGAGCTTGAAGTACAGCTCGCAGACGCCGGTATCGAGGTGTTGCGCCTTGACGATCGGCGTGTTGCCGATCAGGTCGAGGACGGAGGTGGCAATGGGCATGTCGGGGGCGAACCCTGGCGCCGGCAGATGCGGCAGATGCGAGGGATTCTAAGGGATGCTGGCAGTGGCAACCGGGGGAAGGGGTCGCCACCACCAGCGGTCAGACCGTTCAGCGGGGCTGTGACCTGCCCCGACAACGGCGTCAGTTCATGCGGGAGGCGTACATCCTGGTGAGGCGATCCTTGGCGACCAGCTTTTCACGCTTCATCTGCGCCAGCGTGGTGGTGTCGATCGGCAACACGCCGAGCTCCGCATCCATCACCTTCTTGTCGAGCTTCTTGTGGCGCTGGTACAGCTGCTTGAATTCGGGATTGGCCTTGATCAGCGCCTCGATTTCAGACTGCGATTGGTCGTCGAACATTGAAACCTCCTTCAGCAGATAGACAAACGCCCCGGCGGGAAGGCCGAGGCGTTGGGGGTGTCATGACACTTCGATCCGGTCGGATCCGGCGGGATCCGCCTCTCCACGGCTATTCCGTCCCCACGGGAACGCATCGACTGCAGCGGCGGGGGTTGCCTGATCCGGACCAACGGGTTGCGTCATGTTGCTGGCTCATCGCCAAGCGGGAAACAGGCCGCCTGGATATCCGACCCTACTCCTGGCATCCGGCACCGGCAAGGGGCGGTCAGACGCATCCAGGCGCGCATCACGGAACCGGATTGGCGCGCTTGGCCGCAAACCCTGTCTCGGCGGGGCCGTGGCATGGCAAGCGGTTGATCTATAACGATATTTTTACGAAATACCGGTTCATTTTTTCTTCGATTTGTCGGCCTTGGCAGGCTTCTTGCCGAGCAGTTCCGCCTCCTGCCGCGCCAATTCCGCCTCACGCGCCCTGGCCGCCTTGAGCTTGGCAGCCTGCGCGCCGGCGACGCCCTTCAACGCGGTTTCGACATCGGCCATCGCTTCCGCATCGCTTTCGCTCTGCTGCCGCAGACGCGCGGCCTCTTCGGCCTGGATCTGGGCCTCCACGCGCAGGCGCTCGGCCTCGGCGCGGGCCCGCGCGGCATCGCGGCGACTGGCCTCGACCAGCAACTCGCTGCGCTCACGGTCCAGTTGCTGGGTCTGCTGCCGCATCAGCGCGGTGCGGGCGGCAACCTCGGCGATCTGCACCCGCCGCTGGGCGACGTAGTAGGCGCCTTCGACCTGGCTGCTGCGCGCACCGGCCAGGACATCGATCGCCTGCCGCGCCTGCAGACGCTCGTAGGCGGCCGCGTTGGCGTAGTCAGGATTGGCGTCCAGCGCGACCAGCTGCTGGGTCAGCTGCGCGACATCCGCATCCACCGACCGCCGGCCCTGCGATTGTGCCTGCGCCTGCAAAGGGATCGCTGCGGCGAGCACCGCGGCAAGGATGGCGGTACACAGGCCCGTATGCGGTTTCATCGGTCACCTCCCGCCTGGAGGCGGCCCTGCAGGTGCCTGACCTCACTCTTGCGCTGCGCCAGCTCGGCGGCGGCCTGGGCCTCCGCGCTGAGCGCATAGGCCAGATCGGCATCGGCCTGGGAGGCCAGCGCGAGTGCACGGGCGACATCGTTGCGACCTGCCGCCATCGCGGCCTGGGCCCGGCCGAGTCCGTCGCGGGCCAGCGCCAGCTGCTCGCCGGCGTACTGGTCGGCGTCGGCGTTGGTGGCGCGCGTCAGCGATTGCTGGGCGTTGCCGAGTTCACTGGTCGGTGGCGGCAAAGTGGCGCAGGCGCCGAGTGCGCAAGCGAGAACTGTGCCCAGTAGCAAGGGGCGGATTTGTGAGAAGCTGCGATGCATAGGGGAGCCGTGGCGGTAGTCTGTCGCGCGGCCATTGTGGTCAAGCCGGCGTGTGGGTTGCAACGATACGCCAGCCCAACGGGAGAATGCGTGCATGGACATCGGCTATTTCCTGAAGCTGATGACGGAAAAGAATGCGTCGGACATGTTCTTGAGCACCGGCGCGCCGGTGTACATCAAGATCGAGGGCCGGCTGCATCCGCTGGGCAATACCGGCCTGCCGCCGGGGATGGTCAAGAAGATCGCCTATTCGCTGATGGGCGAGGGCCAGGTGCCGCAGTTCGAGCGCGACCTGGAACTGAACATGGCCTATGCGCTGCCCGACACCGGCCGTTTCCGCGTCAACGTGTTCAAGCAGCGCGGCGAGGTCGGCATGGTGATCCGTGCGATCCGCAGCGTGATCCCGTCGATCGAGGAGCTGCAACTGCCGCAGGTGCTCAAGAACATCATCCTGGAGCCGCGCGGGCTGGTGCTGATCGTCGGCTCGACCGGCTCGGGCAAGTCGACCACGCTGGCGTCGATGATCGACCACCGCAACAGCAACGTCTCCGGCCACATCCTCACCATCGAGGACCCGATCGAATACCTGCACCGGCACAAGCGCTCGCTGGTCAACCAGCGCGAGGTCGGCCTGGATACCCATGCCTTCCAGAACGCGCTGAAGAATGCGATGCGCGAGGCGCCCGACGTGATCCTGATCGGCGAGATCCTCGATCAGACCACCATGGAAGCGGCCATCGCGTTCGCCGAGACCGGCCACCTGTGCCTGGCCACGCTGCACTCCAACAACGCCGACCAGACCATCGAGCGCATCCTCAACTTCTTCCCCGAGGGCGCGCACAAGAACGTGCTGATGAACCTGGCGCTGAACCTGCAGGCGGTGATCTCGCAGCGGCTGGTGATCGGCGTTGATGGCCGCCGGCTGCCGGCCGCCGAGGTGCTGATCAACACCCCGCATATCCGCGACCTGATGCGCCGCGGCCAGGTCCACGAGATCAAGCACGCGATGGAGCAGTCGCTGGAAGCGGGGATGGAGACCTTCGACCAGTGCCTGTTCCGGCTGCAGAAGGAAGGCAAGATCGATATCGAGGAGGCGTTGCGCGCCGCCGACTCGCGTGACGGGCTGGCGTTGAAATTCCGCCTGTCCGAAGGCGCCGGCGCCGAGCACGACCCGTATGCCGAGGTGTTCTCGACCGGCCAATAGCCGGCCAACGCGGTTGTAGGAGCGTCGCGCCACTAAACGGACGATTTGATCGCGGTCGCGCGACCGCGGCAACGTGTTTTGCCCGCTTCGCCGCTCAGTTCGCCGGCGGCGCGTCGGGCTGCATCTCCGGCCGTGCCGCGTCGAACGCCGGCAAGGCCAGGCAGGCGCGCTCGATCCGGGCAATGGTCGGGAACTGCCGCATGTCGACCGCGAAGCGGCGGGCGTTGTAGACCTGCGGGATCAGGCAGCAATCGGCCAGGCCGGGGATGTCGCCCTCGCAGAACACGCCGGTGGCGGGGTGGTCGTTCAAGGTCGCCTCGATCGCGGAAAAGCCCTCCACGATCCAGTGCCGCACCCATTCGTCGCGCTCCGGCTGGGGCACGTTCCAGGTGCGGTCGAAATACTGCAGCACGCGCAGGTTGTTGAGCGGGTGGATGTCGCAGGCCACCGCCTGCGCCAGCGCCCGCACCCGCTGGCGATCACGGCCGCTGACCGGCAGCAGCGGCGGTGTCGGCCAGGTCTCGTCGAGGTATTCCAGGATGGCGACCGACTGCCGCAGCACCCGCTCGCCGTGCTTGAGCACCGGCACGAGCTCCTGCGGATTGAGCTGCCGATAGCCGTCGGCATGCTGCTCGCCGCCGTCCCGCAACAGGTGCACCGGCACCGTCTCGTAGACCAGCCCCTTGAGGTTCAGGCCGATGCGCACGCGGAACGCCGCGCTGGATCGCCAGTACGAGTACAGCTGTAGTTGATCGGCCATCTGCTCCCTTCCCTGCGCTGACTGCACCGCTGCACCCTCGCCCGAACCCTTCATGTCCAGTGAAATCCTGTCCTGTCGACTACCCCGCCGGCGGGCGTGCGCCGGATATCAGCTGCCGTGGCGGTCGATCCGCTGCTCGATGGCGCCGAACACGCTGTTGCCCTGCGCATCCAGCATCTCGATGCGAACGGTATCACCGAAGCTCATGAACGGCGTGCTGGGTTTGCCGTCGCGCAGGGTTTCCACCGTGCGCAGTTCGGCGAAGCATGAAGCCCCCAGGCTGGTGTCCTCGTTGGCGATCGTGCCCGATCCGACAATCGCCCCGGCCGACAACGGCCGTGTGCGGGCCGCATGGGCGACCAGCTGGGCGAAGTTGAACTGCATGTCGACACCCGCCTCGGGCGCGCCGAACCACTTGCCGTTGACGTGGGTCAGCATCGGCAGGTGCACCTTGCTGTCGCGCCAGGCATCGCCCAGCTCGTCGGGCGTCACGAACACCGGGCTCAGGGCGGAGCGCGGCTTGGACTGCAGGAAGCCGAACCCCTTGGCCAGCTCGCCCGGGATCAGGTTGCGCAGCGACACGTCGTTGATCAGGCCGATCAGCTGGATGTGCTCGGCCGCCTGCCCGGGCGAAACCGCCATCGGCACGTCGTCGGTGATGACCACCAGCTCGGCCTCCAGGTCGATGCCGAACTCCTCGCTGGGCACCTGCACCGGGTCGCGCGGGCCATAGAAGCCTGCACTCACGCCCTGGTACATCAACGGATCGGTATAGAAGCTCTCCGGCACCTGCGCGCCACGCGCGCGACGCACGCGCTCGACATGCGGCAGGTAGGCGCTGCCATCGACGAACTCGTAGGCGCGCGGCAAGGGCGCGGCCAGCGCGACCGGATCCAGCGTGAATACGCCTTCCACATCACCGGCATTGAGCTTTTCCGACAAGGCGTTGAGGCGCGGGGCGATGTTCGACCAGTCTTCCAGCGCACGCTGGAGCGTGTCGGCGATGCCGGTGGCGCGCACCGCCCGGGTCAGGTCGCGCGCGACCACGATCAACGTGCCGTCGCGGCCGCCTTCCTTGAGGGAACCAAGCTTCATTGAAAACTCCGTATGCAGCGCCTTGGCGCGGATGGTTTCAAGTGTAACCGCTTGTATGCAGGCAACAAAAAACCCGCCATGGAGACGGGTTTTTTGAGGTTTGGCAGCCCCGGATGGATTCGAACCACCGAATGCCTGAGTCAGAGTCAGGTGCCTTACCGCTTGGCGACGGGGCTATGAAGCGGATTGTAGCGCAGTGGTATCAGCGCTTGGAGAACTGGGTGGCGCGACGGGCCTTGTGCAGACCGACCTTCTTGCGCTCGACTTCGCGCGCATCGCGGGTCATGAAACCGGCCTTGCGCAGCTCGCTCTTGAGCGACTCGTCGTACTCGACCAGTGCGCGCGAGATGCCCAGGCGGATCGCGCCGGCCTGACCGGTGGTACCGCCGCCGGCAACCGTGACATTGACGTCGAACTTGTCGGTCGACTGGGTCAGCTCGAGCGGCTGGCGCACGATCATGCGCGCGGTCTCGCGGCCGAAGAACTCCTCGATCGAACGCTTGTTGATGGTGATGTTGCCCTCGCCCTTGCGCAGGTACACGCGGGCGGTGGAGGACTTGCGGCGGCCGGTGCCGTAGTTCTGCTGGATTGCCATGTCAGTTGACCTTAAATATCCAGCGGCTGCGGCTGCTGGGCGGTGTGCGGATGCTCGGGGCCTGCGTAGACCTTGAGCTTGCGGTACATGGCGCGGCCGAGCGGATTCTTCGGCAGCATGCCCTTGACCGCGGTCTCGATGACGCGCTCCGGATGGCGCTCAAGCGCCTGGCCGAGGGTCTCGGTCTTCAGGTTGCCGATGTAGCCGGTGAAGCGGTGGTACTTCTTGTCGGCCAGCTTGTTGCCGGTCACCACGATCTTCTCGGCGTTGATGACTACCAGGTAGTCGCCGGTATCGACGTGCGGGGTGTACACGGGCTTGTGCTTGCCACGCAGGCGGCGGGCGAGTTCGGCGGAAAGGCGGCCGAGGGTCTTGCCGGCGGCATCGACGACGTACCAGTCACGCTGGACGGTCTCGTTCTTGGCGGTGAAAGTCTTCATGACTGGGCTTCTTATGGGTACCTGGCCGGGCTGATTCCGCTGTCTTCCCCATGAGGGCCGACGCCGGAATTTTGCCGCGCGTTGTGATCTGCGGAACGAAAGAGGCGAAATGATAGCGGGCCCCGCAGAGCTCCGCAAGCCACCGAATCGCGAATGGTAACATCCCTTCCATGCCCGCCGCTACCCGACCGACCGCCGTGGATCCACTGGCTGCCCTGGCCGATCGCTGCGTGCAGTGCGGGCTGTGCCTGCCGGTGTGCCCGACCTACGGCCATGACCGGGTGGAAGCGGAATCACCGCGCGGCCGGATCGCCCTCGCCCGCGCCTGGGCGCTGGACACGATCGAGCCGGGCCCGGTGGGCGATGCGCATCTGGATCACTGCCTGGGCTGCCGGAGCTGCGAAGCCGTCTGCCCGGCGGGCGTGGAGTATGGCGCACTGCTGGTCAGCGCGCGCGGGCGTCAACGCGCGCGGCGCGGCGCCGGGCTGTTGCAACGCGCACTCGAAGCACTCACCGCCCGGCCGCGTCTGCTCACCGGCCTGCTCGGCGTCTACCGTCGCGCGTATCGCCTGCTTCCGACCCGGCTGCGGGGATTGCCACGTCCGCCACACCCGGGCCCGTCCACTTCGGCCGCTGCCTCTATGACCGGCACGCGGCACCCCGACGCCGGCACGCCAACTGCCGTGTTCGTCGGCTGCGTCGCGGGCGCCTATGAAGCGGATGTCCGCGCCGCGCTGGGCCGGCTCTGCGCGGCGCTGTCCATCGAGCTGGTGACACCTGCGGGACAGACCTGCTGCGGCGCGATCCATGCCCACGCCGGCAATCTGGCCGAGGCATCGCGGCTGGCGGCGATCAACCACACGGCCTTTGCCGGACACCGGCAGGTACTGACCCTGGCCAGCGGCTGCCACGAATCGGTCGCCGGCGCGCTGGATGGATCGGCCATCGACGCGCTGGCGTTCCTCGACCGGCACCGGGAGCAATTGACGTTCCCCGAACGCCGCGAACGCATCGCCCTGCACCTGCCCTGCACCCAGCGCAACGTGGTCGGCACCGTGCCCGCGCTGCGACGCCTGCTGGCGCGGGTGCCGGGGCTGGTGGTGGTCGAGATCGACGCCGGTTACGGCTGTTGCGGCGCGGCTGGCAGCCAGATGCTGACCGATCCCGAACGTGCCAGGTCGTATCGTGAACCGCTGCTTGCCCAACTGGCCGCCAGCGGCGCCACGCGACTGCTCAGCGCCAACATCGGTTGCCGGCTGCACCTGGCCGGCGGCACCGCGCTGGAGGTGCAGCATCCGTTGGTGTTCCTGGCCGGGGCGCTGGCCGTGCCGGGCAATGTCACGCCCCCAGCCCGCCAGTGCGATGTTCTGTAACAAGCGTTCATCCGCCATCCCGCGAAGGCCGGAAGCGCTCCACAACAGCCAAAGGGCTGTTCATCCGTGGACCGCCTTCGCGATGATGACGGGCAAGACCCCACAGCCCGCCCCACCGGAATCGACCACATGAACGCACGCCGCCTGACCGCCATGGACCGCTTTATCGACGAAGCCCAACGCGCACTGGAAACCGTGTTCGGCACGCCGCCGGCGATGCGGCCCAATCCCGGCCTCGACGAACCCGACGTCGTGCTCGAAGGCGAGGAGCGCCGCCACGCCGCCGGCCTGATGCGGGTCAACCACGTCGGCGAGGTCTGCGCACAGGCGCTGTATTGCGGCCAGGCCGCCGTGGCCCGCGACGAGACCACCCGCGCCCACCTGCTGGAAGCCGCGCAGGAGGAGACCGACCACCTGGCCTGGTGCGCCGACCGCCTGCGCGAACTCGACGACCGCCCCAGCCTGCTCAACCCGCTGTGGTACGGCGGCAGCTACGCCATCGGCGTGCTGGCGGGATTGCGCGGCGATGGCTGGAACCTGGGATTCGTGGTCGAGACCGAGCGCCAGGTCGAGGCGCATATCGACGAGCACCTGCAATCCCTGCCGCCGGCCGATGCCCGCAGCCGCGCGATCCTGCAGGTGATGAAGGCCGACGAGGCCCGCCACGCCGACAACGCCGAGGCCGCCGGCGCGCGGATCCTGCCGCCGCCGATCCCCACCCTCATGGCCGGCGCATCGAAGCTGATGAAAACGATCGCCTATCGGGTGTAAGTCGCATCCGCAGCCCTCCAGATTGCGACAGAGGAAGCGGGCCCGTGCAGGTATTGCGTAACAGCCGGCCATGGATGGCCGGCGGCCGACTCGGCGCAGGATTGCGCCGACGGAGGCTGGAGCAATGCCTGCGCGGGCCCGCT
>DASTUE010000133.1:0-20979 GCA_035759805.1 Lysobacter sp. | reverse complement strand
GGAAGGCGTGGTGCGATCGCCCTCCGCATTCTCGATGACCTTTGCCTTGCCGCCTTCCATGACCGCCACGCACGAGTTGGTCGTGCCCAGGTCGATACCGATGATCTTGCCCATGGTCTTGTTTCCTCTGGAATCCTGAATATTTGCGAATGTTTGGGGCGGTTGATCCGCCGATGACCGCTATCTGGGGGTTGCCCGGCGATGGTTCAAGTTGTGCTGGTTCAAGTTTCCCGGCTTATGGCGCGGTCAGTCCTGCTTGCTCACCACCACCAGCGCCGGGCGCAGCAGGCGCTCGTTCAGCAACCAGCCCTTCTGGTAGACCTGCACGACCTGTCCCGGCGCATGCTCGGCGCTGTCGACCGTGCTCATCGCCTGGTGGTGTTCGGGATTGAACGGCTGCCCGACCGGGTTGACCTCGGCCAGTCCGTTTTCACCCGTCACCTTGAGCAGTTGCCGGAGGGTGAGCTCCACGCCTTCGCGCAGGGCCCCCGGCTCGCCCGCGGCGGCGTCCAGACCGGCTTCAAGGCTGTCGATCACCGGCAGCAGGGCTGCCAGCAGGCGTTCGTTGGCGAACTTGCGCGCCATCTCGATATCACGGGCCAGGCGCTTGCGCTGGTTGTCGATATCGGCGCGATCGCGCAAGGCGTCCTCGCGCAGTTGCGCCAGTTCGGCATTGGCGGCCGCCAGCTCGACGGCCAGCGGATTGTTGTCGGCGGGGTTGGTTTCGACGGCCTGCTCGGCCGGATCCCGGGTCGGTTCGGTGGTCATGCTCTGCTCTGGTCCTGGCGCCGCAGGGCGCGTTGTCCTTGACTGCCCCAGCAATGGGGTCGGCGCCGGTCAATTCAAGACAACCCCATGCAGATTATTCGGTGGCGCCTCCCGGCTCAGCGGGTGAGACGTCCACCTGCCACGCTCCCTGCCCGCCTGTATTACTACTCCGCACCAACAACTCCGTGCCCGCAATCCCGCGGCCACCACCCTGCACACCGGTCGCACTCCCCATTAAACTCGCCGCCAGATGCTTACCCACCTCTCACTCAAGCAATTCGCCGTGGTCAGCCAGGCCGAACTCACCTTCGGTCCGGGGCTGACCGTGATCTCGGGGGAAACCGGCGCCGGCAAGTCGTTGCTGGTGGACGCGCTCGGACTGCTGTCGGGCCTGCGTGCCGACAGCGGCGTGGTGCGCCATGGGGCCGAGCGCGCGGAGCTGGTCGGCGAATTCACCCTCGACGACGTGCCCGCGGCCGCCCAGTGGCTGCGGGAGCAGGAGCTCGATGAGGACGGTGCCGACCAGGATCCACGTTGTCTGATCCGGCGGGTGATCCGCGCCGACGGCGGCTCGCGTGCCTGGATCAACGGACGTCCGGTCACGTTGGTACAGCTGGGAGAACTGGCAGCGCAGTTGGTCGAGATCCACGGCCAGCACGAACACCAGGCCCTGCTGTCACGACCCAGCCAGTTGGCACTGCTGGACGCCTATGCACGTACGGCGCCGGAGTGCCGCGTCGTGGCCGACGCCGCCGGACGCTGGAGCGCCTTGCTGCGCGAACGCGAGGAGTTGTCGGCGCAAGGGGACGTATCGGACCGCATCGACTGGCTTGAGCACCAGCACGCCGAGCTGGAGCGCGAGACACTGGAACCAGAATCGATTGAACAGCTGCTGCTCGACCACCGCCGCCAGGCGCATGCCAGCGACCTGATCGAGGCCAGCGAAAACGCCTTCCGGCAACTGGGTGGCGATGACGGCCCTTCCGTGTCGCGCGCGCTGCAACAGGTACGCCACGAGCTGCAACGCGTGGTCGCGCACGAGCCACGGCTGAATGAAGTCGACGGCATGCTCGCCGCCGCGGCGATCCAGCTCGATGAAGCCACGACCCTGCTGGACCGGATCCGCGGCGATCTCGACATCGATCCCTCGCTGTTCGACGCCATCGAGCGACGCCTCGCCCGCCTTCACGACCTCGCCCGCAAGCACCGGGTCGCCCCCGAGCAGCTGGCCACCCAGCGCGATGCGCTGGGGCTGGAACTGGAAGCCCTGCGCGGTGCCGGCGAGCGGCTGCGGAAGCTCGATACCGAAATCGACGCCGCCCGCCTGCAGTGGCGCCAGGCCGCCGATGTGCTGGGCGACAAGCGTCGCCAGGCTGCCAGTGTGCTAGCCGATGCCACCACCGCCTTGATCGGCGAGCTGGGCATGGGCGGCGGCCGTTTCCAGATCGCCATCGAACCCTCCGGCTCCGACAAGCCTGATCCCAACGGCGGTGAGCGGATCGAGTTCCTGGTCGCGGCCAACCCCGGCCAGCCGCCGCGGGCACTGCGCAAGGTCGCCTCCGGCGGCGAGCTGTCACGCATTTCCCTGGCAATCGAGGTTGCCGCGCTGGGACTGGATGCGGTGCCGACGATGGTGTTCGACGAGGTCGACTCCGGTATCGGCGGCGCGGTGGCCGATATCGTCGGCCAGAAGCTGCGCGCGCTGGGAGCGAGCCGGCAGGTGCTGTGCGTGACCCATCTGCCACAGGTCGCCGCGCAGGGCCACGCCCATTACCGGGTCAGCAAGGCCGCCGCCGACGGCGTCACCCAGAGTCAGGTGCAGTTGCTGGATGCGGAACAGCGGCAGGAAGAACTGGCCCGCATGCTCGGTGGCGTGGAGCTGACCCATGAGGCGCGTGCCGCGGCACGACGCCTGCTCAGCGATGTGAGCTGAAGCGAAAAGCAGGCAACCCGATGTCTGCTGCGCGCTGCGGCGCGCTCGATCACGCCGCGGCTGATGGTTATCGCGGCGCCTTCTTCTTGCGTACGTACAACACCAGCGAGTGGTCCTCGATCTCGTAGCCGTACTGCGCAGCGATGACATGCTGCAGGCGCTCGATTTCCTCGTTCTCGAATTCGATGATCTTGCCGGTATCGACATCGACCATGTGGTCATGGTGACCGCCGCGATCGAGCTCGTAGACCGACTGGCCGGCCTCGAAATTGTGCTTGAGCACCAGTCCCACCGCCTCGAACTGGGTCAGCACCCGGTACACGGTCGCCAGCCCGATGTCCTCGCCCTGATCGAGCAGTTGCCGGTAGATGTCCTCGGCCGTCACATGACGCGGCTTGGACTGCTCCAGGAACTGCAGGATCCGTATGCGCGGATGCGTCACCTTGAGACCGGCGTTTCGAAGATTCTGGGTTTCCATCGTGGGCTCCTGACGGGGTCCGCGGCGGGCGGCGTGCGCCCGGCAACACCGGATGACAAGGCAAGTGGGAGGCCGCGCGGCGGCGGCGGCAGTGTATCATCGCCCCCGATATCCGCCTGCTGCAGACCCCGATGCCCAAGCACTCATTGCGTACGATCCTGCTCGTCCTTGCCGTCGCCGCGACTACCGCCGGCTGCGGCATCGTCTACCGCCAGCCCATCTACCAGGGCAACCTGCTTGAAGAAAGCGCAGTCAAGCAGTTGCAGGTCGGAATGGACAAGCAGCAGGTCCTCGGCCTGCTCGGCACACCCTCGGTGCAGGACCCCTTCCACCACGACCGCTGGGACTACACCTCCACCCAGCGGCTGGACCGGTTGGCGCGCACCCACGTCAAGAACCTGACCCTCTGGTTCGACGACAGCGGGCTGGTGAAATGGGACGGCGATTATTTTCCCGAGCAGGATGCAGAGATCTCCAGGAACTCAGTCAAGCAGTTCGGACGCAACCTGGCCAAAGAGAAGAAAAAGTAGACGGCACAAAGCCGGCCCACGCCGGTTCGGGCAGCGCTTCAGGCTCCGGACTTTCTCGCGCGGCGACGCCGCGCCTCCTTGGGATCGATCGTCAGCGGCCGCAGCAGTTCAACCCGGTCGCCATCGTGCAGTGGCGTTTCCAGCGTCGCATTGATGCCGAACACCGCATGGCCGGTGATGCCGTCGATGCGATCCATGCCCGATGCCTTCAACGCATCGCCCACGCAGGCACCCGGCGGCAACGTCAGCTCGATCCACTCGTGCCGCCCGGGCCAGGCGCAGATCACCCCGACTTTCACCCGACGCCACTCACTCGGCACCGCGGTCGGCGGCGCGGATGAAGTCATCGACCATGCGGTCGGCAAGCTTCTGGAAGCCGATGGCCATCGCGGGCCCCAGCAGGCGCATCGCCGGCTCGAAGCTGAGGCTCAGGCTGATCTTGCAGGCCGATTCATCCAGGGCGTGGAACTCCCAGCGCCCCGACAGTTTCCGGAACGGCCCGTCCACCAGGGCCAGATCGATATGGTGCGGCGCCGAGAACGTGTTCCTGGTCGTGAACCAGGTCTTCAACGCACCCAGTCCCAGATCGAGCCGGGCCACCACCTGGGTGTCGGACGACTCCAGCACCTGCGCCTCGTTGCACCAGGTGAACCGGCGCGGGTAGGCGGCCACGTCGTTGACCAGCGCAAACATCCGCGCGGCGGAGTGATCGACAAGGGCGGAGCGCTGGATCGTGGTCATGGGTGTGCGACAGACATCATCCGGTATCACGCCCGGCCCTGGATCGGACACAATAGACGCAATGACAAAAAACAAAGACAACAAGACCGGTAAGGATAAGGGAAAGGCGGGCGGTGGCACCATCGCGCTTAACAAGCGCGCACGCTACGACTACCACCTTGAGGACCGCTTCGAAGCCGGCCTGTCCCTGCAGGGCTGGGAGCTGAAGTCGATCCGCGCAGGCCGCGCCAACATCGGCGAAAGCTACGCGGTCGTCCGCGGTGGCGAGATGTTCCTGTTCGGCGCACAGATGACGCCGGTGATCTCGACCTCCAGCCACGTCGTCGCCGACCCCATGCGTACCCGCAAGCTGCTGCTGCACCGGCGCGAGATCGACAATCTGATCGGGCTGGTGGAGCGCGACGGCTACACGGTGATCCCGACCTCGATGTACTGGAAAGGCAACAAGGTCAAGATCGAACTGGCGCTGGCCAAGGGCAAGCAGAATCACGACAAGCGCCAGACCAGCAAGGATCGCGACTGGGCGCGGGAGAAGCAGCGGACCCTGCGGGCACACAACAAGAACGCCTGAGCCTCATTGCTCCGACGGGCCTTGTTGCCCGCTGCGTCAACCCTCCTCCCTGTCCGGATCGCCCGGCAAGGTGAAGTAGAACGTCGCGCCCTCCCCTTCACGCCCTTCGGCACGGATGGTGCCGCCATGCCGCTCCACGATCCGTTTGGCGGAGGCCAGGCCGATCCCGTGGCCTTCGAATTCCGATTGGGGATGCAGCCGCTGGAACGGCCGGAAAAGCTTCTGGACGTAGTCCTGCGAGAATCCGGCGCCATTGTCGCGGATGAAAAACTCGTTGCCGCGGTGGCCGAATTCGATCCGCGCCTGGTCGCGGTGGCGGGTGAACTTCCATGCGTTGCCCAGCAGGTTGCTCAACAGGTTGCGCAGCAGGCTGGAATCCCCCTCGGCATGCAGGTGCGGAGCAATCCCGACCTCGACATCCCGTAGACGCTCCCGGTCGGCGGTGCGCAGGTCGTCGACGATCTCGCGCGCCATCCGCGCCAGGTCGACAGGCTCGCTCTTGAGTGCACCCCGGCTGACCCGCGACATCTTCAGCAACGCATCGATCAACTCCCCCATCCGTCCGGCCGCGCCACGCACCCGGGCGAGGTAGTCCAGCCCGGCCTCGTCGAGCTTGTCCGCATAGCGCTCGGCGAGCACCTTGCTGAACCCGTCGATCGCGCGCAGCGGCGCACGCAGGTCGTGCGAGACGCTGTAGGCGAACGCTTCCAGCTCCTGGTTGGCCTGGCTCAGCTCGCGCGTACGCGAGGCGACCCGCGCTTCCAGCGTCCGGTTCAACGCGCGCACCTTCGCCTCCGCCCGCAGGCGGGCAGTCACATCCTCGACCTGCACCAGCCCGGCGATACCCTCGCCCACGCCGCCCGGAAGCGGCGAATAGGTAAGCTGGACATGGCGCGGCTCGCCGCCCTTTCGATGCAGCCGCCGGGTTTCGCGCCGCACACCTTCGGCATCGCCCGGCTGGGCCGGCTCACGCGCCTCCGCGGGACTTTCGTCGTCCTCGAAAAAGGCATCGAAGCGCTCTCCGGTCAGGGCCTCCGATGAAAGGCCCACGATCTTGCCCAACGCGGCGTTGGCTTCGACAATCCGGCCGCTGTTGTCGAGGATGCCCTTGCCGATGGCCGAGTACTCCATCGCCGTCCTGAAGCGCTCCTCGCTGTGCCGATAGTCCTCGGTCAGCCGCAATGCAACGGCGTGAACACGCGACTGGTTGCGTGCAAGCATCCAGGTGATCGCGTACATCAGCAGCGAGGCAAACAGGCCCAGGGCGAGGATGTTCTGCAAGCCGCCCAGACGCGGCACCGCATCGGCCAGCGGCGGCGAATCGAACTCCATCCGCCAGCGTCGGCCATAGTTCTCGAACTCCACCCTGTTGCGAAACGCGGGAGCCGCTCCGCCCGTATTGCCCCCAGTGGCGAACAACAGCGAGGGAGCCTGGTCGGTGATATCGAATATGCGAAAGCGGGACTGGCGGCCGGCGAGCACCTCGTCGATGAACGCGTCGACCCGGAATGGCACATACACCCAGCCCAGCATGGACGCCTTGCGCGCCGCAACGGTGTCGGGCCGTTTGGCATCGCGATACACCGGCAGGTACAGCAACAGGCCGGCATCCCCAAGCGACCTGTCCTGCAACAGCTGCACCGGGCCTGACAGCGAGGGCTTGCCGGACTCCATCGCCCGCCTCATCGCGTCACGCCGGACCGGCTCGGAATACATGTCATAACCGATGACGGACCGGTTCTCTGCGGTTTGAGGCTCCAAATAAAGGATCACCCCGAGACTCTCGCGATCCCCGTGAGGTCGTACATCCAGCAACCCCCATCCCGCCTGACGCCATTCCTGCTTGAGATCCTCCACCCGCGACTGGCGCAGGTAACCGCTGAATCCGAGGCCGGAGATGCTCGGGAAACGTCGCGACAACTCCATTCCCTCCACATAGCCGAGCCACTGCTGCGGTGTGGGCCGTGTCACCGATGCGAACAGGGAAATACCGCCACCGGCAAGCAGTTCGAAATTGACCATCCGCTGCTGCAGAAGATCGGCGACGTCCTGGGTCTCGGCAACAAACGCCAGCTCGCTGGCGCGCAACTCCCGGTCATAGGCGATACGCCACAACGCAAACACCGATGCCAGCGAGGCCAGCAGGACAACCAGTGCCCACAATTGCCCCCGCACAGGCCGCAGGCGACTGAGAAAGGAGCGTGCCGAGGTTTCGTCGATCGAGGTATCCATCCGAGGAAGCATACAAGGCACACCGCAGGCCAAGAGCCACATGAACCGCTCTGCGCACACCACACAGGTTCGCTTGTGTACTCGCCACGCGCCCCTATACTGGGCGTGTCAGCAATCTTGTAGTCCCCGGGGGTGCACTGGCTTCGACGGGGGTCGCGAAATCGCTTGGCGCATGCCGAGGGGGTAGCTTTCCTCGTAAATCCAGCTGCAAACTTCTAGTTGCCAACGACGACAACTACGCACTGGCCGCTTAAGGCCTAAGCCCCGAAATCGCTTGTGTCCGTGCTCGCGACGTAGGGTCATCATCACGGAATCGCCGGGAGTGGCTGCCTGCCAGCACCCGGTTAACCCAAAGCAGGCTGGTTCCCGGATGCGCTTCGCGCACCGTGCTGTCCGGGAACGAGATCCAACGGTGAGCTAAGCATGTAGTGCCGGGGATGGAGTGCCTTCGGACGGGGGTTCAATTCCCCCCACCTCCACCAATTGATAGTGCGAGACCAAGGCCCCGCAAGGCTTTCAAGCTTGCGGGGCTTTTTTCGCGTCGTGAATGCATGGATGGCGTGGTCTGGTCGACGTCGCCCGGCATGACCGCCCCTCCTTTCCTCCGCGCCTGCGCGAAATCACGCCGGTTTACTTCGGTGCCTGTACGGTGCTGGAGCCATCGACTGAGGAGGTCAACGATGTCCACGTTCGATCATTCCGCCAGTTTGCGGGAGGCTGACCGCGATCAGCGACCTGATCCGGCTTGCGAAACGTCGGAGGAGCGGGCTGCCCGCAAGCAACATGAGAGCGACAATCAGGACCAGGCACTGCTGGAGACTTTTCCGACAAGCGATCCGGTATCGCCCTTCATTCCTGCAAAGCCGGGAATGACCGCGGTACTGAGCCTCCTGTAGCCGGTCGCCGACGTTCCGGAAGCCGGCTGGCCGATTCCGGCGGGTTCAATAAAAACGGGCCCTTGCGGGCCCGTTTGTCTTGCTCCGATCGCCCGGATCAGTGACGGATGGGCACCAGGGTCAGCTCCACGCGGCGGTTCTGCGCACGGCCTGCCTCGGTGTCATTGCTGGCGATGGGCCGGCTTTCACCCGCGCCGGTAACGATGAAGCGGTCACGCACGAGCCCGCGCGACATCAGGTAGTTGCCCACGGCGTCGGCGCGTCGGACGGACAACGTCTGGTTGTAGGCGTCCGAACCGATGCTGTCGGTATGGCCGGCCACCTCGATGATGGTCTGGTTGTACTCGCTGAGGGTCCGGGCCAGGTTGTCGAGCACGGGATAGAACTGCGGCTGCAACGAGGAGCTGTCGAAACCGAAAGTGATGTTGTCGGGCATGTTCAAGGTGATGTTGTCGCCCTGACGCACGACACCGACGCCGGTACCGGCCATCTGTTCGCGCAGTGCGCGCTCCTGCCGGTCCTGATAGTTGCCGATCGCAGCGCCAGCCAGTCCGCCGACACCGGCACCCACCAGGGCACGCTGACGACGTTCGGTGGCATCGCTGCCGCTGAGCAAGCCCGCCACCACGCCGGCCACGGCACCAATCGCCGCCCCCTTCTGGGTGCGCGCATTGGGGTTGGGTTGCGCGTAGGGATCCTGGCTTCCGTAGGCACCACCGGTGGTGGCGCAGCCGGCGAGCATGGCGCTCATCGCTGCGGCGGCGAGTACGTACTTGGTCTGGTTCTTCATGATGGCGTGTCCTTTTCTGATGATGGCATGGATAAGGGGCAAAGCTAAACACGTTGGCGTATGAACAAGGTGATTGGGCCATTTCCCTATTCAGGTTCCAGCCGGAGTTCGCTTCGTTTGTCCGGATCCCGCGCTGGAACGCGTGGTTCGGGAAAGAGACTGGTCCCTGCAACAGGAGTCTGATTCACTCATGACCGAGACGCCAACCGTTGCTTGCCATCTGCGTGAACTGGCTATTGCGCGCTCGATCCCGACTCGCCGCACCACACGATCAGATCCGGCGCGGTGAGCACTTCATCTGCGCCGTGTGAAAACGCGGCTCGTCATAGCCTTACTCGAAGCTGCCGACCGAGTCGTGGGACAGGTTGTCGAAGCGCGTGTATTCACCGAAGAACTTCAACTTGATCGATCCGGTCGGGCCGTTACGCTGCTTGCCGATGATGATCTCGGCCAGACCCTTGTCGGGCGAGTTTTCCTTGTTGTAGTAGTCATCGCGGTAAATGAACATGATGACGTCCGCGTCCTGCTCGATCGCGCCGGACTCCCGGAGATCGGCCATCACCGGGCGCTTGTCGGCGCGGGTTTCCAGCGAGCGGTTGAGCTGCGACAAGGCGATCACCGGCACGTTGAGCTCCTTGGCCAGGTGTTTCAGGGAGCGCGAGATCTCGGAGATCTCGGTGGCGCGGTTTTCGGTATTTCCGGGCACCGCCATCAGCTGCAGGTAGTCGACCACCACCAGGCCCAGATCGTGCTCGCGCTTGAGCCGGCGGGCCTTGGCGCGCAATGCGTCCGGCGACAGGCCCGGCGTGTCGTCGATGAAGATCTTGGATTCCTTCAGCATCCGGATCGCACTGCTGACCCGGCTCCAGTCCTCGTCCTCCAGCTGGCCGCTGCGCAGGCGCTGGGCATTCACCCGGCCGTTGGACGAGATCAGGCGCAAGGCGAGCTGGCTGGCCGACATCTCCATCGAGAACACAGCGACCGCCTTCTTGCTCTTGATGGCCGCGTACTCGGCGATGTTCAGCGCCAGCGTGGTCTTGCCCATCGCCGGACGGGCGGCAAGGATCAGCAGGTCGGTCGGCTGCAGTCCGGCGGTCATCTCGTCGAGCTCGGTGTAACCCGTCGACAGGCCGGTGACCGACCCGCCCGCGGCATAGCGCGTCTGCAGCACGTCGAAGGCTTCCGACAACGCGGTGTTGATCGCGGTGAAGTCGGTGCGACCGCGCGCGCCGGCCTCGGCGATGGCGAATACCTGCTGCTCGGCGGCGGACAGGATTTCGCTGCTCTCCCGGCCTTCGGGCTGGAAGCCGTCGTTGACGATGGTGGTGCCGACCTCGATCAATTTCCGCAGCACCGCCTTGTCGCGGACGATCTCGGCGTAGGCCTTGATGTTGGCGGCCGACGGCGTGGTGCTGGCCAGCTCGATCAGGTAGGCGCCGCCGGCGACCTGCTCGGACTCGCCCATCGACTCGAACCATTCGCCCAGGGTGACGGCATCGAACGGCTTGCTTTTCTCTGCCAGTTCGCGGATCGCGCGGAAAATCAGCTGGTGGTCGCGCCGGTAGAAGTCGTGCTCGCCCAGGCTGTCGCCGACGGTGTCGTAGGCGTCCGGCGCAAGCATCAGGCCACCGAGCACGGCCTGCTCGGCCTCGATGGACTGCGGCGGCACGCGCAACTGGTCGAGACGTTGATCCGCGCGGCTCTCGAAACGCGAATCGCCGCGGTATTCACCGCGGAAGCCGGGGCGTGCACTCATCGAAAGTAGGGTTCCTGACTAGGGCCATGGCGGCGGAAGCTCGCCGGCCGAATGAGCATCCTAGGGCCGGACGCGCGGAAGGGTTGCAGACAACTCTGTGGATAACCGGTGGACAGCGCGGGACAAGTCCGCCGCCTGAACGCTATCCCATGGACGCGTCTCAGCGATTGCGATCCTAGCTTGGCATCATGCAGAAAAACGAAGGGCACCTTGCGGCGCCCTTCGTCTGGATCAGCGGCGGGACCGGGCACGGTGGCCCAGAACCGTTTGCGGTCAATCAGACCGTTTCGCCTTCGACAACCACCGTGACGGTGGATTCGATGTCGGCGTGCAGGTGGATGACCACTTCATAGCTGCCGGTGCGGCGGATCGCGCCTTCGCCCATGATCACCTCGGACTTCTCGACCGCGTAGCCGGCCTTGGTCAGCTCCTCGGCGATGTCACGCGTGGTGATGGAGCCGTACAGCTTGCCTTCGGTCGCGGCGTTGGCGCGGATCGTGATCGATGCGCCTTCGAGCTTGGCCTGGCGCGCCTCGGCATCAGCGTGCAGGGCCTTCGCCTTGGCTTCGTACTCGGCGCGACGGGCTTCGAACTCGGCCAGGTTGGCCGCCGTGGCCGGTGCCGCCTTGCCCTGCGGGACCAGGAAGTTGCGGCCGTAACCCGGCTTGACGTCGACCTTGTCGCCGAGCTTGCCGAGGTTCTGCACGTTCTGCAGGAGGATCAGTTGCATGGTGTTGCTCCGTGTTCGTTAGCGGGGCGCGGGGCCCCGCAACTGTTGGCTGTCCGAACGGACGTTCACCCCGCCTCTACGAAAAGAGGCGGGGAAACAGGCTCAGGCGTTGTGGTTGTCGGTGTACGGGATCAGCGCGAGGTAGCGGGCGCGCTTGATGCACGTGGCCAACTGGCGCTGGTACTTCGCCTTGGTGCCGGTGACGCGGCTGGGGACGATCTTGCCGGTCTCGGTGATGTTCTGGCGCAGGGTGTTGAGATCCTTGTAGTCGATCTCCTTCACGCCTTCAGCGGTGAACTTGCAGAACTTGCGGCGACGGAAAAATTTGGACATGAGTGCGCTGCTCCTATGGGGGCGTGATCAGGCGGTTTCGGCAGCGTCGTCGGAATCTTCCGATTCCGCATCGCTGTTGGCGTCGGACTTGTCGTCGTCGCTGTCGTCGTCACGACGACGGCGCTCGCCACGGTCGGAGCGCTCGGGCTTGTCGCCCTTCTCGTCCTTGAACTTCATGATCAGCGACTGCTCGGTCTCGGCCTCGTCACGCTTGATGACCAGGTGGCGCAGGATCGCGTCGTTGAAGCGGAAGCTGTCGACCAGCTCGTTCAGCACGCCCTGGCTGCACTCGATGTTCATGAGCACGTAGTGGGCCTTGACCAGGTTCGCGATCGGGTACGCCAGTTGGCGGCGGCCCCAGTCTTCCAGGCGGTGGATCTTGCCTTCGCCGCCTTCGATCAAGCCCTTGTAGCGCTCGATCATGGCCGGCACCTGCTCGCTCTGGTCCGGGTGGACCAGGAACACGATTTCGTAATGACGCATGGTGTTGTCCTTGTGGATATCGGCCTTGCGGCCGGGCAGCCCCCCACAGCCGGATGGCGTGCAGTGGGGCAAGGTTCCGACGGTCAATGCCGCAGGAAGCCGGAAATTATCGCAGTTTTCCGGCCCGTCAACCAGTTTCGGGCTGGTTATCCGCTGTCCGGGCCCGAATGGGCTGGGTCGGCGGCGCCGGCCTATGCTGCGAGCGCGCAGCTATTCCACCAGGTCAGGCTAGGTCGGCCGCCGTAGTGAAGCTCTCGCCGCAGCCACATTCGGCGCTGGCATTGGGGTTGCGGAACAGGAACTGCTCGCCCAGCCGCTGCTTGACCAGGTCGATCTGGGTGCCGTCCACCTGCGGCAGGCTCAGCAGGTCCACATAGATACGCACGCCGTCCTGCTCGAACACGGTGTCTCCCGCGCGCTCTTCCCTGGCAAGGTCCGCATGGTGCTGCCAGCCCGAACACCCGGTCTTGGTGGCACCGAAGCGCAGGCCGATCGCATCGGGGGTTTCGGCAAGGTAGCGCTGAACGCGGGCAAGCGCGGCGGGAGTCAGGGTGATGCTCATAGAACCTCCAGATACATGACGTCGATCATACCGGCCTTGTAGATGATGCCGGCCGCGGGTACCGGCTTCGGTGCAAGTGCCGGCGTTCACGCAAGCACTCCGGTAAACTGCGGCCCTTCCCATATCGGCCCGAACAGGCAAGGAATCAAGGCATGACGGCGGTCCGCGCATGACGACAACCAGCGTCCAACACGCACTTGCCGGCAAACTGCCCGCGGGCGGCGAAGTCACCGTCCGCGGCTGGGTGCGTACCCGGCGCGATTCCAAGGCCGGGTTGAGTTTCGTCAACGTCAGCGATGGCTCGTGCTTTGCGCCGATCCAGGTGGTGGTGCCCAGCACCCTGTCCAATTACGAGGATGAGGTGAAGCACCTGACCGCCGGCTGTTCGGTGATTGCCACCGGCGAGCTGGTCGCCTCCCAGGGCAAGGGCCAGGGCTTCGAGATCCAGGCCCACACGCTGGAAGTGGTCGGCTGGGTCGATGACCCGGAAACCTACCCGATCCAGCCCAAGGCGCACTCGCTGGAGTTCCTGCGCGAGGTCGCCCACCTGCGCCCGCGCACCAACCTGTTCGGCGCGGTCACGCGCATCCGGCACTGCCTGGCCCAGGCCGTGCACCGGTATTTCCACGAGAACGGCTACTTCTGGATCAGCACGCCGATCATCACCACCTCCGATGCCGAAGGCGCCGGGCAGATGTTCCGGGTGTCGACCCTGGACATGGCCAACCTGCCGCGCGACAAGGCGGGCGCGGTCGATTTCAGCCGCGACTTCTTCGGCAAGGAAACCTTCCTGACCGTATCCGGCCAGCTCAACGCCGAGGCCTACGCGCTCGCACTGAGCAAGGTGTACACGTTCGGACCGACCTTCCGGGCCGAAAATTCCAACACCACCCGCCACCTGGCGGAGTTCTGGATGGTCGAGCCGGAGATCGCGTTCGCCGACCTGATGGAGAACGCGCGGGTCGCCGAGGACTTCCTCAAGTACCTGTTCCGCGCGGTGCTGGACGAGCGCGAGGACGACATGGCGTTCATCACCGAGCGCGTGCAGAAGGACGCGCTGACCCGGCTGGAAGGGTTCATCAACGCGCCGTTCGAGCAGATCGATTACACCGACGCGGTCACCCTGCTGCAGAAGTCGGGACACAAGTTCGAGTTCCCGGTGGAATGGGGCCTGGACCTGCAGACCGAGCATGAGCGCTGGCTGACCGAGCAGCACGTCGGCCGGCCGGTGGTGGTCACCAATTACCCCGAGCACATCAAGGCGTTCTACATGCGTCTCAACGACGACGGCAAGACGGTCGCGGCGATGGACGTGCTGGCGCCGGGCATCGGCGAGATCATCGGCGGCAGCCAGCGCGAGGAGCGCCTGGACGTGCTGGACGCGCGCATGGCCCAGTTCGGTCTCGATCCGGAGTTGTACCAGTGGTACCGCGACTTCCGCCGTTACGGCTCGGTGCCGCACGCCGGTTTCGGACTCGGTTTCGAGCGGCTGGTGGTCTACGTCTGCGGGCTGAGCAACATCCGCGACGCGATCGCCTTCCCGCGCGCACCGGGCAACGCGGAGTACTGATGTCGATGACCAGCCGAGGTGGCAATCCGTGATCCTGTTCTTCGCCCTGCTCTGCCTGGCCGCGGCCATCGCCGGCGCGACCGCGTTCGTGATTTTCTGGCCGCTGACGCTCGTGCACCTGCGGGATCGCCAGCCGGAACTGCTGGCGGGCTTCGGCTCCAATGCCTTCGCACAACCCTCGGCGTGGGCATGGCTGCTGCTTGGCGGCTATCGCACGGCGGCGGATCGCAACCTCTCTGGGCTTGCCACCCCCGCGCGGATCGCCCTGCTGGTGATCATCGCGGGACTGGTGTGTTCCGGCGTGCTGTACACGCTGTCGGGGTGGCTGGCATGAGTGACGAGACCCTGATCGCTGGAAGCCAGGACCAATGGTGGTTGGCGACGCTCGGACGCACCGTGGTCTGGGCGCGTCTGCGGGTGCTGGAAGCCGGCACCGCCGAAGTGCTGGACAGCGACGGCAACACACTGCCGTTCGACAGCGAGGACTCCGCGCGCGCCGCCTTGATGGACGCCGAGTTCGCCGCGCTGGACGGCATGGACGCGGACGATGCCGACGCCCGTGGACTCCTGCTGGAAGCCCTGGTTCCGCCACAAGCCGAAGACGACGCGCAATTGCGCGCCCTCATGGTGCAGACGTTCGCCCCGCGGCATTGATCCGGCAGCCTTGACTGGGCGGCTCTGCCTTGGCTGATTTGACTTGGAGGGCAACATGGACCTGAACCTCAACGGCAGGCATGCGCTGGTGTGCGGCGCCAGCCAGGGCATCGGGCTGGCGACGGCGACAGCGCTGGCCGGATTGGGCGCCGATGTGACCCTGCTCGCGCGTCGCGATGCACTGCTGCGTGAACTGGCCGGGCAGTTGCCCAGGATCCGCGAGGGACAGGTGCACGGCTGGATCGTCGCCGATGCCGCCGATACCGACCGTCTGCGCGCGCAGGTCGAGGCATTGGCCGCCGGCAAGCCGGTACACATCCTGGTCAACAACAGTGGCGGCCCCCCGCCGGGCACGGTGCACGGCACCGGCATCGCCGCCTTCGAGTCGGCCCTGCGCCAGCATCTGTTCGCCAACCATGCCGTCACCGAAGCGGTCATCCCGGGCATGGAGCGCGATGGCTACGGCCGCATCGTCAACGTCATCTCCACCTCGGTGAAGGAGCCCATCAAGGGGCTGGGCGTGTCCAACACCACGCGCTGGGCGGTGGCGAGCTGGGCCAAGACACTGGCGACCGAGTTGGCACCCAAGGGCATCACGGTCAACAACGTGCTGCCGGGATCGACCCGGACTCCGCGTATCGACCAGATCATCGACACCACCGTGGCCAGGACGGGGCGCAGCCGCGAGGACGTGTTCGCCGGCATGGTCGCGGAGATCCCGATGGGCCGCTTCGCCCAACCCGAGGAAACCGCCAACGCGATCGCCTTCCTGTGCTCACCGGCCGCCGGCTACATCACCGGCATCAACCTGCCGGTCGATGGCGGACGCACGCGGTCGCTGTAGCCGGTGCAATACGGTCAAGGACGAAACCGCATCGTCGCTATAAACTAGCGCGATGCGCCTGGCCCACTGGATCGACGGCAAACCCCGCGACGCGATGCGTGGCCGCGGTATCGACGTGTTCGATCCGGCAACCGGAAAGGCGTTTGCGCAGGTCGCGGCCGGCGATGGCGACGATGTCGAGTTGGCGGTCAACGCGGCGCAGGAAGCCTTCCCCGGCTGGTCGTCGCTGCCCCATTCGGAACGCGCCCGCTGGCTGGAAAAACTGGCCGATGCGCTGGAACAGCGGCTTGAGGCGTTCGCCCAGGCCGAGTCGCGCGACGGCGGCAAGCCGATCCGGCTCGCGCGCGAGGTGGAAATCCCGCGTGCGATCAGCAACCTGCGGTTCTTCGCCCATGCCGCGACCCAGTTCGCCAGCGAATCCCACCACGGCCAGGCCGGGCTGAACTACACCCTGCGCCTGCCTCTGGGCGTGGTGGCGACGATTTCACCGTGGAACCTGCCGCTGTACCTGTTGACCTGGAAGATCGCGCCCGCACTGGCCGCCGGCAACACCGTGGTCGCCAAGCCGTCCGAGATCACCCCGGTCAGCGCGACGATGCTGGCCGAGCTGGCCGCGGAGATCGGTTTCCCGGCCGGCGTCCTCAACATCGTCCACGGTCGTGGCCCCGAGGTGGGCGAGCCGTTGGTGATCCACCCCCTCGTGAAGGCGGTGTCGTTCACCGGCAGCACCGCCGTCGGCCGCCGGATCGCCGGGCTGGCGGCCCCGCTGTTGAGGAAGGTCTCGCTGGAGCTGGGCGGCAAGAACCCGACGCTGGTGTTCGCCGACAGCGACTGGCGCGACCACCTCGACACCCTGGTGCGTTCCGCGTTCCAGAACTCCGGCCAGATCTGCCTGTGCGGTTCGCGCCTGCTGGTCGAACGCCGCATCTACGATGAATTCCGCGAGGCTCTGGTCGAACGCGCACGGGCGCTGCGCGTGGGCGATCCAGCCGACGAGGACACCGATCTCGGGCCGCTGGTCTCCCGTGCCCATTTCGACAAGGTCGTCGCCGCGCTGCAACGCGCCCGCGATGAAGGCGGACGCATCCTTTGCGGTGGCGCGACACTCGATCGTCCGGGCTGGTTCGTCGCCCCGACCGTGATTGAAAACCTCGGCCCCGACTGCGCGACCAATCGCGAGGAGATCTTCGGCCCGGTCGTCACCCTGCAGGCCTTCGACAGCGACGATGCAGCACTCGCGCTGGCCAATGCCGGCGACTACGGCCTGTCCGCTTCACTCTGGACCCGCGACCTCAACCGCGCCCACCGCCTGGCCGCACAATTGCGCGTCGGCATGGTCTGGATCAATACCTGGCTGCAACGCGACCTGCGCACGCCGTTTGGCGGCAGCGGCGCATCCGGCCTCGGCCGCGAAGGCGGCCTGGAAGCGATGCGATTCTTCACCGACGCCAAGAACGTCGGTCTCCACATTGGATAACCCCACATGAACTCTCTGAAAGATCTGCTGCAAAAAAACCGTGAATGGGCCGACCGCATCAGCGCGGAGGATCCCGGGTTCTTCGAGCGCCTGTCCCGGCAGCAAGCGCCCGAATTCCTCTGGATCGGCTGCTCGGATTCGCGGGTACCTGCCAACCAGATCATCGACGTCTCGCCGGGCGAAGTGTTCGTCCACCGGAACATCGCCAACGTGGTGGTCACCACCGACCTCAACTGCCTGTCGGTGGTCCAGTTCGCGGTCGACGTGCTCAAGGTCAAGCACATCCTGGTGGTCGGGCACTACGGTTGCGGTGGTGTGCACGCAGCGCTGCATGACACGCGGCTGGGGCTGTCCGACAACTGGGTGCGCCACGTCGCCGATGTCGCCGAAAAACATGCAGACAGCCTGCTGAAGTTCGAAGACGACGAGCTGAAACACGACCGTCTGTGCGAGTTGAACGTGCTCGAACAGGTGGCCAACGTCTGCCACACCACCATCGTTCGCGACGCGTGGAACCGCGGCCAGGCACTGTCGGTGCACGGCTGGGTCTATACCCTGCGCGACGGCCGGGTACACGACCTGGGCGCCAACGTCACTTCCGCCGAGACGCTGCCAGCGATCTACGCCGACGCGCTGTCGCGCATCCAGGTCGACCGCGAGGACCGGTAACGTGGCCGACGCGATCCGCGCCGCCAACGCCCCCCGGCCGGTCGGCAGTTACCCGCATGCCCGACGCGTCGGCAGCCAGTTGTTCCTGTCCGGCATCGGCCCGCGCGACCCGGCCACCAACGCGATCCACGGCAATGTCCATGACGCCGACGGTCGCCTGCTCAGCTACGACATCGACGCCCAGACCCGCGCCACCTTCGCCAACGTGCGCGCGGTACTGGAAGCCAGCGGCGCACGCTGGGAAGATCTGGTCGACGTCACCGTGTACCTCACCGACATGGCGGCCGACTTCCAGCGCTACAACGCGGTATGGGCCGAGTTTTTCCCGGACATCGATACCGCGCCCTGCCGCACGACGCTCGGCATCAGCGCGCTGCCGACGCCGATCGCGATCGAGTTGAAGTGCATCGCCGCCCTGGAGGAATGACCGTGCTGCCGAACCCGATCAACCTGCACGCCTGGATCGAGGAACACCGCCACCTGCTCAAGCCACCGGTCGGCAACAAGGTGATCCACGACGGCGACTTCATCGTGATGGTGGTCGGCGGCCCCAACATGCGCACCGATTACCACTACGACGAGGGCCCGGAGTGGTTCTACCAGATCGAGGGCGAGATGATCCTGCGCATCCAGGAGGCCGGTGAGGATGGCCGCTTCGCGGTGCGCGACATCCCGATCCGCGCCGGCGAGATCTTCCTGCTGCCGCCGCGCACGCCGCACTCGCCGCAGCGCATGCCCGGCTCGATCGGGCTGGTGGTCGAGCGCCGCCGCCTGCCGCACGAGGACGACGGCCTGATGTGGTTCTGCGAGCAGTGCAACCACAAGCTGTACGAGGAGTTCTTCCATCTGCACGACATCGAGACGGACTTCCCGCCGGTGTTCGACCGCTTCTATGCCTCCGTCGACCATCGCAGCTGCAGGCACTGCGGGCATCTCAATCCGGCACCCGACAAATACGTCATGCCGGACACCTGAGCGGCACGGCTAGACTGCCCGCATGCTCAAGATCGATACCCACGCCCATTACCTGCCGCGCAGCTGGCCCGACCTTGCGCGCAAGTACGGCGACCTGCGCTTTCCGGTGATCCATCACACCGAGGACGGGCGTCACCGGATCTACAAGGACGGCAAGTTCTTCCGAGAGATCTGGTCCAAGACCTGGGACCCGCAGGAACGCATCGACGACTACGCCCGGTTTGGCGTGCAGGTGCAGGTGTTGAGCACGGTGCCGGTGATGTTCTCGTACTGGGCGCGGCCGCATCACGCGCTGGAGCTGCACCAGGCGCTCAACGACCACATGGCGCAGACCTGCCGTGATTACCCGCGCCACTACGCCGGCATCGGCACCGTGCCGCTGCAGTCGCCGCGGCTGGCGGTGCAGGAGCTTGAGCGCTGCATGGACCAGCTGGGCCTGCAGGGCGTGCAGATCGGCAGCCACGTCGGCGACTGGAACCTGGACGCGCCGGAGCTGTTCGAGTTCTTCCAGGCCGCCAGCGAACTGGGCGCGGCGATCCTCGTCCACCCCTGGGACATGATGGGCACCGAGAGCATGCCCAAGTACTGGCTGCCGTGGCTGGTCGGGATGCCGGCCGAGCAGTCCCGCGCCGCCTGCTGCCTGATCTTCGGCGGCGTGCTGGAACGCCTGCCGAAGCTGAAGATCTGCCTCGCCCACGGCGGCGGCAGCTTCCCGTACACGATCGGCCGCATCGAACACGGCTTCAACATGCGCCCCGACCTGGTCGCCACCGACAACCCGCGCAACCCGCGCGAGTACCTGAAGCAGCTGTACTTCGACTCCTGGGTCGCCGATGACGCCGCCCTGCGCTACCTGCTCGACACCTGCGGCGTGGACCGGGTGATGCTGGGTACCGATTACCCCTTCCCGCTGGGCGAGCAGGCACCGGGCTCGGGCATCGACTCGTTGGGACTGGCCGATTCCCAGCAGCAACGCCTGTACCACGGCACCGCGCTGGAATGGCTGGGGCTGCCGAAGTCGCGCTTCGAATGAGCGCAGCTGTCCGTCCGACGCTCATTGGCAAGCTTCACCACGGTGATCGCGCCCTGTCGCCCACTTTTTTCGAGACCCTGACTTCGTGACCGACATCCATTCCCTCGACCATGCCCGCGCGCTCGACGCCGCCGACCCGCTCCCCACCCTGCGCGGCGAGTTCCACATCCCGCAGCACGACGGTGGCGACCAGGCCTATTTCGTCGGCAACTCGCTGGGCCTGCAGCCGCGCGGCGTGCGCGCGCAGGTCGAGGACGTGCTCGACAAGTGGTCGATGGAAGCGGTCGAAGGGCATTTCCGCGGCCACTCGCAGTGGATGAATTACCACCAGCTGATGCGCGAGCCATTGGCGCGCATCGTCGGCGCGCAACCCGAGGAAGTGGTCGCGATGAACTCGCTGACCGCCAACCTGCATTTCATGATGGTGAGCTTCTACCGGCCCACCGCCGGGCGGCCCGCGATCCTGGTCGAGGCCGGCGCGTTTCCGACCGATCGCTATGCGGTGGAATCGCAGATCGCCTTCCACGGCTTCGACCCAGCCACCGACCTGATCGAACTGGCGCCCGACCAGCCAAGCGGCGTGTTCTCGATGGCTTCGATCGAACGCGCGATCGCCGAGCACGGCCATCGACTGGCGCTGGTGCTGTGGCCGGGCGTGCAGTACCGCACCGGACAGGCGTTCGACGTCGCCGAGATCACCCGCCTCAGCCACGCCCAGGGCGCGATGTGTGGCGTCGACCTGGCCCATGCGGTCGGCAATACGGAACTGGCCCTGCACGACAGCGGGGTCGATTTCGCGGTGTGGTGCCACTACAAATACCTCAACAGCGGGCCGGGTGCCGTCGCCGGTTGCTTCGTGCACGAGCGCCACGCGCGCAGCGACGTTCCGCGCTTCGCCGGCTGGTGGGGCCATGACGCGGCCACCCGTTTCCAGATGGGGCCGCACTTCCAGCC
>DASTUE010000132.1:0-2257 GCA_035759805.1 Lysobacter sp. | reverse complement strand
CACCGGTGCCGGCAACGGCTGCGGGAGTGGCGCCACCGGCTCCTCGACCGGCTCCGGCTCGGGTTGCGGCTCGGGCAACGGCGCCGCCGGCTCGGGGCGATCGCTGAGCACCTTGCGCATCGAGGCCGACAGCGCATTGGCATCGACCAGTTCGGCCTCCACCGACGCGCCGGCGGCCGACACGGTCACCGCCGTCCGGGTCCACCACAGGCCGGCGAACATCAGTGCAAACAGCACCACATGCAGGGCAATCGCCAGCAGGATGGCCTGCTGGGTATCGGCGCGGGTTTCCCTCACTTGCGCACGGTCTCCGCGGGCTTGGTCAGCAGCGACACGCGCGGCACCTTGGCGGCCTGCAGCAGCTCCATCGCATTCAGCACGACCTCGTAGTTGGCGGTGCGGTCACCGGCCACATACACCGGCACATCCGGATTGTTGTGCACGAACGCGGCGACCTTGGCCGACAGCTGCCCGGCATCCAGTGCCTCCTGCGGCGCGCCCTGCAGGGTCAGGAAGTAGTTGCCCTGGGCATCCACGGAGACGATCACCGGCTCCTGCTTCTGGGAAATGCTCTTGGCGTTGGAGCGGGGCAGCTCGACGTCGACGCCCAGGTTCATCAGCGGTGCGGTGACCATGAAGATGATCAGCAGCACCAGCATGACGTCGATGTAGGGGACGACGTTGATCTCGGCCTGGAGCTTGCGCTTGCGGCGACGACCGTTGGAGGCGGACATGGCGTGTTTCCGGATTGAAGGTTGCGGGATCGATTCGGGCCGGTTCGGCGACGGGGCCGATGGATCGCACGGCACTCAAGCAGCCGTGCGGCGCCGGATCATTCCTGCGGAACCTGGCGCTCGAGGATCGAGGAGAACTCCTCGGAGAAGGCGTCATAGCGCACCGCGATGCGCTCGACCTTGGTCGCGAACCGGTTGTACGCCCACACCGCCGGGATCGCGGCGAACAGACCCATCGCGGTGGCGATCAGCGCCTCGGAGATACCGGGCGCGACGCTGGCGATGGTCGCCTCGGTGACATTCGCCAGGCCCTGGAAGGAAATCATGATTCCCCACACGGTGCCGAACAGGCCGACATAGGGCGCGATCGAGCCGACGTTGGCGAGGAATTCCAGGTTGCGCTCCAGGCCGTCCAGCTCGCGCGCAGTGGCGACCCGCATGCCGCGCTGGGCGGTTTCCAGCTGCATGCGCACGTCGGCGACGCGGCGCTGGCGCGAATACTCGCGGAAGCCGGCCTCGAAGATCGACTCCATGCCGCCGGTATCGCGGTTGCGGCTGGTCGCGCCGGTGTACAGCTTGGTCAGTTCGGTGCCGGACCAGAAGCGCTCCTCGAAGGTCTCCGCCTCGCGTTCGGCGCGATTGAGCACCTTGGTCTTGCGGAAGATGATCACCCACGAGGCGATCGACGCGAACAGCAGCAACACCATCACCAGCTGCACCGGCAGCGAGGCATGCAGGACCAGTTGCAGCAGGTCCAGACCGCCATCGCCCGCCACCGCGGCGGGCAGACCCTGGACGGCGTTGGCGGCAACGTCCTCGGGCAGGGGTTCAACAACGGTGGCGGCCTGCATCAGGCTCAGCAATGGGGTCATGCCAGGGTCTCCGGTGCCCGTGGTGCGGGGCGAATTGTTCGTGGAAGTCGGTTGGAAGTCGGGGGATTGTCTGGGTAGCTAGGGTGTGGTCGTCTGCAGTGCGACGAGGTCATCGAGCAATGGTTGCGGGATCGCACGCGGCCGGAAATTTTCCGCGTCCAATGCCGCCACGCGCACCGTCGCGGTCAACAGCAGCACGTCGCCGCAACGGACTTCCTGCACGAACACCGCGCTGGCGCGGCGGCATTCGTGCAGGACGACACCCACCTCCAGCGCATCGTCCAGCCGAGCGGGCTTGAGGAAATCGACCTTCATCGCGCGTACCGCGAATACCAGACCGTGCCCACGCCGCAACAGTTCCTGTCCGTAGCCCTGCTCGCGCATCCACTCGCTGCGTGCGCGCTCCAGGAAGGCGACGTACTGCGCGTGGTAGACGACCCCGCCAGCGTCGGTATCTTCCCAGTAAATGCGGATCGGAAGGCTGAACGAAGACATAGCAGGAAGCTCCTGGGACAAGGATGGGCGAGCGGCGCGGGTCAGTCTTCGCCGGCCGGTCCCGTCGAGGCATCGAGCAGTCCGGCGGTCGTGCCACGCGGCGTCAGGCCGATGTGCCGGTAGGCTTTCGGCGACGCCATCCGGCCGCGGGCGGTG
>DASTUE010000131.1:0-5438 GCA_035759805.1 Lysobacter sp. | reverse complement strand
GTGCCCGTCGGGTGGGCCTTCGGCACGACCTCGCCGACCCGGCCGCCCTCGACTTCCAGCACGGCCCCGTGCGCAGCATCGGCATGCCTGGATGTCAGCGAAAAGCGGCTGACGGAGGCGATGGACGGCAGCGCTTCACCGCGGAACCCGAGCGTGAGCACCCCTTCCAGATCGTCCAGCGAAGCGATCTTGCTGGTCGCATGGCGCGACACCGCCAACGGCAATTCCGCGGCGGCAATGCCCGAGCCATCGTCCCGGATGCGGATCAACCGCGCACCGCCTTCCTCCAGGTCGATATCGACCCGGCGCGCACCGGAATCCAATGCATTTTCGACCAGTTCCTTGACCACCGATGCGGGTCGCTCGACGACCTCGCCGGCGGCGATCTGGTTGATCAGGGTGTCGGGAAGCGGTCTGATTGACACGAAGAGGCGGAACCCGGGCTGGCGTAGTGACCGGCCATCATAACGAACTGCGCGAGCTTGCCGGTCACGCCAGTCGGGATGTCAGGGGCTGCCGCCCGCGGCGCCGGAAGGGCCGGTTGCCGCCGCGGCACGGGCGGCGTACATCGTGCCCGGCGGTGGCTGGCGGGTGAAGAAGGTATTGACGCCATCCAGCACCGCGTCGGCCAGCTTGCGCTGGAACGCCGGGTCCTTCAGCCGCGCCTCTTCGGCCGGATTGGAGATGAAGGCTGTCTCCACCAGCATCGCCGGCATGTCGGAAGTCCGCAGCACCGCGAAGTTGGCGCGCTCGATCTGCGGCTTGTGGACGTTGCCCACCCGCTTGAGTCCGCCGAGGATCTGCCCGGCCGCGTCTTCGGAGGCCTTCATGTGACCGCTCTGGGTCAGGTCCAGCAGGACCGACGCCAGCGTGTTGTTGGTCTGCGCCAGCCGCACCCCGCCGACCAGATCGGAGGAGTTTTCCTTGTCCGCCAGCCAGCGCGCGCGTTGCGAGGACGCGCCGCGCAACGACAGCACATACACCGAAGACCCGGTCGCTCCGCGGTTTTCAGCGGCATCGGCATGCAGCGAAATGAACATGTCCGCCTTCGCCGCCCGCGCCAGCGCCGCACGCCGGTTCAACGGGATGAAGACATCGGTGTCACGCGTCATGTAGGCCTTCAGGCCCGGCGTGGCGTTGATCTGGCGCGCCAGCTCCTTGCCGATCGCCAGCACGACGTCCTTCTCGCGGGTGCCGTTCTGGCCGACCGCACCCGGGTCCTGGCCGCCGTGGCCGGGATCGATCGCGATCACCAGCGGCCGCATTCCCCGACCCTGCATCACCTGCTGCAAGGTCTTGACCGGCTCGGTCGCCGAAGGCTGCGGGCGCGCGGGAGCGGTTGATTGACCGGCCGCAACCGTCGCAGGAACGCCGGTGGCGACGCGGGTCGGGATTCCCGTGGCGATGGTGGTGGGTATGGCACTCTGTGGCGGGGCTTGCTGTGGCGGGGCCTGTGAAGGTGCCGCAGTCGCGCCCGATGAAGCATTGCCGGCCATCGTCTGCGCGGCGATCTGCGAGATCAGCCGGCTGGTCGCTTCCGCCGATGCGGCCGCGGAATCAATCGTCGCGGGCGCGGGCGCACTCACCGACGCCATCATCGCGGCCGCGGCGGCGGTTGAACCAGCCGATGAAGATGAAGGAGGACCATCCGTCGTGACGGGCGACGTGCGGACCGGCGCGGTCGCAGCAACGCCATCGCCCGGCCATTCGACGACCAGGGTCGGGCCTGAAGCCCCCTGTTCGATACGCGGCTTGAGTGCCGTGACGGATTGGGCGAGGTCGAATACGATGCGCGCGGTGCCGGGAACCGGCTTGCCGGTACGTACGGACCGGACCACGCCGACACCGGCCGGAGTCTGCACCCCCGCCGCCAGCGAGGACGCCGGCAGGTCGATCACCAGCCGGTCCGGCCCGGCCAGACTGATGACGGTGAACTCGCCGGCCTTGTCCAGGGCGATCTCGGCTCGCGTCCCGGTGGCCCCGCTGGTGAGCTGCAACGCCTTGATTTCACTGGCGTGTGCGCCATTCCAGACCAGCGCCATCGGTAGCGCCAGGCCAAGCAGGAAATTCCGGAAGGTGGCGCTTTGGACTCGCATGGCGCGTAGTCAAGCATCGCTCCCGACATATTGCAAGCACTTTTTCCCTTAATAATCCGACACCTGGCGCATCTTCTTGTCGAAAGGTTCAGGAGTCGTGCGCAAGCGGAGCGGCCTCTTCCAGATGCTCAAGCCAGCGCTGGCCGGTCCCGGTTTGTGGTTTCAATGCGGCAATACGACCGTCTCCTTCCAGCGCCATCTCGATGCACAGGTCCGGCGCAGGCAGGCTGCCGAGGCCACGCTCGGGCCATTCCACCAGCCACAGCGTCACGTCGTCGGTGTCCAGGCCGAGGTATTCCAGCTCGCCGGGGTCGCCGATCCGGTACAGGTCGAGATGCCAGGCTTCGCCGCCGGTCGCCAGCGGATAACGCTCGACCAGCGTGTAGGTCGGGCTGCGGATCGCGCCCTGCACGCCCAGCTCGCGCAGCAGGGCGCGCGCCAGGGTGGACTTGCCGGCGCCCAGGTCGCCCTGTAGATGCACCACCGCGCGGGGCGGACGGGTCTGGGCGAGCGAGCGCCCCAAGCGGTCGGTGCTGTCGCTGTCCGCCAGCCAGTACGACGTCGTCATCGCACGGCAGCCGGGTTGGCGTGACGACGCAGCCGGGGCATCAGGTCGCTGGGCAACAGACCGCGCTCGCCGCCGTCACTTGCAGCGGCATCGCCGGCCACCGCATGCAGCAAGGCGCCACAGCTGGCGGCATCGAACGCGTCCAGCCCCTGCCCCCGCAGCGCCGCGATGACGCCGGTCAACACATCGCCCATGCCACCCACCGCCATGCCGGGATTGCCGGCATCGACCAACCGTGGCGTGCGCCCCGGTGCGGCGATGACCGTCCCGGCACCCTTCAGCACCACCACGGCGTCATGGCGCACGGCCAGTACCTGCGCGGCCGCAAACCGGTCGCGCTGGATGTCGGCGCTCTCCACTTCCAGCAGGCGCGCGGCCTCGCCGGGGTGCGGGGTCAGGACGCTGCCGGGCGGTGGCGCCAACGCGTGCTTCGCCATCAGATTCAGGGCGTCCGCATCCAGCACCGCTGGCTTGCCGGACCCCATTGCCTGCTCCAGCAGGGCGAGCGCCCAGGCCGACTGCCCCAGGCCGGGCCCGATCGCGATCACATCGGCCATCGACACCAGCGAGGCTTCCAGCGAATCCGCATCGTCGGCATGTCCGTGCGCCATGGCTTCCGGCAACCGGGCCAGCAGTGCGCCGACGTGGGCGGCGCGGGTGACCACATGGACCAGACCCGCGCCGGTACGCAATGCCGCCTCGGCCGCGAGCATGATCGCGCCGCCGTGGCCGTGTTCGCCGCCGACACACAGCACGCGGCCATTGCGGCCCTTGTGGCTGTCGCGCAGACGCGGCGGCAGCCAGCGCGTCAGATCCGCCGCCCGCAGCCACTCGGCGCTGGGCGTGATGCCGGCCCACAGACGCTGGTCGAAAGCGAGCTCCAGATCGGTGACCTGCAGCTCGCCGGTGCAATCGCGCGCGGATCCCGTGCGCAGGCCGGCCTTGGCCGCTATGAACTCCAGCGTGGCATCGGCAATGACCGCGACACCGGGGACGCCACCGGTCACCGCATCGACCCCGCTGGGCACGTCGAGTGCGAGCACCGGGGCCGGATGGCCATTGATGGCCGCAACCAGTCCTGCAGCCGCCGTATCCGGGGCACGCGCCAGACCGATCCCGAACAGCGCGTCCACCAGCACCTCCGCGTGTGGCAGCCCGGAGGAGGTGAAATCGACCACCTCTCCGCCGCCGGCGAGGTAATCCGCGCAGGCCCGACCGGCGGGCTCGGTCCGCGGCGCATGGTCGGGCAGTCTGACGACCCGGACGCGGCGACCGGACTCATGCGCGAGCTTCGCCAGCACGTAGCCGTCGCCCCCGTTGTTGCCGGGGCCGCACACCACCAGCACCGACTGGGCGGCGGGCCAGTGCTGCAAGACGGCCCGCCACCCATCGCGACCGGCGCGACGCATCAGTTCGAACCCGTCGCCCAGCTGCGCCGTGGCGCGGTTTTCGATCTCGCGCACGGTGCTGACGGAATGGAGGGCGGCGGCAGGGAGCATCCGGCGATTCTATACTTGGCGGGCCGTGACCCACTCCTCCCTTCCCGATCAAGACCCGCTGCCGGCGACGGCTGTCGGCGCCGGTTCCGGGCCGGCCGACCCTGCCGCCCTCGCCCGGCGTATCCGGGAGCTTGCGCGGGAGTTCGGTTTCCAGCGCTGCGGCATCAGCGGCATCGACCTGGGCGAGGACGAGGCGCACCTGCGCGACTGGCTGGCACAGGGCCTGTACGGATCGATGGAGTGGATGGCGCGCCACGGCGACGCCCGCTCGCGGCCGGCCGAACTGATCCCCGGCACCCTGCGGGTCATCTCGGTCGGTCTGGATTACGGCCGGCGCGATGACCAGGAAGCCTGGCAGACCCTGGCCGACGGCGAGCGCGCCTATGTCGCCCGCTACGCGCTGGGCCGGGATTACCACAAGCTCATGCGCCAGCGCCTGCAGCGGCTGGCCACGCGGATCGCCGATGTGGTCGGCCCGTTCGGGCATCGCGTGTTCGTCGATTCGGCGCCGGTGCTGGAACGTGCACTGGCCCGCAACGCCGGGCTGGGCTGGATCGGCAAGCACACCTGCCTGATCGACAGAGACGGCGGCTCGTGGTTTTTCCTCGGCGAGATCTACCTTGACCTGCCCCTGCCGGTCGACGCGCCCGCCAGCGCCCACTGCGGTACCTGCACGCGCTGCATCGACGTGTGTCCGACACAGGCGATCACCGCACCGTACCGGCTGGATGCGCGGCGCTGCATTTCCTACCTGACCATCGAGCACGACGGGCCGATCCCGCTGGAACTGCGCGAGCCGATCGGCAACCGCATCTTCGGCTGCGACGACTGCCAGCTGGTGTGCCCGTGGAACAAGTTCGCCAAGCGCACCGACGAGCCGGACTTCCGCGCCCGCAACAACCTCGACGAGGCCAGTCTGGCGGAATTGTTTGCCTGGACGGAAGCCGAATTCCTGCAACGCAGCGAAGGCTCGGCGATCCGCCGCAGCGGGCACCAGCGCTGGTTGCGCAACATCGCCGTGGCACTGGGCAACGCACCGACCACGCCCGAGGTGGTCGCCGCACTGGAATCACGCCGCGACAGCGACGACCCGCTGGTACGCGAGCATGTCGAATGGGCGCTGGAGCGCCACGGCGTGCCGAATGGGCCGGCAGCGCGAGGTTGAGGCGAGATTGAAGCGACCATGTCGCGATCGCCGGGATCGAAGCCCCGCGGTCGCGGCTGAAGCCGCTCCTACAACAATCCGATCGCCGCGGCCCAATCTCCTGTAGGAGC
>DASTUE010000130.1:0-2839 GCA_035759805.1 Lysobacter sp. | reverse complement strand
CCGCCGCGGTAGCGACCCTCGGCATCCTTGGTCTTGTAGATCTGCGCCAGGGTGGACTCGACATACGAGGTCGATGCGCCGAGGAAACCCATCACCCACATCCAGAAGATCGCCCCCGGCCCGCCGTAGGCGATCGCGGTGGCGACGCCGGCGATGTTGCCGATGCCCATGCGCCCGGCCATCGAGATCGCCAGCGCCTGGAACGAGGACACGCCGGCCTCGGACTTCTGCCCGCTGACCGTGAGCCGGCACATCTCGGTGAAGCCGCGTATCTGCATGAAGCGCGTGCGCAGGCTGAACCACAGGCCCGCGGCCAGGCACATGAAGATCAGCGCGTTGCTCCAGATGACCCCATTGATTGCATTGACGACTGCTTCCACGAATTTCCCCGGTTTGGCCGGCCAGATGACCGGCGACAAGAGTGGCACCTTAACCGCATTGGGCCGTCACGAAAAACCCCGGTCCGAAGACCGGGGCACAAGGGGTTGCCGGTGGCTCAGGCGTGGCCGCCGACTTCCGGGGTTTCCGCCGCCAGCGTATCCAGCTCGTTGGACAGCGCCTGCGGCGAGCGAGTGTATTTCGCCAGCAGCACGTAGAACGCCGGCACCACGAACAACGACAGCAGGGTCGACAGCGACACGCCGAAGATGATCACCACGCCGATCGTCGCCCGGCTGGCCGAACCCGGGCCACCGGCCGCGACCAGCGGCACCGCACCGACCGCGGTGGAGATCGAGGTCATCAGGATCGGCCGCAACCGCACCCCGGCCGATTCGATGATCGCCTCCTTGATGCTGCGGCCCGCGTCGCGCAACTGGTTGGCGAACTCGACGATCAGGATGCCATTCTTCGCCGCCAGTCCCACCAGCATCACGATGCCGATCTGGCTGAACAGGTTCAGCGTGCCGCCGGTCACCGCCAGCCCGACCAGCGCGCCCAGCACCGCCAGTGGCACCGTCAGCATGATCACGAACGGATGGATGAAACTCTCGAACTGCGCCGCCAGCACCAGGTACACCACCAGCAGGGCCAGGGTGAAGGTCAGCAGCACCGCGCTGCCGGCTTTCTGGAACTCGCGCGACTCGCCCTTCCAGTCGACCTGGGCGTACTCGGGCAGCTCGGCCGCCACCGTGGAATTGAGGAACGCCAGCGCCTCGCCCATCGTGTAGCCCGGCGCCAGGCCGGCGGTGATGGTGATCGCGCGCATGCGGTTGAACCGGTTCAGGCTGCCGGCCTCGGCCAGCTCGCTCAGGGTGACCAGGTTGGACAGCGGGATCAGTTCGCCGCCATTGCCACGCACCTGGATCGCGGTCAGGTCGGCCGGCGAGGCGCGACCGGCGCGGCCGGCCTGCACCAGCACGTCGTACTCCTCGCCTTCCTGGACGAACGTGGTGACCCTGCGACCGCCCATCATCGTCTCCAGCGCGTGGCCGATCTCGGTCACGCTCACGCCCAGGTCGGCCGCGCGCTGGCGGTCGATCTCGACCCGCATCTGCGGCCGGGTTTCCTTGTAGTCGGAGTCCACCGAGAACAGCCCGGGATTGGCTTCCATCTTCTCCATCAGGGTGTCGCGCCATTGCGCGATCTCGGCATATTCCGGGCCGCCCAGCACGATCTGGATCGGCTGCCCGCGGCTGCCGACCAGCCCGCCGCCGACCCGCGGCTGCGCCTGCACGCCGCTCAGTCCCGCAAGGTCGCGGCGCAGCGAATCGGCCACTTCGGCGGTGGACTGATCGCGCTTGTTCCATTCCTCGAGGAAGACGATCACGTTGCCGCTGTGCATTTCCTCGCTGGCGCCGAAGCCGCCCGGCACGCGGGTGTTGTTACGGCGGATCGCGCCGCCCTCGCCCACGCGCTTGGCGAAGATGCCTTCCACCTGCTTGATCTGGCCGACCGTGTAGTCGTAACCGGCGCCCTCGGGCCCCACGACCGAAACGAAGAACGCGCCGCGATCCTCCGCCGGCGCCAGTTCCGACGGCACCACCTTGAACAGGACGAAGCTGAGCACCCCGGCCAGCACCATCAGCCCACCGACCAGCCAGTGCCGGCCGAGCGTGCGCTGCAGCGCGCCGCGGTAACCGTCGGCCAGCGCGTTGAGTCGCCCGTTGATCCACTGGTGCAGCCGCGAGCCCTTTTCCTGCGCGTGCGACCGCAGCAGCTTCGACGACATCATCGGCGTCAGCGTCAGCGCGACGAAGGCCGACAGCGCGACCGCGCCCGCCAACGCCACCGACAGCTCGCGGAACAGCCGGCCGGTATTGCCTTCCATGAAGCCAACCGGCAGGAACACCGCGACCAGCACGGTGGTGGTCGCGATCACCGCGAAGCCGACCTGGCGCGTGCCGCGCACCGCCGCCAGCAGCCGCGGCTCGCCGAGGTCGACCCGGCGCTGGATGTTCTCCAGCACCACGATCGCATCGTCGACCACCAGGCCGATCGACAGCACCAGCGCCAGCAGCGTGAGCAGGTTGATCGAGTAGCCGAACAGGTACAGCGGCATGAAGGCGGCCAGCAGGCACACCGGCACCGTCAGCGCCGGGATCAGCGCGGCGCGGATGCTGCCGAGGAACAGCCAGATCACCAGCAGCACCAGCGCGATGGCTTCCAGCAGGGTCGCGTACACGCGCTCGATCGAGGATTCGATGAACACCGTGTCGTCGTAGGCGACGAAGATCTCGGTGCCCTGCGGCAGCGATTTCTGGATCTCGACCGCCGCCGCGCGTGCGGCGCGGGTGACGTCGAGCGCATTCGCGGTCGAGGTCTTGATGATGCCCAGGCCGATGTTGGGCTGGCCGTTGCTCTGGTAGTAGGCGCGGCGTTCGGCGGAGGCCAGCTCGAC
>DASTUE010000129.1:0-10126 GCA_035759805.1 Lysobacter sp. | reverse complement strand
GAGTTCTTCATCTTGTCGAGCAGGAACTCCATCGCGCCGATCTCGTCCATGCCGTGCAGCAGCTTGCGCAGGATCCAGATCTTCTGCAGCAGCTCCGGCTCGATGAGGTAGTCCTCGCGGCGCGTGCCCGAGCGGTTGATGTCGATCGCCGGGTAGACACGCTTTTCCGCGATGCGACGGTTGAGGTGCACTTCCGAGTTGCCGGTGCCCTTGAACTCCTCGTAGATCACCTCGTCCATCTTCGAGCCGGTGTCGACCAGCGCGGTGGCGATGATGGTGAGCGAGCCGCCCTCCTCGACGTTACGCGCGGCGCCGAAGAAGCGCTTCGGGCGGTGCAGGGCGTTGGCGTCGACGCCGCCGGACAGCACCTTGCCCGAGCTGGGCAGGACGTTGTTGTAGGCGCGCGCCAGGCGGGTGATCGAGTCGAGCAGGATGACGACGTCCTTCTTGTGCTCGACCAGGCGTTTGGCGCGCTCGATCACCATCTCGGCGACCTGCACGTGGCGGCCGGCCGGCTCGTCGAACGTCGAGGAGATGACCTCGCCGCGCACGGTGCGCTGCATCTCGGTGACTTCCTCGGGCCGCTCGTCGATCAGCAGCACGATCATGTGCACGTCGGGGTGGTTGTGGCTGATCGCGGTGGCGATCTGCTGCATCATCATCGTCTTGCCGGCCTTCGGCGGGCTGACGATCAGCGCGCGCTGGCCCTTGCCCTGCGGCGCCATCAGATCGAGGATGCGGCCGGTGATGTCCTCGGTGGAGCCGTCGCCGCGCTCCAGGGTGAACTTGCGGCGCGGGAACAGCGCGGTCAGGTTCTCGAACAGCACCTTGTTCTTGGACGCTTCCAGCGGCTCGCCGTTGATCGTGTCGACGATCGACAGGGCAAAGTAGCGCTCGCCGTCCTTGGGGAAACGGATGCGGCCCGACAGGTGGTCGCCGGTGCGCAGGTTGAAGCGGCGGATCTGGCTGGGCGAGATGTAGGTATCGTCCGGGCCGGCCAGGTAGCTGGCCTCGGCCGCGCGCAGGAAGCCGAAGCCGTCCGGCAGGATCTCCAGCACGCCGTCGGCGGCGACGCCTTCGCCGTGGCGGGTCAGCACCTTCAGCACCGCGAAGATGACGTCCTGCTTGCGCGCGCGGGCGACGCCTTCGGAGATGTTCAGCTGCTCGGCGATTTCCAGCAGCTTGTAGGCCTGCATCCGCTTCAGGTCGCCCAGCGAGTACTGCGGGAAGCCCTCGGGCACCTGCGGGTTGGCGCGCGGGACGAAGGTCTCGTTGCCGCCGTCGTCGCTGGGCAGGCCGTCGCGGTTGCCGCCGCCACCGCCACCCTTGCGCTCACCACCGCGGTCGCGCTTGTTGCGGAAGCGCTCGCGGCGGTTGTTGCTGCGGCCGCCTTCCTGGTCGCGGTTCTGGCCTTCACGCGGGCCCTGGCCTTCGCGATGCTGCTCGCGCGGCTGGCCGGAGGGCTCGCCATTGCCGCCGTCGTTGCCCGGATTGGGGCCGGACTGATTGGAGGTATTGCCGGATGCGGAGGACTCCGCGGGGGCGGGTGCCTTGTTCGGCTGGTTCACTGGCGGCACGTTGCCGGCGGCGGCCGTTGGCTGGCCCGCAGGCGATGGTGCGCTGGCGGGCTGTGTGGTTCGGGCAGGAGCGCTGGCGCTCACGGCCGGCGCACCCGGCGCGGCGGCAGCAGCCTTGGGCGCGGCGGCGGGCGGCGCGACTGGCGCGACTGGCGCGACTGGCGCGGCCGGGGCCTTCGGCGCCGTGGCGGCCGGCGCTTCCGCCTTGGGTGCGGCGGTCCTGGCCGGTGCGGCGTCGGCGGTGGCCTTGCTCACGCGCGGCTTGCGCACGCGCTTTTCGGCGATGTCGCCGGCGTCGGGGATGTTGTCGGACAAGCGGGTATTCCTCGCTAAGCGGCGAGCGCCCGCGATGGGCGGGCGAAGCGTCAGGGACGTGGGGTTTCGAGATGGGTGCGGCGGGGAACGGGCTCGCGGGCCTTCGATCAGTCGATTCCGATCAGTCAATCAATGAGCCGCGTGGCCGTTCAGGCACCGGGTCTTGCGAAACTAGCACTGCGCCATGGCGGCCGCAAGTAGGGCGGCCACGCGCGGCGGCCGGATGGTTCAGCTGCATGCGGAACCATCGCCGTGCAACAGGGCGGCCGGAACCGCTCAGAGCGCCTTGTCGATCATCGCCGCCAGCTGCGCCTTGCCGACCGCGCCGATCTGGGTTTCCTGCACCTGGCCGTCCTTGAACAGCAGCAGCATCGGGATCGAGCGCACGTGGTACTTCATGGCGGTGGCGCGGTTGTGGTCGACGTTGATCTTGGCGATCTTGACCCGCCCGGCATAGGCCTCGGCCAGGTCGTCCAGCGCCGGCGCGATCATCTTGCACGGGCCGCACCACTCGGCCCAGAAGTCGACCAGGACCGGCTCGGACGACTGCAGTACGACGGTGTCGAAATCGGCATCGCCGACCTGGATGGTTTTGTCGCTCACGTGATTCTCCTGCGATGGGGCGAACGCCGGCGGCGGATTGCGCCGGGTTTTGGAAGGGGGCTTGCGTTAAACTGGGGCGTTTCGCGATGGCTTCAAGCCCTCGCACGCTGCGGTCAGGGACGAAACTGACCGACCTCGGCAGTCTGCTTGGCAGCTGCCACCCACGCAAGCGCAGTCCTGCGCGCGGATCCCCGGGATTTTATGACTGACCGCATGAGCGACAAGCCTTTAACCGATATCACCTTTGATTCCTTCGACCTGCATCCGCGCCTGCTGGCGGGGCTGGAGTCGGCCGGATTCACCCGTTGCACCCCGATCCAGGCGATGAGCCTGCCGGTCGCGCTGAAAGGCGGCGACGTCGCCGGCCAGGCCCAGACCGGCACCGGCAAGACGCTGGCGTTCCTGGTGGCGACGATCAATCGCCTGTTGACCCAGCCGGCATTGGCCGAGCGCCAGCCCGGCGATCCGCGCGCGCTGATCCTCGCGCCGACCCGCGAGCTGGCGATCCAGATCCACAAGGACGCGGTCAAGCTGGGGCCGGAAGTCGGCCTGCGGTTCGCCCTGGTCTACGGCGGGGTCGACTACGACAAGCAGCGCGAACTGCTGCAGCAGGGCGTGGACGTGATCATCGCCACCCCCGGCCGGCTGATCGACTACGTCAAGCAGCACAAGGTGGTGTCCCTGCACGCCTGCGAGGTCTGCGTGCTGGACGAGGCCGACCGGATGTTCGACCTGGGCTTCATCAAGGACATCCGCTTCCTGCTGCGGCGGATGCCGGCCTGCACGATCCGTCAGACCCTGCTGTTCTCGGCCACGCTGAGCCATCGGGTGCTGGAGCTGGCCTACGAGCACATGAACGAGCCGGAAAAGCTGGTGGTCGAGTCGGAGTACATCACCGCCTCGCAGGTGCGCCAGCTGATGTACTTCCCGTCCGACGAGGAGAAGATCCCGTTGCTGCTGGGCCTGCTGTCGCGCAGCGAAGGCGCGCGCACGATGGTGTTCGTCAATACCAAGGTGTGGGTCGAGCGGGTCGCGCGGGCGCTGGAGAAGGGCGGTTACCGGGTCGGCGTGCTGTCGGGCGACGTGCCGCAGAAGAAGCGCGAGTCGCTGCTGGCGAAGTTCCAGAAGGGCCAGCTGGAAGTGCTGGTCGCCACCGACGTGGCGGCGCGCGGGCTGCACATCGACGGGGTCAAGTACGTCTACAACTACGATCTGCCGTTCGATGCGGAAGACTACGTGCACCGCATCGGCCGCACCGCGCGGCTGGGCGAGGAGGGCGACGCGATCAGCTTCGCCTGCGAACGCTATGCGATCAGCCTGCCCGACATCGAGGCCTACATCGAACAGAAGCTGCCGACCGCACGGGTCGAGCCCGAACTGCTGGTGTCGCTGCCGCGCCCGGTGCGGGAAAAGGTCGAAGGCGAGGAACACGAAAGCGTCGGCGCGATCTTCAAGGAGGCGCGCGAGGCGCGAGCCGTCGAGGAGGAGCGTCGCGGCGGCGGTCGCGGCCGCACGGCCGGAGCGGGTCGCAGCGGTGGGAGCGACCGCAGTCGCAGCGAGGCCGGAGGCCCACACCGTCCGCGCCGCGCACCTGCGGATACGGCCGGCGGCAAGAGCGAGGCAGGCGGTGGTGTTGCCGAGGTTGCCGGTGGTCCGGCGCAGGCCGCGACGCCGCATGCGGTCGCGGCGCCGGCAAACGGCACTGCCCCGACCGACGATGCCGCGCGTCCGCCGCGCAAGCGTCGCCGCCGTCGCGGTGGGCGCAGGATCGAGGGCCAGGCCGAAGGCCAGCCGCAGGTGCGCAATGGAGAGGGTGCCGCCGGCAAGCCCGGCGCCACGGCTCCGGTTGCGTCGCCTGCCGCGCCGCGTCCGCCGCGTGCCGCGGGCGGCAACGGTGGAGCGTCGCGACAGATCCCGGCCAACAAGGTCGCCACCCCGCCCCGTCCGGCCGCAGCGGCGGCTGACCAGGGTGGTCTGCTCAACCGCATCGGGCGCGGACTGAAGTCGCTGATGACGCGTGGGCCGCGTTCGCAGCACTGAGTGTGGACAGGATCCGGCCGCCCGGCCGGATCCGTCGGGGGCATGGATGCGTCAACCTGTTCCGGATGCCGCACATCAGGCGGCACTGCAAACCGCGCTCCATGGCCTGCGTTCTGGCCATCTCCGCCGCCCCCGCCGATACTTGGCGACAATGATCCGGATGGCCACGCGATGAGCGTTCTTCGCTTCGACAACGTCAGCAAGCAGTACGACGGCGGACGCCAGGCCCTGAGCGAGGTCAGCTTCGAGGTCGCCTCCGGCGAGATGCTGTTCGTCACCGGCCACTCCGGCGCGGGCAAGAGCACGTTGCTGAAACTGATCCACCTCGCCGAGCGGCCGACCCGCGGTGCGGTGCTGTTTGCCGACAAGAACCTGCTGCGCGTGCGCGGACGCAAGGTCGCCATGCACCGGCGCGAGGTCGGCGTGGTGTTCCAGGACCATCGCCTGCTGGCCGACCGCACGGTCGCCGACAACGTCGCGCTGCCGCTGGTGCTGCAGGGCCTGCGCCGCGCGGAGATCGTCAAACGTGTGCGTGCGGTGCTCGACCGGGTCAGCCTGGGCGCGCGTTCGCAGGCATTGCCGTCGCAACTGTCCGCCGGCGAGCAGCAGCGGGTCGGCATCGCCCGGGCGATCGTCGGCGAGCCCGCGTTGCTGGTGGCCGACGAGCCGACCGGCAACCTCGATCCGACGCTGTCGGCCGAGATCATGACGCTGTTCGAATCCCTGCCCGAGCGCGGCACCAGCGTGCTGGTCGCCAGCCACGACCTGGCCCTGGTCAAACGGATGCGCAAGCGCGTGCTGGTGCTCAACCAGGGGCAACTGGTGGACGACATATCGCCGGAGGAGCTGGCCGAATGAGCACCGACCACAGCGCCGCCGCGGCGAAGACGCGTGCGACCACCCGCGCGACCACCCGCGCGACCACCCACCGCAGCGGACTGGGCACGTGGCTCGACCACCACGCCTACAGCCTGGTGGCCAGCGCCGGCCGGATGCTGCGCAAGCCCTGGTCGACCGCGCTGACCATCGGCGTGATGGCGCTGGCGCTGGCGTTGCCGCTGGGGTTGTGGTCGTCGCTGGCGAACATCGAACGCTTTGCCGGCGACGTGCAGGAGGCGCGCCGGATCAGCGTGTTCCTGAAACCCGCGGTCGGCCTCGACCGGGCCCGCGCGCTGGCCGACGAAGTGCGTGCGCGTGCCGATGTCGCGGCGGTGGAGTGGCGCACGCCTGAGCAGGGCCTGGCCGAGTTGAAAAACGCCGCCGGACTGGGCGAGACCCTTTCCAGCCTCGACGGCAATCCGTTGCCGAGCCTGCTGGTGGTGACGCCCGGCGGCGATGAGGCATCGCTGGCCGCGGCGCTGGCGCAGCTGCCGGAGGCCGATGTCGTCCAGCACGATGCGGCCTGGCGCGAACGGCTGGACGGCTGGCTGCGCTTCGGCGGCCGCCTGGCCTGGGTGCTGGCGGCGATGCTCGGCCTGGGTGCCCTGCTGGTGGTGGGCAACACCGTGCGGCTGGACATCCAGCAGCGCACCGACGAGATCGGCGTACTGCAATTGCTGGGCGCCGCCGATGGCTTCATCCGCCGGCCCTTCCTATATCTGGGCCTGGGTTACGGCTTGCTGGCCGGCATGCTCGCGCTGGCCTTGCTGACCGCCGCCGACCTGGCGTTGCGTGAACCGCTGGCCGAGCTGGCCCGCAGCTACGGCAGCGATTTCGCCCTGCACGGTTTCAGCCTTCCCGCCGCCAGCGCGATCGTGCTCGGTGCCGGGCTGCTGGGCTGGCTCGGGGCGGGCCTGGTGACCGGCCATTACCTGCGCCAGACCCGGCCGACCGACACATGACTGCCCCGGTCGACAACCCGCCCGACCCCGCGGTCACCGATGCCGTCCCGACGGACGGTGCCGCATCCGGCCACCACCTGCGCCACGTGGTCAGCGATGCGCCGCGGGTGATGGTGGTGGATGGCTCGCGGTTGGTGCGCCGGCTGATCGGCGACGTGCTGCAGCGCGAGCTGGAGAACGTCCGGATCGTGCCCTGCGCGAGCATCGAGGAGGCTGGCCGCGCGCTGGCCGCCGGCCCGGTCGACCTGATCACCACGTCCCTGGCGCTCCCCGACGGCGACGGCATCGCGCTGGCGCGCACCGTGCGCGAAGCCGCCGGCCAGACCTACGTGCCGGTCATCGTGGTCTCCGGCGATGCCCAGGCGCACCTGGAATCACGCCAGTTCACCGAGGACGTCACCGACTATTTCGACAAGTCGCTCGGGCATGCCGCGCTGGCCACGTTCATCCGCGGCTATGTCCAGCCGCAGGCGATCGCCGGCGCGCGCGTGCTGTACGTCGAGGACAGCCGCGTGGTCGCGCTGGCGACCAAACGCATGCTGCAGCGCCAGCAACTGGAAGTGCTGCATTTCGTCGGCGTGGAAGAAGCGCTGGAGTACCTGGAAAGCCACCGTGGCCAGCCGGACCCCGGCACCGACCTGGTGCTGACCGATGTCTACCTCAAGGGCGAGCTGGAAGGCAGCGACCTGCTCGACCGGCTGCGCAACGACTTCGGCTACGGCAAGCGCCGTCTGCCGGTGCTGGTGATGACCGGCGACGCCAATCTGGACAACCAGAGCGCGCTGTTGCGTGCCGGCGCCAACGACCTGGTGCTCAAGCCGATCGAGGAGCGCCTGCTGGTCACCAAGACCCTGTTCCAGTTGCGGCTGGCGAAGCTGGCGTAAGGCATTGGACGGCATGACCCGGCACCCGATCAGGCTCGAGCCGTCCTGGAAGGCCCGCGTCGGCGATTACCTGCTGCGCGATGACATGCGCGCGCTGTCGGCATTCCTGCGCGGTCGGCGGGCGGCGGGCGCCCGCATCTACCCGCCGGGGCCGGAGATCTTCGCCGCGTTCGACGCCACCCCGTTCGATGCCGTCAAGGTCGTGATCCTCGGCCAGGACCCGTACCACGGGCCGGGCCAGGCCCACGGGCTGTGTTTCTCGGTGCGCCCCGGCGTGCCGGTGCCGCCGTCGCTGCAGAACATCCACAAGGAAATCGAGCGCGACCTCGGCATCGCCCCGCCCCGTCACGGTTACCTGATGCCCTGGGCCCACCGCGGGGTGCTGCTGCTCAATGCGGTGCTGACGGTGGAAGCCGGGCGCGCCGGCGCGCACCAGGGCAAGGGCTGGGAGGGCTTCACCGACCACGTCGTGGAGACGCTGAACCGCGAGCGCGAGGGGCTGGTGTTCCTGTTGTGGGGCGCCTATGCACAGCGCAAGGGCGCGATCATCGACCGCCAGCGGCACAAGGTCCTCAAGGCCCCGCACCCGTCACCGCTGTCGGCGCATCGCGGCTTCATCGGCTGCGGGCACTTTTCCGCGACCAACCAGTACCTGTCACGACGCGGGCAGGCGCCGATCGACTGGTCGCTGCCCGCCTCGGCGGATGAACCGGTCGCGTGACGACGACGTTGCGGCGGGCTTGATCGGGAACTAACGGCGCGGCTGACAGTCTTTACCTCATGCCGTGGCGCACCGTTCTGCTAACGAGACGCTGCCATCTGTTTTGAACGATTAGCATGCATCCGTAGAGACTGCTAAAATGTCGCCCATGACTGATACCACTGTTTCCAACGCCCTTGTATCCAACAGCCTGCCGGTTCCCAGTGCGCTGGGATCGCTGGACGCCTACATCGGTGCGGTCCACCGCATCCCGGTGCTGAGCGTCGAGGACGAGCAGGCGCTCGCGCGTCGCTTCCTTGCCGAGGAAGACCTCAACGCCGCCCGCGAACTGGTCCATTCCCACCTGCGCTTCGTGGTCCACGTGGCCCGTGGCTACAACGGCTACGGCCTGCCGCTGGGCGACCTGATCCAGGAAGGCAACATCGGCCTGATGAAGGCGGTCAAGCGCTTCGATCCCGACCAGGGCGTGCGACTGGTCAGCTTCGCGGTGCACTGGATCCGCGCCGAGATGCACGAGTTCATCCTCAAGAACTGGCGCATCGTCAAGGTCGCCACCACCAAGGCGCAGCGCAAGCTGTTCTTCAACCTGCGCCGCAGCAAGAAGCGCCTGGGCTGGATGAACGCCGAGGAGGTGCGCGTGGTCGCCCGCGACCTGAACGTGTCCGAGCGCGAAGTGCTGGAGATGGAGTCGCGCCTGTCCGGCCGCGATATCGGCTTCGATGCGCCCGACAGCGATGACGACGACCGCGCGCCGCCGTCGCCGGTCGCCTACCTGCGCACCGACGACGAGGAGCCCTCGCAGATCTACGAGCGCGAAAGCCAGGAAGACCACCAGATCGCGTTGCTGCACGAGGGCCTGGCGCAGCTCGACGAGCGCTCGCGCGACATCGTCGCCCGCCGCTGGCTCGGCAACGAGAACAAGGTGACCCTGCAGGAGCTGGCCGACGAGTACGGCGTGTCCGCCGAGCGGATCCGCCAGATCGAGGCCAACGCGCTGAAGAAGATGCGCGTGCTGTTCGCCGCGTAACGGCTGGCGACATCGCTGTGAGCCACAACGGCCCGGGAAACCGGGCCGTTTGCGTTTTCCGGTAAGCCAGTTTTCGTGCCTGGCCGGATTCGCGTTAGGCTCGCCGCAGACCCTTCAGGAACAAGATATGGCGATCACTACCGAGGAAAGGCGCATCGCGCTTCTGGTCGATGCGGACAATGCGCCCGCGGCGAAGATCGACGTGATTCTTGCGGAAGTCGCACGCCACGGTGCTGCCAACGTGCGCCGGGCCTACGGCAACTGGAAGAGTCCCCATCTCAAGGGCTGGGAAGCCTGCCTGCACGAATACGCGATCCGGCCGATCCAGCAGTTCGCCTATTCCACTGGAAAAAACGCCTCGGATATGGCGATGGTGATTGATGCGATGGATCTGCTGTACGCGGGCAAGCTCGATGGGTTCGCGATCGTGTCCTCGGATGCCGACTTCACTCCGTTGGTGATGCGCCTGCTGACCGAAGGCGTGAAGGTCTACGGTTTCGGCGAGAAGAAGACGCCATTGGCGTTCGTCAACGCCTGCTCGGTGTTTACTTACGTGGAGGCGTTGGGCGAACAAGCCGAAGCGAGCGATGGTGCCGGTGATGATCCCGCGCCCGTACGCAAGGGTCGTACCGAACTGCGCCAGGACACCCGGCTGGTGCAGATGCTGCGCAGCGCGGTCGCGGCGGTGGCCGGAGACGATGGCTGGGCCCATCTGGGGCCGGTCGGCAGCCAGATCGGCAATCAGGCGTCCTTTGACCCACGCAACTATGGTTATTCAAAACTCAGCGATCTGGTGTCTGCCACAGGCTTGTTCGAAGTGAAAAAGGAAGGCCTGACGCTGTACGTGCGGACCTTGCCGAAGAAGGCCGCAGCGACCAAGACAGTCAAGACGGCCAAGACGGCCAAGGCGGTCAAGACGTCAAGTTGATCCGGGTCAGGTGGCGACAGGGTCCACCGCACCCACACCTCAATACAGGTCGATCGGGTCCACATCCAGCGACCAGCGCACCTTGCGTGCCTCGGGCAGGGCGTGGATCGCCGGCAGGGCGGCGTCCAGCGTGGCGTGCAGGCGTTGACGATGGGTGCCGGACAGCAGCAGCTGGCTGCGCTGGTAGCCG
>DASTUE010000128.1:0-29921 GCA_035759805.1 Lysobacter sp. | reverse complement strand
CTTCATCTTCGCCGCGGCGCGTTGCATGTACTCGTACTGGCCGCTCCAGGTGGCGTAGTAGCCCGGTGGGAAGTCGACCGCCTCCGCCACGGCGGCCTGTGCCAGGCGGACGTATTCGCCCAGGTCGCTGTTGCGGGTATCGACGTAGACGTAGGCGGACAGCAGGGCGTTCTCGGTGCGGATCTCCGTCGCGCCGCGGTTGATCGACAACGTTGCCAGCTCGCCCAGAGGGATCTGGGCGCCGTCCGCGGTGGCGACCAGCACCTCGCGGGCGATCGTCTGCGGGTCGTCACGCAGTTCGCGCGGATAACGCACGATGACTCCGAACCGCTCGCGGCCCTCGATCGTGGTGGCCACCAGTTCGCCACCCAGTGCCGCCGAGATCGTGCCCTGCACGTCGCCGACGGTCAGTCCGTAGCGCGCCAGCTGGCGGGCGTCGGGCTGGATGTCCAGGTAGTAGCCGCCGGTCAGCCGCTCGGCATAGGCACTGGTGGTGCCCGGCACCGTGCGCACGGCGGCCTCGATCTGCTTGGCGATCCGCTCCATCTCGGCCAGCTCGGTGCCGAACACCTTGACCCCGATCGGGGTGCGGATGCCGGTGGACAGCATGTCGGTACGCGCCTTGATCGGCATGGTCCAGGAGTTGGCCACGCCCGGGAACTGCAGCGCCTGGTCCATCTGCGCGATCAGCGCGTCGATCGTCATGCCGTCGCGCCATGCCTTTTCCGGCTTGAGGTTGATGACGGTCTCGAACATCTCCAGCGGTGCCGGATCGGTCGCGGTCAGCGCACGGCCGGCCTTGCCGAACACAGACTCCACCTCGGGAAACGTCTTGATGATCCGGTCCTGCTGCTGCAGCAGTTCGGCGGCCTTGGTCACCGACATCCCCGGCAGCGACGCGGGCATGTAGAGCAGGGTGCCCTCGTTGAGGGTCGGCATGAACTCGCTGCCGAGCCGGGAGGCCGGCCACAGGGTCAGCACCAGCGCGAGCGCGGCGATGCCCAGGGTCGCGGTCTTGTGCCGCAGCACGACCGCGATCACCGGCCGGTACATCGCGATCAGCACCCGGTTCACCGGGTTTTTTTTCTCCGGCATGATCTTGCCGCGCACGAACAGCAGCATCAGCACCGGTACCAGCGTGACCGAGAGCAGCGCGCCGGCGGCCATGACGAAGGTCTTGGTGAACGCCAGCGGCTTGAACAGGCGGCCCTCCTGGTCTTCCAGCGCGAACACCGGCAGGAACGCCACGGTGATGATCAGCAGGCTGAAGAACAGCGGCGGGCCGACTTCGCGGCAGGCGTCGATGATCAGCTGCCGGTGCGAGCGGCTGCCGTCGCTGTGCTCGATGTGCTTGTGCGCGTTCTCGATCATCACGATCGCCGCGTCCACCATCGCCCCGATCGCAATGGCGATGCCGCCCAGGCTCATGATGTTGGAGTTCATGCCCAGCGCGCGCATGGCGATGAACGCGATGAGCACGCCCACCGGCAGCATCACGATCGCGACCAGCGCGCTGCGGACGTGGAACAGGAACAGGATGCACACCAGCGCGACGATGATGCTTTCCTCGATCAGCGTGGTGCGCAAGGTGGCGATCGCCTGCTGGATCAGCCCGGAGCGGTCGTACACGGTCTGCAGGCTGACCCCTTCCGGCAGGCCGGTCTGGATCTCCGCCATCTTCTCCTTCAGTCCCTCGATGACGGCCAGCGCGTTCTCGCCGTAGCGGGCGATGGCGATGCCGGCGACCACTTCGCCTTCGCCATTGAGCTCGGCGATGCCGCGCCGCTCCGCCGGGACCAGTTCGACCCGCGCGATATCGGCGACCAGCACCGGCGTGCCGGCGTCGCTCTTGACCACGAGGTTCTCGATGTCATCGATCCCGCGCAGGTAGCCGCGGCTGCGGATCATGTACTCGGTTTCGGTCATCTCGATGACCCGGCCGCCGACGTCGCGGTTGCTCTGCGCGACGACCTCGGAGACCCGCGACAGTGGCACGCCGTACTGGCGCAGCTTGCCCGGGTCGACGGTGATCGAGTACTCGCGGACGAAGCCGCCGACACTGGCGACCTCGGCCACGCCGGGCGCCTTGGTCAACTGGTAGCGGACGTACCAGTCCTGGATGGCGCGCAGTTCATCCAGGGATTTCTGTTTGCCCTGCAGGACGTACTGGTACACCCAGCCCACGCCGGTGGCATCCGGCCCGAGCGTCGGCGTGACCCCGGCCGGCATCTGCCTGGACGCGGTGTTGAGGTATTCCAGCACGCGGGCGCGGGCCCAGTAGATGTCGGTGCCGTCCTCGAAGATCACATAGACGTAGGAGGCGCCGAACATCGAGATGCCGCGGACCACCTTGGCGTGCGGCACGGCCAGCATCGCGGTCGACAGCGGGTAGGTCACCTGGTCCTCGACCACCTGCGGGGCCTGCCCCGGCATGTCGGCGTAGACGATGACCTGCACGTCGGACAGGTCCGGCTGGGCATCCAGCGGCGTGTTGAGCAGTGCGTAGATGCCGCCGCCGGTCACGGCGATGGCGATCACCAGCACCAGGAAGACGTTGCGGACCGACCATTCAATGAGACGCGCCAGCATGTCAGTGCTCCATCGCGTGCGGGTCGTGGGAGGCGTCCGCGTCGGCTGCGGGGTCGGAGGCCGGTGGCGTTTCGTGCTGGTGAGCGTCCGGAGCGGCGATTTCCGCCGGGATGGGCGAGCCCGGGCCGGTATCGCCTGCGTCATGCGCCTGCGAGGCCGTCAGTGCCTCCAGCGCGGCTTGCAGGTTGCTCTCGGCGTCGATCAGGAAGTTGGCCGACACCACCACGCGCTCACCTTCGTGCAGGCCTTCGCGCACCTCGACCCGGTCGCCCGAGCGCTCGCCCAGAACCACGTCCCGTGGCTCGAAACTGCCCTCGCCGACCTGCACCAGCACCACCTGCCGCACACCGCTGTCGAGCACCGCGGAGCGTGCAACGGTCAGCGCTTCACCGGCATCGTCCCGGCTCAGCACGACATCGCCGAACAGGCCGGGACGCAGGCTGCCGTCGGGATTGGGCAACGCCACCCGCACCGCCAGGGTGCGGGTCTGCGGGTCGATGATGGGCTGGATGAAACCGACCCGGCCCTCGAAGCTTCGGCCCGGCAGGGATGGCGACTGGAAACGGGCCTGCTGGCCGACCGACACGAGCCCGGCGCTGGTGGCGGGTACGTTGGCGACCAGCCACACCGTCGACAGGTCGGCCAGGCGGAGGATGGTGTCGCCGGCGGCGAAGCGGTCGCCCTGCACGACCGGCTTTTCGATCAGCACGGCGTCGGCGGGCGAACGGATCACCAGGCTGCCCGCATCCCCGTGTGTTCCGTTCGACGGTTGGGCGGTGTCGATGCCCCAGTTCTTCAGGCGCTGGCGGGCGGCGTCGCGCAGACGGACCATCGTGGCCGCGCTTGCGGCATCACCCGTGGCAAGTTTCCTGGCGGCGGCATCGGCCACCCGGAATTCGTTCCGCGCGGCGAGCAGTTCGGGGCTGTACACCGACAGCAGCGGCTGGCCTCGCCGTACCGACATGCCGGTCTGGTTGGCATGCAGCTGGTCGACCCAGCCCTCGAATTTCGGCGCGATCGCGTACTGGCGGGTCTCATCGATCTGCACGGTGGCACTGGCACGGACGCTCGGCGACAAGGCCTGGCGGCGGACGGCCTCGGTGCGCACGCCCAGCTTCTGCACCTTCTCCGGCGACAGCACCACGGTGCCCGGTGCGGCGGGCGCCTCACCGCCTTCGTAGACGGGCAGGTAGTCCATGCCCATCGAGTCCTTCTTGGGCACCGGCGAGGTGTCGGGCAGACCCATCGGGTTGCGGTAGTAGAGGATCCTGCGGGGCTGTTCGGCACCGTTGCCCGCTGGCTGCGATGGTGTTTCGGAACGGAAGTGGCGACCGCTCCACCAGCCGGCGGCAAGGGCGAGCACGACCACGGCAAGGCCGGTGAGCCAATGGGAAGTCTTCATGGTGTATCTCCACTGATGGCGCGCACGGCGGCGGCGGCCAGAAATTGGTCACGGGTGGCATCCACCCGGGCCAGGTCGGCGCCCTGCCATTCGCGCAGGGCTTCCAGCAGGGTCGCGAAATCGACTTCGCCGACCTGATAGCTCGCCAGCGCCGACTGGAAGTTCGCGTCCGACTGCGGCAGCAGGGTCTGTTCGATCAGTTCGCGTTGTTCGCGCGCACCCAGCCAGCGTCCCCGGGCGCTCCCGAGTCGGCCTTCCAGTTCGTCATGCGCCGCTTCGGTGCGTGCCAGCGCGGCCGCTTCCAACAGCCGCGATGCGTGTTCACGCCCACGCCGCGCCCGTTGCTGGAACGGGATTTCCACCTCCAGCATCAGCGCGTAGCTGTCGACGCGATGGCCGACCTGCATGGCGCCGACGCCGAGGGTGATGTCCGGCAGCCGCTTGCGCCGTTCCAGTTCGGCGTTGCGGTTGGCCGCGGCGGCCAGCGCGGTGCCGGCTTGCAGGAGCGGATGGCTGCCGGAGGCAATCCGCTCGCGGGCGGTGTCGAACGTGTCTTGCCCGATGGCGAGGGCGGGCGGTGAGACCGGCTCGGCCAGCGGCGCGTCGGCGCGGCGGCCGAGCAGGGAATTCAACGTCGATGTGGCCTCGCGCCGCAGTGCCTGACGCTCCAGCCGCTGCCGCTGCATGGCCGTGCGCTCGACCTGGGCGCGGATTGCGTCCTGCTGGGCGGCCAGGCCCAGCGCGTAGCGGACCCCGGCGATTTCCTCGACCTGTTCCAGCAGGCCGATCAGCCGGTCGATGACCACGATGGCCTCGCGCGCGTGCCAGTAGCGCACGTAGGCATCCTCGGCATCCGCCAGCAGATCCAGCGTGGCGGCGTCATGCCCGTGACCGGCCGCGCGGGCCTGTTCGCGGGCGACATCGCGTGACAGGCCGCGCTTGCCCCACAGCGGAAAGGTCTGCTGCAGCATGTAGCTGGTGGCCCCGACGTTGGCGGGCAGCACGTTGGGATGGGCGGGGTCGATGCCCTGCCATTCCACCGTCGCCATCGGGTCGGGCAAGGCGGCGGCCGGGAGGATCATCGCCTCGGCCGCCTCGGCCTCGGCCTGGAGGGCGCGCAGTTGCGGGTTGTGGTCGACCAGCCAGTGGCGGATCGAGGCGAGGTCGCCGCCGGGGACTTCCGGCTCCGCCGCGAAAGCACTGGCGGTGTAGCCGACGAATGGCAGCGCCAGGACCATGCCCAGCGCCAGCGTTTTGAACGGATGCGATTGCCGGGACAGCGTGCCGGGCACCGGGCGGGTGCGCGGTCGCGCCGACGCCCGGGAACGGGCGCAGTGCTGTTTCAGATCTGGATAAGTCATGTCTCTGCCTTGCCAGTACCGCCGTCGATGGGATGACAGTACTGCTGCGGAGGCGACATGCCGTGCGAAGACGGCTGCGCCGACGGAAGTGGCGTCAGGCGCAGCGGAGCGCCCGACGGACCTCAGCCGGCAATCAGATCAACAGGATGCTGGCGGGATGCAGCGTAGGCCGGTTCCACGACACCGCCAAGGGCGTGGCGCGGTAGACGGCAGTGCGATCCACCGGCGCGGCGATCAACGCGATCGAGTAGACCGGAGCCGGCAGGGAGGCGGGAACCGGCGGGATGCGGGTGATATCCCGGCTTTGATCGCCCTGAGTGCAGTGAGGGGCGCAGACCGCCGAATCGTCGGCCGGGGCGGGGTGTTGGCAACCATGCTGCAAGCCGGCTGGTTGACCGGCATCCAGCGCCGCAAACGCCATCGAGGCGGCCGGATGCCCCGCCAGTGCGAACTGCGACCACAGCAGCGCCATGATCGTGAGGATCATTATTCGCAGATGCAGACGCTGGTGGCGGGAGGGTTTCATGGATGATCCGAGATTAGGTGCGGCACGGTGGCCGCGTCTTGATTCAAGTCAACGTGCGGACGCTTTCCGAAGGTTCGGTTTGATGGCCTCAACCCTGCCGCTTCCGGCCCAGCCGCAACGCATTGGCGACCACCGACACCGAGCTCAGGCTCATCGCCAAAGCAGCAATCATCGGGCTCAGCAGCAGTCCCGTCAGCGGGTACAGCACGCCGGCCGCGACCGGTACGCCCAGTGCGTTGTAGAGGAACGCAAAGCCCAGGTTCTGCTTCATGTTGGCGACCGTGTCGGTGGAAATCGACCGGGCCCGCACGATGCCGCGCAGGTCGCCCTTCACCAGCGTCACCTGCGCGCTCGACATCGCCACGTCGGTGCCGGTGCCCATCGCGATGCCGACATCGGCGCCGGCCAGCGCAGGGGCGTCGTTGATCCCGTCGCCGGCCATCGCCACCTTGTGTCCTTCCGCTTGCAGTTTCCGCACCAGCTCGATCTTGTCCTTCGGGCGGACCTCGCCATGGACTTCGTCGATGCCCAGGACGCGCGCGACCGCATGGGCCGTGGTGACGCCGTCGCCGGTGGCCATCACGATGTCCAGGCCCTCACCGTGCAACGCCGCGATGGCGTCCGCGGTGGTGGCCTTGATCGGGTCGGACACCGCGAGCAGGCCGGCCAGGACGCCGTCGACCGCCAGATACATCACGCTGGCGCCGGACCGACGCAGCTCCTCGGCCGGGATGGAAAGCACCGAGGCATCCACCCCGACCTCGTCCATCAGCGCGGTATTGCCGATCGCCAGGGTGGCGCCTCCCACCTTGCCGCGCACGCCGATGCCGGTGGCCGACTCGAAGCTTTCCGGGGTTTCCAGCGCCAGGCCACGACGGCGGGCTTCGGCGACGATCGCGTCGGCCAGCGGGTGCTCGCTGCCCTGGTCCAGACTGGCCGCCAGGCGCAGCACCTCCTGCCCGGTGAACCCTTCGGCCGCCAACGCGGTGTGGAACGCCGGACGTCCCTCGGTCAGGGTGCCGGTCTTGTCCACGATCAGGGTGTCGATTTTGCGCAGGTTCTCGATCGCCTCGGCATCGCGGAACAGCACGCCCTCGCCGGCCGCGCGGCCGGTCGCCACCATGATCGACATCGGCGTGGCCAGTCCCAGCGCGCAGGGGCAGGCGATGATCAGCACCGAGATCGCGTTGAGCACCGCGAACGTCCACGACGGTTCCGGGCCGAACAGGCCCCACACGAAGAAGGTCGCGACGGCGATCGCCAGCACCGCCAGCACGAACCAGTAAGCCACCTTGTCGGCCATGCGCTGCATCGGTGCGCGCGAGCGTTGCGCCTGCGCGACCAGCTGCACGATCTGCGCCAGCACCGTCGCCGAACCGACCTTGTCCGCGCGGATCACCAGGCTGCCGGTGCCGTTGAGGGTCGCGCCGATCACGCTGGAACCGACGGTTTTCTCGACCGGGACCGGCTCCCCGGTCAGCATCGATTCGTCGACATGGGAGCGGCCTTCGATGACCTCGCCGTCCACCGGCACCTTCTCACCGGGGCGCACCCGCAGGCGGTCGCCGACATGGACGTGGCCGAGTTCGACATCCTCCTCGCTGCCGTCGTCGCGCAGGCGGCGTGCGGTCTTGGGTGCCAGCCCCAGCAGGGCCTTCAGCGCGCTCGAGGTCTTCGATCGGGCGCGTAGTTCGAGTAACTGGCCGAGCAGGGTCAGCGAGACGATCACCGCGGCCGCTTCGAAGTAGACGCCCACGCGGCCGTGTTCGTGGAACGACTCCGGGAACAGGTCGGGTGCGATGGTGGCGACGACGCTGTAGCCGAACGCCGCGCCGACGCCGATGCCGATCAGGGTCCACATGTTGGGACTGAGGTTGCGGATCGACTGCACGCACCGCACGAAGAACGGCGCGCCGGCCCACAGCACCACCGGCAGGGTCAGTACCAGTTCGATCCAAGTCCGGGTGTCCACCGGCAGCTGCGGGAAGTAGTGGCCGGACATCGCCAGCACCAGCACCACCAGCGTCGCCGGCAAGGTCCACCAGAAACGGCGGCTGAAATCCCGCAGCTCGGGATTGTCCTCATCGTCCAGTCCCGGCATTTCCGGTTCCAGCGCCATGCCGCAGATCGGGCAGATGCCGGGGCCTTGCTGGCGCACCTGCGGATGCATCGGACAGGTGTACATCGTTCCCGCGCCGGGCTGGCCGTGATGTCCGTGGTGGTCGGCGTCCGTCTGGTGATGGTGGGTGTTCATGCATCCTCCCGTGACAGCGGCAATGGTCTGGCGTCGAGCAGTGCGTCAATCCGCGTGGTGGGCGAACGCGGACGTGCTGCCGTCGTGGGCGACGAGCTCGACGACATAGGGCTGGACGCGGCCATCGGGCAGCTCCATTCCCGGTGAGCCGGCCGGCATGCCCGGCACGACCAGCCCCTTGCCCGCGGGCCGCTCCGTCAGCAGGCGCTTGATGTCATCCGCCGGGACGTGGCCCTCGACGAAATAACCATCCACTTCCGCGGTGTGGCAGGAGCCCTTGCCGTACGGAACGCCCACCCGCTCCTTGACCGCGTTCACGTTGTCGGTATTCACGACCTGGACCGTGAAGCCGGCGTGTTCCATGTGCTCCACCCACAACTGGCAACAGCCGCAACTGGGGCTCTTGCTGACGACCATCAAAGGCAGGATTGACGGGGCGGGTACCGGACCTTGTGCGGGGGCGTCCGGGGCGGGGTTGGTTGCGGGTGCAGGTGTCGAAGGCGACTTGCCGGCGATGCCGCTGTCAGCTGCGCCGGCACATGCCGTCAGCGCATGCGCAGACGCCAGCGCGAGGAGGACGAAGACGAGGTGATTGCGTTTCATGGGTGGTACCCGGTGATTGTCTCGGCGCGTGGGCTGGCGGGGGAACGGTCGGGGCCTTGTGGAAGGCCGCGTGCTTCATTCAGTGCTGGTGATCATGACCGGCATGGTCGTCGGGACTGGGCGATTCGGGCGCAGCTGCATCGTCCGGAACCGTCTTGGCGGCAGGCGGCTGTCGATGTTCTGGCATCGCGCTGTGGCGGGGATCGGGCCGGGCAGCGCCATGGTGGCTGTTCTCCATGTCGTGATGCCCGCCGGCTTCGGTTCCGCCGCCGCGTGTGTCGTCGGCGTGGTGATCGGCACCGCCCGCTTCGCCGTGCATGCCGGTCTCGCCACCCCCGTGCGAATGGCCTCCGCTGCTGGCCACCAGGTCGCGGTAGGCCTTCGCGTCGAGACCCGGAAGCTCCTGCAGGAACGCCGCCATGTTCCAGATGTACTCGTCGCCCATGCTCAGGCCCCAGGCGGGCATGCCCGAGGCCTTGATCCCGTGCTTGATCACCCAGAACGCCTTGGCCGGGTCGACCGTGTATGCGGTGAGGTCGGGCGGGGCGGGGTAGAGCCCGAGGCTGAGCTCGGTCCGGGATACGCCGGGCGCCAGGTGGCAGGCGGCGCACATCGCATCGTAGTTGCCTGCACCCTCCCGGACCTGGGCTTCAGTGCCCAGGCCCTCGGGAACCCGGAGTCTGCCCGCCCGCGTGTGGATGGAGCGTTCCCTCGCGATGTCCATCAGGGCATGGACCGGGCGGGTGTGGGGCGAGTCGGCGGCCACGTTGTAGGCACCCGACCAGACCGCTGCGCCGGTAATGATCGCGGCTGCCGCGAGCATCGAGCCGGCCAGTACCGCCTTGCGTGTTCCCGATTTCGATTTCATGGTGTCCTCCTAGAACCAGATCCGCACGCCCGCCACGAGGCGGGTGTCGTGGGTGTCCTCGCCCCCGGCCCGGCGGAAGTCCGCGGTGTTGCCGAACGCGCGCTCATGGACGACGCCGATGTACGGGGCGAACTTCCGGTCGATCTCGTAGCGCAGGCGCAGGCCGGCTTCCGCGGAGCTCAAGCCGGAGCCGACGCCGCGCGCCGGGTCGTCCTTGCCGAAGGCGGTGACCTCGATGAGCGGCTGGAGGATCAGCCGGTTGGTCAGCAGCAGTTCGTACTCGACCTCGACGTTGGCCGCGGTCTGGCCGGATTCGCCGACGTAGGCGGTGGCCTTGACCTCGAACTTGTACGGCGCCAGGCCCTGCACGCCGAACGCGGCCCAGGTCTGCGAGCCGCCCGGGTTGAAGTCGTGCCTGACGCCGGCCAGCACATCCCACCAGGTCGACACGCTGCGCCCGTAGAAGGCTTCCAACTGGGCCGATTCGGTCTTGCCGCCGGTGCGTTCGCCTTCAGTGCGCAGCCACAGCCGGTTGAGGTCGCTGCCCACCCAGGCCTGGCCTTCCCAGAGCTGACCCGAACCGGGCTTGGCATCCCAGGCTTCCAGCCGGTTGAACGCCACGTAGCGGTTGATCCCGGGTGGGTGTGCCATCGGCAGCCGCAATTCCGGGAACGCGGCGGCGCGGTCGGCATCGGTCACTGCCGGAATCGGCGTGATCGGCTCGCTGCGTGGCGGCGCGGCATGCCCCATGGCGGCGTGGTCCATCGCGCCGTGATCCATGCCCGAGTGATCGGAAGCCTTGGCCGGCGATGCCGGAGCGGGTTGGTGCGCGGAGTGATCGGTGCTGCCGTGCCCCATCGCGGCGTGACCCATCGCGCCGTGATCCATGTCCGAGTGGCTGGAGGCCTTGGCAGGTGAAACCGGAGCCGGCTGATGCACGGCGTGGTCCATGCCCGTGTGGTCGGTGTCCTTCCGGCTGGTGTCGTCGCCGTGGTTCATTGCCGAGTGGTCAACCGGCGTCGGCGCGGCATGGTCGTGATGATCCTGGGCGACGGCGGTGCCATGCAGGGCCAAGCCCAAGGCGAGTGCCATCGCGGTGGTGGCGGGGAAAAGAGAACGGCTCATTCTTCGACCCTCACTTCGCGCATCATTCCGGCTTCCATGTGGTACAGCAGATGGCAGTGGAAGGCCCAGCGGCCCAGGGCGTCGGCGCGGACGCGGTAGCTGCGTTTGGTGCCCGGCGCGATATCGACGGTGTGCTTGCGCAGGTGGAAGTCGCCGTGCTCGTCCTCCAGGTCGCTCCACATGCCGTGCAGATGGATCGGGTGGCCCATCATGGTGTCGTTGACCAGCACGATGCGCATGCGCTCGCCGTAGTTGAGCCGCAGCGGTTCGACGTCCGCGAATTTCTGGCCGTTGAACGACCAGGCGAACTTCTCCATGTGGCCGGTCAGGTGCAGCTCCACCTCGCGGCTGGGCTCGCGGCCGTCGGGATCGTCGAACAGGCTCTTCATCGCGCCGTAGGTCAGTACCTTGCGGCCGTTGTCGCGCAGTCCCATGCCGGGATCGTCCAGCTTCGGCGCCAGCGACATCGCCTGCATGTCGACCAGCGGGTTGCCGGTTTCACTGGCGGGGTGTTGCTGCATGCCGCCTGCCGAATGGTCCATGGCCTTCATGTCGTGGCCGGCGTGCCCCATGGCTGCATGGTCCATGTTGGATGGATTGGTACTTCCGTGGTCCATGCCGCCATGGCCCATGTCGTCCATGGTCAGCAGTGGGCGGGGATCCAGCATCGGTACTGGCGGTTGCAGGCCCTGGCGCACTGCGAGGGTGCCGCGGGCGTAACCGGTACGGCCCATGTCCTGGGCGAAGATCGCAAACGCATCCGCTCCGGCTGGCTCGACCAGCACGTCGAAGGTCTCGGCCACCGCGATGCGGAATTCATCGACGGTGACAGGGTGGATGTACTGCCCGTCGGCGGCGACCACGGTCATCTTCAGGCCGGGGATTCGCACGTCGAAATAGGTCATTGCCGAGCCGTTGATGAAGCGCAGCAGGATCTTCTCGCCGGGACGGAACAGGCCGGTCCAGTTGCCGGCCGGCGCGGTGCCGTTCATCAGGAAGGTGTAGGTGTGGCCGTTGATGTCGGAGATGTCGGACGGCGTCATCCGCATCTGCCCCCACATCTTCCGGTCCTGCAGCGTGGCCGAGAGGCCGTCGGCGCGCACGTCACGCACGAAGTCGCCGACGGTGCGCTGGTAGTAGTTGTCGTAGCTGGCGTTCTTCTTCATGCGCCGGAACAGCGCGCCGGGGTCCAGGTCGGTCCAGTCCGACAGCAGCACCACGTGCTCGCGGTCGTAGTGGTACGGCGCCGGTGCGCGTGGCTCGACGATGATCGGGCCGTACAGCCCGGCCTGCTCCTGGAACATCGAGTGGCTGTGGTACCAGTAGGTGCCGGACTGCTGCAGCTGGAACTGGTAGGTGAAGGTCTCGCCGGGCGCGATGCCGTCGAAGCTCAGGCCGGGCACGCCGTCCATGTTGGCCGGCAGCAAAATGCCGTGCCAATGGATCGAGGAATACGCATCGCGCAGGCGGTTGGCCACGCGCACGGTCACGGTGTCGCCCTCGCGCCAGCGCAGCAGCGGCGCCGGCAGCGTGCCGTTGACGGTCACGGCGGGACGGGCGCGGCCGGTGAAATCGACCATCGAGCCGCCGATGGACAGGTCGAAGTCGGTGCCGCTGAGGGTCTGCAACGGCTGGGCAACGCCACTGGTGGCAAGCGCCGGCAAGCGCCAGAGCCCCATGCCGGCAGCGAGGCCGCCGACGGCCAGGCCGGTGACAAAACGGCGGCGGGAGGGCGCCGCCGGGGGAAGGCCGGAAGAATCGGTGGACATGGAAACACTCCGTGAATTCGGGAAAGTCGGGACTCCGCCTGGCGGGCGGAACCTTTCGGCTTCTGCCGCCTTCGCGCCGATGGTGGGCGCGTCGTCAGGCAGGCGAAAACGGGCGCCGGATCATGGCGTCCGGACTCAACGGATCGGAGGTCGGTACCGGTTGTGGAGCACGGGGGCCGGATGGTCGGGCAGGGCCGGACGCACGGCCAGAACCTGCGGAGTCATCCGCCATCCCTGGTCTGGTGCCGTGAGCGTCGCCAGCAGCCCGACCGGGCAGGCGGCATCGCAGGACGCGCCCTGGCAGCAATCCGCCGCGGCGGAATGGTCGCCAGGCAACGGCGCGTCGGTCGCGGGCGTTGCCGCGGTCGAATGCTCCCCGCAGGTCGCGCGGTGATCCGGAGCGGACGGTGAATCCGGTGCCGGGCCGGCCATGGCGGCATGCTGCACATGCATCTGCGTGGCCGCCACCGCGAGTCCCGATCCATTGAGGATCAGGGCGATGCAGAGCAGGACACGCAGGAGCAGGTGGGGCGACATGGTCAGCTACTTTAACCGCAGCACGGTGGCGGTGCCGGGGATTCCATGAGCCGCCGTTGGACTGCGGTCAGGGAAAATGCAGCGAAGAGGGGTATTCACTGCACCAGTCCGTGTATCAGACGGGCGGCAACCCGGGCCGTGGCGTTGTCCCGGTCCAGGGGTGGGCACAGTTCCGCGATATCGCAGATCTTCACGCGGCCCGTGCCGAGAATCGCGGCGATGAACGGTTCGAGCACTTCCATGCCCACGCCCCGGGCATTGGCAGCGCTGACGCCCGGTGCCACCGCATGCGGAAGGACATCCAGGCAGATGGTCAGATAGATCGAGTCGGCCGGTTGCAGCCACTGCAGGAGTTGTTCGACCTGTGCGGCGGAGTTCGCCGGTGTCATGTCCTGATCCAACAGGAACCGCGTGCCGGTCTCGCGCGCGGTGTGGAACAGGCGGCGCGTGTTGGAGGCGTTGCTGACACCGAGGCAGATGTAATCCAGTGCGATGCCATGCTTTTCGGCGTGCCGGATGGCCTGACGGAACGGAGTGCCGGAGGTGGCGATGGGGCTGTCGCGCAGGTCGAAGTGCGCGTCCAGGTTGACGATTGCGATGCGCCCGGTATCGCGGCTGTTCGCCAATCCCAGATAACTGGCGAAAGCGATCTCGTGGCCGCCGCCCATGCCGACCGGAAAGTGGCCGTTTGCGAGCAACTCGGTCATGCGATCGGCGTAGCGCTGCTGCGCGCTTTCCAGATCGCCGTCGGTGCAGGCGATGTCGCCCGCGTCGTACAACGGGCGCGAGTGGTTCACCGGCAGATTGGCCATGGCCTGCCGCAGCGCCGATGGACCCTGCGCCGCGCCGGTCCGGCCCTGATTCCGGCGTACGCCTTCATCGCTGGCGAAACCCAGCAACGCGATGCCCGGCTCGGCGTGCCGCTCCACGGGACGTACGACCTGGTGCCAGCGGAAGGTCTCCGGGTCCGCTTCGTCATCGATTCGACCGTGCCAGCTTTTCATCGGTTCATGCATCCATCGGTCGGTCTTTCTGGTCCGGAAATTCGGTGCGCACCAACTCGGCGAGCCGACCGCTGGCGATCAGGGTATCGGCGGCGGCGATCTCCGGCGCGAAGTAGCGGTCCTCGTCATACCGGGGGACGACGGATCGCACCAGGTCGAAGGCCTGTTCGAGCCGGTTGGAGGATCGCAGCGGGCGCAGGAAGTCGATGCCCTGGCAGGCCGCCAGCAGCTCGATGGCGACGATGCGGCGCACGTTGACCGCCACATCGCCGGCCTTGCGGGCCGCGAACGTGGCCATGCTGACGTGGTCCTCCTGATTGGCCGATGTCGGCATCGAGTCGATGCTGGCCGGATGCGCCAGGGTCTTGTTCTCGCTGGCCAGTGCTGCCGCGGTCACATGGGCAATCATGAAGCCGGAGTTGATGCCCGGATTCCCGACCAGGAAGGCCGGCAAGCCCGACAGGTGGGCGTCGACGAGCAGCGCGATGCGGCGCTCGGAGAGGGCCCCGATCTCGGAGGTCGCGATGGCGATCTGGTCGGCCGCGAAGGCGACCGGTTCGGCGTGGAAGTTCCCGCCGGACAGGACTTCGCCGGTGTCGGGAAACAGCAGCGGGTTGTCGGAAACCGCATTGGCCTCGATCCACAGGGTGTTCGCCGATTGCCCCAGCATGTCCCAGCACGCGCCCATCACCTGCGGCTGGCAGCGCAGGCTGTACGGATCCTGCACGCGTGGATCCCCGGTCCGGTGGGAGTCGCGGATGGCGCTGCCGTCGAGCAGGTCGCGGTACAGGCGGGCCACATGGATCTGGCCGGGCTGTCCGCGCAACGCATGGATGCGCGCATCGAAGGGCGTGTCCGAGCCGCGGGCGGCATCGACTGTCAAGGCGCCGGCCAGCACCGCGGCGGCGAATGCCTGCTCCGCCCGGAACAGGGCGACCAACGCGATGCCGGTGGACACCTGGGTGCCGTTGAGCAGCGCCAGGCCCTCTTTGGCGCCCAGCCGGATTGGCGTCAGGCCGGCACGGCGCAAGCCCTCATCGGCGGGTACGACTTCGCCGTCGATACGGACCGAACCCTCGCCCATCAGGGCCAGGGTCAGGTGCGCCAGCGGGGCCAGATCCCCGGACGCGCCAACCGAGCCCTGCGCCGGGATGCAGGGCCAGACCTGCGCGTTGTAGAGCCCGACCATGCTTTCCAGCAGCTCCCAGCGCACGCCGGAATGCCCGCGCGCCAGGGAAGCGATCTTCAACGCGAGGATCAGGCGGACGGTGTCGTCGTCGAGCAGGGTGCCCACGCCCACCGCATGCGAGCGCACGAGGTTGGTCTGCAGTTGTTCCAACTGGTCGGGCGGAATATGGATGCTGGCAAGCAGGCCGAATCCGGTATTGATCCCGTAGGCCGGCGCGCCGGCGGCGACGATGGCCGCGACCGTGCAGGCCGCCTCGTCGACCCGGGTTTTCGCCGTGGGCGGCAGGGAAGCCGGAGCGAACTGTCGGGCAATGGAACGCAATTGGGACAGTGGAATCCGTCCGGGGGTCAAGATGGGCATGGGTCGGTCATCCCGTGATCGAGGGCAGGTTGAGGTGGTGGTCCCGGGCACAGGTGAGTGCAATGTCGTAGCCGGCATCGGCATGGCGCATGACGCCGGTGGCGGGGTCGTTCCACAGCACACGCGCCAGCCGCTTGTCGGCCTCTTCGGTCCCGTCGCAGACGATCACCACGCCGGAGTGCTGGGAAAATCCCATGCCGACACCGCCGCCGTGGTGCAGGCTCACCCACGTCGCGCCGCCCGAAACCGCCAGCATCGCGTTGAGCAGCGGCCAGTCGGACACCGCATCGGAGCCATCGCGCATCGCCTCGGTTTCCCGGTTCGGGCTGGCCACCGAGCCGCAGTCCAGGTGGTCCCGGCCGATCACCACGGGCGCCTTCAGTTCTCCGTTTCGCACCATCTCGTTGAATGCCAGTGCGGCGCGATGGCGCTGTCCCAGGCCGAGCCAGCAGATGCGTGCCGGCAGGCCCTGGAACGCGATGCGCTCGCGCGCCTGGTCGAGCCAGTGATGCAGGTGGGCATCGTCGGGGAACAGCTCCTTGACCTTGGCGTCCGTGCGATAGATGTCTTCGGGATCGCCCGACAACGCGACCCAGCGGAAGGGGCCCTTGCCCTGGCAGAACAGCGGCCGGATGCAGGCGGGGACGAAGCCGGGGAAGTCGAACGCGTCCGAGACGCCTTGTTCCAGAGCGACCTGGCGGATGTTGTTGCCGTAGTCGATCGTCGGCACGCCCATGCGGTGGAAATCGAGCATCGCGCGCACATGCTCGGCGCACGAAGCGGCGGCGGCCGACTGCAATGCCTTGTGCGCGGAAGCATCGCTGCGCGCGGCCTGCCACTGCGCCGTCGACCAGCCGGCGGGAAGGTAGCCGTTGACCAGATCGTGCGCCGAAGTCTGGTCGGTAACCGCCGCTGGGGTGGCCCGCCCTTGCCGCGCCAGCTCGACAAAGCGGGGCAGCAGTTCCGCCGCGTTGCCGAGCAGGCCGACCGACACCGGGGACGTGGCGTTCTCGACGATGGCCAGCGCCTCCTCGATGGAGTGCGCCTTGCGGTCGAGGTAGCGGGTGCGCATCCGGAAATCGATCCGCGACTCCTCGCACTCGATCACGATGCTGCTTGCGCCGGCCAGGGTCGCGGCCAGGGGTTGCGCGCCGCCCATTCCGCCCAGGCCGGCGGTGAGGATCCATTTGCCGGACCAGTCCCCTTGGTAGTGCTGACGGCCCAGTTCGACAAACGTCTCGTAGGTGCCCTGCACGATGCCCTGGGAGCCGATGTAGATCCACGAGCCGGCCGTCATCTGGCCGTACATCATCAGCCCCTTTCGATCGAGCTCATTGAAGTGCTCCCACGTCGCCCAGTGCGGGACCAGATTGGAATTGGCCAGCAGGACCCGTGGCGCGTCGGCATGGGTGCGGAATACGCCGACCGGTTTGCCCGACTGGACCAGCAGGGTCTCGTCGGCTTCCAGTGACTGCAGGGAGGACAGGATGCGGTCGAAGCTGGGCCAGTCGCGTGCGGCCTTGCCGATGCCGCCGTAGACCACCAGCTCATCGGGACGCTCGGCGACCTCGGGGTCCAGGTTGTTCTGCAGCATCCGGTAGGCCGCTTCCGTCAGCCACGATTTGCAGGACAGTGTGGTGCCCCGGGGGCTGCGTACGGTGCGCGGGCCCGGGAGAGCCGGGGTGAGGCCAGTATCCATCGATATCTCCATCACGAATGGGGCGTGTTGCCCACGTGGAAAGTGCCAACGAAGCGGTAGTTGGCAGCCGGATGTGCAAGACGTACAAAGCTGGCCACCCGGCCTCGCGACCAGGTCCGTCGGGTCAAGGTGAGCAGCGGATCGCCGGAAACGATCTGCAACAACTTGGCGGTGCCCTTGTTGGCAAGTTCGGCTTCGATGGTGTGTTCGGTCCGCTCGAGCGGTGCGGTGCGGGTCAGGTACTCGTGCGGGGTCTCGATGGTGAAATCGACCTGGAGGTAATCCGCCGCGCTGGCGGGATTGACGAAGCGGTCCTCCAACTGGAGGGGCTTGCCGTCCGCGAGGTGAAGCAGTCGCGAATGGAACAGTTCACTGCCTGCCGGCAGGGAGAACTCCCGTGCCAAGGGCGCACGCGCCTCGATCGTCTCGCGTACCAGGACGCTGACCATGTGGAGCTGCCCGCGTGCGCGGATCTCGTCGCGGATCGAGCGGACCTCGAACATCGGCGACTCGACTTTCGGCACGGCGACAAAGGTGCCGACTCCCTGCACCCGGATGACGACGTCGGCGTCGCTGAGTTCGCGGATCGCCCGGTTCACGGTCATGCGTGAAACGCCGAACTGGACGACCAGGTCGTTCTCGCTCGGTATCCGGCTGTGCGGCGGCCAGACCCCACTGGTGATCTGGCCGAGGATGTACTGCTTCAGCTTTGCGTATTCGGGCTGTGGCTTTTCCATGAACTCAGCATGGCATGTCTATACATCTTGTGGAAGACACGCGAAGCCATTCGCAGGGGTCTGGAGATTCCAGGGATAAATTCAGTTGACACTCGATCTTTGGGCGTGGTACTAGGTGGTATAGACAACTGAAAGGTCGCCGTATCCCGATGCGTCATCTCCCGCTACTGCTGCGTTGCCTGATCGTCCTGGCGTTCTGCCTCGACGGCACGGCAATGGCGTGGCAGAAAAGCGCGATGGCGGCGGGTGTCGCGCACCATGGACACAACGGTCACGCAGCCAGTGACGGGCACGAAGCGACCGGTCATCAGCCGGATCCGGTTGCAGTCCTCGCGGAGGATCCGGGGCATGCCGGGGCGGACTCTCCGGGTGTCGTCCATGAGGATTGCGATTGCACCGAATCCGGCTGCGATTGCGCTTGCGGCTTCGTTACCCTGGCCCTGGCCAGAGGCATTCCGCTTCTCGATACGTTCTGGATCGGCTTCGTGCCGGTCTCCGGTGATCTGACCGCCGCCCGCAAAGGCGTAGCGTCTTCGCTTTTTCGACCTCCCATCGGTTGACCTTGTCCGGCTGCCCATCTGGCGGCCTCCTTCGCTGCGGGTTCCGGTTGTCAAAGCCGCCCCGGATCGTGCCGACAAGTTCTGAAAATCACTGTTTGGGGAGTTCATCATGTTCTGTAAGCGCAACCATCTCGCGCTGGCGATCGGCGCGTTGCTGTCCGCCGGCGTCATTGCCAACGCATCCGCCCAGTCCGCCGACCAAGGGAAGGCATCCGCAGCGACCACACTGGATGCGGTGACGGTTACCGGCAGCCATATCAAGCGCGCGGCGATCTCGGGCGTTGGCCCGGTAACGGTCATCGATGCCGAAACCATCGAGCGCTCGGGCGCCATTTCCGTCGAAACCCTGTTGCAGCGCCTGCCGGCATCGGCCGGATTCGCCGGCAGCCAGACCAATGCGTACTGGGCCGACAACGGCTACGGGACGACCCAGGTCAACCTGCGCGGACTGGGCATCAACCGCACCCTGGTGCTGTTGAACGGCCGCCGGGTCGTCAATGGCGGCACCGGAGCCAACAGCTCGGTCGACCTCAACATCATTCCGGTGGCGCTGATCGAGCGCATCGAGGTGCTCAAGGACGGCGCATCCGCCATCTACGGCGCCGACGCCGTGGCCGGCGTGGTGAACATCATCACCAAGAAAAGCTTCGATGGCGTCGAGGCATCCGTCCGTTATGGCCAGACGTTCCAGCAGGATGGCGAGGAAGGTGCCGTCGACCTGGCCTGGGGCGTGAACAGCGATCGCGGCTCGCTGATGGCGGCGATCAACTACTCCGAAAGTGGCACGGTCAACATGGCCGACCGGGCCCCATGCGGTCTGGGCGAAGTCGACGGCAAGCTCGAATGCTTTGGAAGTTCCAGCACCATCGGCGGCCGCGCGTTGCTGCCCGACGGCACCCGCATCAACTTCAACCAGGACCCCAATGGCGATGGTGACTTCTACGAGGTCTACTCGCCGAAAAAGCACAACCAGAACGCCTATCCGAACCTCAACGCCGTCAACCCGATCAAGCGCATGAGCTTCAGCGCTTTCGGCAACTATGCGCTCACCGACAACGTCCGCGGTTTCGCGGAGCTGATGTACACCAATCGCCAGTCGGACCAGCTGGCCACCCCGGGGACGCTCGGTGTCTACCGCCCGATCAACATCGCCGCCGATCACCCGACCAACCCGACCGGACAGGACATCCTGCTGCAGCGGCGCAGCCTGAAGGAAGGCGGCAATCGCGAGTTCTACCAGGACGTGGACACGTTCCGCACCGTGCTCGGCGTGGAAGGCGGCATCGGCACCTACTGGGACTGGTCGGTGGCGGTCAACTGGGGCCGCAACACCGGCGACGACGGCTCCACCAACGTCGTCAATCTGGATCGATTCGACAACACCATGAATACCTCCCTGTGCAGCAATGCGCCGGGTGCGGCCATCCCGTGCGGCGACTATCTGGGCTACGGCGATGTCACCCGCGAGGTGCTCGACTACATCCTGTACACCACGCGCGACGTGGGCGGCAACGAACAGAAGAGCTTCAGCGCGAACCTCAGCGGCCAGTTGTTCGAGCTGCCCGCCGGCTGGGTCGGCATGGCGACCGGCGTGGAAGTGCGTCGGGAAAGCGGCTGGCGCAACCCGGATCCGCTGACCGTGCTCGGCATGGCCAACACCAATCAGCAGGATGCGATTTCCGGTGAGTACACGGCGAAAGAAGCCTTCGTGGAAATCGCCATCCCGTTGCTTGAGGACAGGTTCCTGGCGCAGTCGGTGACGTTGAACACGGCGCTGCGCTACTCCGACTACGACCTCTTCGGTGGCGACACGAACTACAAGGTCGGCCTGGACTGGCAGTTCGTGCCCTCGCTGAAAATGCGGGCGAACTACGCGACGGCATTCCGCATTCCGAACGTGCCCGAGCTGTTCGGTGGCGTCTCCGAAGGCGGTCTGACCACCACCGACCCGTGCAGCGGCTGGGCAAGCCTGCCTGCTTCGTCGGTGGTCTATCAGAACTGCCAGGCGTCGGGAGTGCCGGCGGGCTACACACAACTGGGCAAGGCGATCCAGACCACGGTCGGCGGCAACCGCAATCTCCAGCCGGAAGACGCGAAAACGTTGACGGTCGGTGCGGTCTGGACGCCCACCTTCGTGGACAACCTGACGCTGACGTTCGACTACTTCAACATCAAGATCGACAACGCGATCCAGCGTATCGACGGATCGACCAAGCTGGCGGTCTGCTACAACACGCCCGGCCTGGAGCACCAGTTCTGCACCCCGTCCAACTTCACCCGCAATCCGCTCACCGGAGAGATCGACTACCTGTCCGCCCAGCCGGTGAATGCCGCCAGCGAACGCGTTTCCGGTATCGACCTGGGGGCGCTGTACCAGTTCGACCTGGCCGGGATGAAGGCCACCTTCAGTCTGGATACGTCCTATCTGAAGAACTACGACGTGCGGCCCTTCCCGTCAGCGGATGAGATCCACTACGCCGGCCACATCACCGGTGGCCGCGGCAGCTATGCGAAGTGGCGGTCGTTCGGTTCGCTGACCCTGGAGCAGGGGCCGTGGTCGGGTTCCTACAGCATCCAGTACATCGGCAAGGCGGATGACATCAACGCGTCGAAGGGCGATATCGGAGACCACGCACCGAGCGTGAGTTACCACAACGCGCAGGCGAAGTATTCGTTCAACAAGTCCTCCGACATCGTTTTCGGCGTCGACAACCTCTGGGACAAGCAGGCTCCGTTCATCCAGAGCTACACCGATGCGAACACCGACACGATGACCTACGACCTGCTCGGCCGTCGCTGGAACGCGAAGTTCACCTACCGCTGGTGACCGGCTCGACCCTCTCCGGCTCCCGGGCCGGAGAGGGCGGCGTTCCCTTGTCCGCGACATCCGTCAGGAATCAACTATGAAACCCGCATTCTGGGCCCGCCGGGCCCACAAGTGGATCGCCCTGGTCATCGGCGTGCAGGCGCTGCTGTGGTCGATCGGCGGTCTGTACATGACCGCCATGTCGATCGACTTCATCCATGGCGACCACCTCAATCACGTGGCGGCTGAGCCACTGCCGCAACAGGGCGACCTGGTCGATCCCGCCGTCGTTGCCGCGCGCTATCCGGCGATGCATGGCTTCCGCCTCAAACGGCTGCTCGGTGAGCCGGTCTACGAGGTCCACCATGCCGGCGGCGTCGACCTGGTCGATGCGGTCACCGGTCGGCCGACCGGCCCGGTCGACGAGGAAAAGGCCCGCCAACTGGCGCTGTCGGCCTATCAGGGCGATGGTCCGCTGGAATCGTTGCAGTTGCTCGACAAGGCGCCGCAGGAAGTGGGCACCCGGCCGGTGCCGATGTGGCAGGCGAAGTTCGATGACAGCGGCAATACCGCGCTGTACTTCTCGCCACAGACCGGAAACCTGCTGGCCACCCGGCACACGTACTGGCGGGTGTTCGACTTCCTCTGGATGCTCCACATCATGGATTACGAGCAGCGCTCGAACGTCAACAACACCTTGCTGCGCGTTGCGTCCACCGTCGGCCTGCTGTTCATGCTCAGCGGCGTGTGGCTGCTGTTCTACAGTTTCCGCAGGAGGTCGGCGGCATGACTCCCTGGATCCAGAAACTGCATAAATGGGTCGGCCTGATCATCGGTCTGCAATTCGTGATCTGGACCGCCAGCGGGCTGGTCATGAGCCTGCTGGACACCGCGACCGTGAACAACCTGCACCACCTGGCACCCGCGGCCGAGGCACGGCCGTGGCCGGTGGCGACAATCTCGCCCGCCGCCATCGTCGACCGGGAAAGTCGCGCGGTTCAGACCGTCGAAACCCACTGGCTGGCCGAGCGGCCGGTCTATCGCCTGAGCGACGGGACGGGCAGCTGGCTTGCCGATATCCGTGACGGAAGCCCGGTACCCGTGACCGCGGCCGATGTCGCCGCCATTGCCACCCGGGATTACGTCGGCGATGGACACGCCGCGTTGCCGGAACTCATGCCGGAAAACACATGGGAGGTGCGTGGTCACACCGGACCGATATGGCGCGTCGCGTTCTCCGATGACGATGCGACCACGTTGTACGTGTCGGGGCAGGACGGCAGCATCCTGGAGCGGCGCAATGACACGTGGCGACTGTTCGATTTCGTCATGATGCTGCACTTCATGGATTACACGAGGCAGCAGGATTTCAACAATCCGCTGATCGTGATGGCCGGTGCGGGTGGGCTGTGGCTTGCGCTGTCCGGCATCTGGCTGTTCTTCGCCAGTTTCCGTCTCGGTGAATTCATTCCGGCCCGCTGGCGGCCACGCCGCGAGTTGACGGTGTACGGCGCCGACGGGAGCCGGTTGCGCTCGGTGGAGTCCCACACCGGCGACACGGTGTTCCTCGCGCTGGGCCGCAACGGATTGCAGCTGCCGTCCAACTGCGGCGGAGGGCAGAGTTGCGGACTGTGCGTGGTGCGCGTGCGCGGCCATGCACCGCCGCCGACCAGCGCCGACCGGATGCATATCGACGCGAGCCGTCTACGGTCGGGCTACCGGCTGGCCTGCAACCTGCCGGTGACGTCGGACGGCCAGATCGAAGTGGCCGGAGGCGCCGCGCTGTGGACGGAACGCGCTGCCAAGGTGGTCAGTGTCACAGCCGTGACGCCGTTCCTGCGGGAGCTCGTGCTGGCGCCGGAGCAGCCGCTGGGGCCGGAGTTCCAGCCTGGCGCGTATCTGCAGGTGCATGTCCCCGGTTACCGCCTGCAGCGCGAGGATCTGGATCATCCGGAGCATCACCGGCAGGACTGGTCCGGTCTGAGCCTGCCCGAAACCCTGGTCTGCAAGGAGCCGGTCCGCCGCTCCTATTCGTTGTCGCTTCCGGTGGAAAAGGCGGGCGGAAATGTGACCCTGCTCGCCCGGTTCAGTCCCGGACGGCAGGACAAGAAGCAACAGCCCGCCGGCAAGGGATCGAGCTACCTCTATTCACTGAAGCCGGGCGATCGGGTCTGCTTCAGCGGTCCCTTCGGCGATTTCGCGATAAAGCCCGGCGCAAGGGAGAAGGTGTTCATTGGCGGCGGGGCAGGAATGGCGCCGCTGCGGGCGATGGTGCATTCCCTGCTCGAGTCCGGCGCGCAGGAACGCATCCACTTCTGGTACGGCGCGCGCAACCTGCGGGAGGCACCGTACGTCGAGGAGATGGAGGCGTTGGCCAGCAGGTATGCGAACTTCACCTGGCATCTGGTGTTGTCCGAAGCTGCGGAGCACGGCGCGGGCTTGATCCGGGGGTTGGTGCACGAGGCTACCCACGAAGGCCTGTTGCAGAACCACCCGGATCTGACGTCCTGCGAGTTCTACCTCTGCGGTCCCCCGGCAATGCTCGCTGCCACCCGCAACCTGCTGAATAAGCTGGGCATCGCCGAAGAGCAGGTTGCCTACGACGACTTCAAGATCTAGCAGCGGAGTTGTATCTGGCGAGGGTGCCGGTGGCTCCATTCGTGGGCACCGGCACCCGTCGTGAACCGGAGGGAGCGATGAGGTCGTGGACGGCCATGCTCGCCGCCGCCCGCGGACAAGATCATCCGCTTTCCCGACCCGGACTATTTCAGCTTTCCCAAGTTGCGCTGGACCGTCTGCCATTTCCGCCAGCTCATGCCGGAGGCCGCTTTCACGAAGGCCGGTTTGCAGAGTCGGAGTTTCGCGGTAAGGACCGGTTGGAGATCAATGAAAATCCCGCGAGCGGGTATCCAGCGCGCCGAGCAACGGAGTGAGGTTCTCCAGTCGTCTTGCGACCAGGTGCCGCACGCCGTCCCTGCATTCCAGCCGGCCCTCGACGGCGAGCAGTTGCGAGTCCAGCAATTCGCGCCGCTGGCGGTCGGCGAGGTCGCGCCATACCACTACGTTGGTCATGCCGTGTTCGTCCTCCAGGGTCAGGAAGACCACGCCGCTGGCGGTCTGCGGCCGTTGGCGCAGCGTGACCAGGCCGGCGACGCGGGCGTTGCGGCCGTGCGCGAGGGTCGCGATCTCGCCCGAGCTGCGCCAGCGCCGTGCACTGAGCGTCTTGCGCAGCATCGCCAGCGGATGCCGGCCCAGGGTGGTGCCGGTCAGCGCGTAGTCGGCCCGCAGGTCCTCGGCGGGGGTGGGCAACGGCAGCACGATGCGTTCGGGTTCGGCCTGCGTCGACGGATCCGCAAACAGGGGCAGTTGGGGCTCGACCCCGGCGATCGCCCAGCGCGCGCGGTGGCGGTGGCCGGCCAGCCCGCGCAAGGCGCCGGCATCGGCCAGCAGGGATTGCTCGCGGCGGTCGAGGCGGGCGCGGGCGCACAGGTCGGGAATGTCCGCAAACGGCCGTTGCGCGCGGGCACGGCGGATGCGTTCGGCCGCCTCCGGCGGGAGGCCGCGGATCATCCGCAGGCCGAGGCGGATGCCGGGTTGTTGTGCATTCGGTTGTAGGAGCGGCTTCAGCCGCGATCCGGAATCCGTGCGAGCGACCGATTCTCCGGTCGCCGCTGAAGCCGCTCCTGCAGGAAGCGGGAGCGGTGACGGCGTGTGGCCTTCCAGTCCGCAGTCCCCATCGCTGTAGCGCACGTCCACCGGCAGCGTGCGGATGCCGTGCCGGCGCGCGTCCTGCAGCAACTGGTCGGGCGAGTAGAAACCCATCGGCCAGGAGTTGATCAGCGCGCAAGCGAACGCGGCTGGTTCGTGGCATTTCAGCCACGAGCTGGTGTAGGCGATCAGGGCGAAGCTGGCGGCGTGCGATTCGGGAAAGCCGTAATCGCCGAAGCCCTTGATCTGCTCGAAGATGCGCTCGGCGTAGTCGATGTCGTAGCCATTGCGGAGCATACCGCTGGTCAGTTTCTGCCGGTGCGGCTCCAGTCCGCCGCGCCGTTTCCAGGCCGCCATCGAGCGCCGCAGCTCATCGGCTTCACCGCCCGAGTAGTCGGCGGCGACCATCGCGATCTGCATCACCTGCTCCTGGAACAGCGGCACGCCCAGCGTGCGCTTGAGGACTTCCTCCAACGCCGCAGAGGGGTACTCGACTGCCTCTTCGCCGGTGCGTCGTCGCAGGTACGGGTTGACCATGTCGCCCTGGATCGGGCCGGGGCGGACGATCGCGATCTGGATCACCAGGTCGTAGAAGGTCCGGGGTTTCAGCCGCGGCAGCATCGCCATCTGCGCGCGCGATTCGATCTGGAACACGCCGATGGTGTCGGCGCGGCTGATCATGTCGTAGGTCTTGGCATCTTCGATCGGGATGTCGGCCAGGGTCAGGTCGCGCCGGCCGCTGGAACGCAGCAGGTCCAGGGTCTTGCGCACTGCGGTCAGCATGCCCAGCGCCAGACAATCGACCTTCATCAGGCCGACCGCGTCCAGATCGTCCTTGTCCCACTGGATCACCGTGCGGTCGTCCATCGCCGCATTCTCCACCGGTACCAGGGTGTGCAGCGGGTGCTCGGAGATGACGAAGCCGCCGGGATGCTGCGACAGGTGGCGCGGGAAGCCGATCAGCTCGGTGGTCAGCGCGATCACCTGGCGCAGCACCGGCGAGTCGGGATCGAAACCGCGCTCGCGCAGGTGCTCGGCGATGGGTTCCTCGCCGCTCCAGCGGTCCATCGTGCCGGCGAGCTCCCCGACCATGTCCTGCGGCAGGCCGAGTGCGCGGCCGACATCGCGCACCGCGCCGCGGCCGCGGTATTGCGTGGCCACGGCGGTCAAGGCAGCCCGCTCGCGGCCGTAGCGGTTGAACACGTACTGCAGCACCTCCTCGCGGCGCTCGTGCTCGAAGTCGATGTCGATGTCCGGCGGCTCGTCGCGCTCCTTCGAGATGAAACGCTCGAACAGCATGCCCATCAGCACCGGGTCGATCTCGGTCACGCCCAGCGCGTAACAGATCACCGAGTTGGCGGCCGAGCCGCGGCCCTGGCAGAGGATGTGCTGGGAGCGCGCGAAACGGACGATGTCGTGCACGGTCAGGAAATACGACTCGTAGCGTTTGAAGGTGATCAGTTCCAGTTCGTGCTCGATCAGCCGGCGCGCCTCGGCGGTGATGCCGTCCGGCCAGCGCCAGCGGGCGCCCTGCTCGACCAGATGCCGCAGCCAGCTGGTGGCGTCGTGCCCGGCCGGGACCAGCTCGTGCGGGTACTCGTAGCGCAGGTCGCGCAGGCTGAAGTGGCAGCGTGCGGCGATGCGGACGCTCTCGGCGAGCAGGTCATCGGGATAGATCGCCGCCAGCGCGCGGCGGCTGCGCAGGTGGCGCTCGCCATTGGGAAACAATAGGTGGCCGGCCTCCGCGACGGTGGTGCGGTGGCGGATCGCGGTGAGGGTGTCCTGCAGCGCGCGGCGGCCGCGCGCGTGCATGTGGACATCGCCCGCGGCGACCAGCGGCAGGCCAAAGCGGCGACCTGCGGCGCGCAGCTCGGCCAGGCGGGCCTCGTCGTCGGGGCCGCGGTGCAGCTCGACCGCGAGCCAGCTGCGGTCGGGGAACGTGGCGCGGAGCCAGTGGGCGTGTCCCTCGTCGATGTTCGCGTCCGGAACCCACAACGCGAGCAGGCCGGCGGTGGCCGCGAAGTCCTCACGCAGCAGCCGGTATTCACCCTTGGGCGCGCGCCGGCGGGCGCGGGTCAGCAACTGGCACAGCGCGGTGTAACCCTGTTGCTCCTCGACCAGCAGTACCAGTTTGGGGCCGTCCTCGATCCGTACCTCGCTGCCGACGATCAGCTTGAGGTCGAGTCTTTCCGAGACCTCCAGCGCGCGCACGATTCCGGCCAGCGAGCCTTCGTCGGTGATCGCCAGCGCGGTGTAGCCCAGTTGCTTCGCGCGCTCGAACAACTCCGGTGCGATCGAGGCGCCGCGCTGGAAACTGAAGGCCGACAGGCAGTGCAGCTCGGCATAGGCGGGCAGGGTGGTCATGTGCGCGAGTGCGGATGACGGAGTGGGTACCGGTTTCATCCGAACCAGCCATGCAGCATGAAGCCGCCGCGTTCGTCGACCGGATCACCCGCCGGCCGGAACGCCCAGGCCCGCTGGCCGAGGCTGGTCTGGACCAGGTAGTAGTCGCGACGCACGTCGCCGTCCCACCAGCCGGTCTCGATGCGTTCGGGGCCGGCGAGGACGCGCAGGCGGTGATCGCGCAGTGGCACGGGTTGCGGCAGCAGCCAGCCCGGTCGCGGTACGTCGGGTGTTGCGTGGACCGCGCGCCCCGGTTCGACCTGCCACGCGCGTTCGGGGCGATGGTCGGCGCGCACCGCCAGGCCGTGCACGGCGTCATCGCCGAGGCGCGCGCGCAGGCGTTCGCGCAACTGCTCCCAGGGCACCGCCTGCTGCGGGCGCGCATCGAACAGATCGCGCCCGGCCGGCACGAACGGCGGCAGCTCGCGGGCGACCAGTTGCACGCCACGCACCGGCGCCGGTACCTGCGCCTGCTCCAGCCGGCTACGGGCGAGTTCGAACAGCATCGCGGGTTGCCGTTCCGGTGCCAGCAGGCCGACCACCACCTCCGTGTCGGCGCAGCGTTCGTGCTCCAGCACCAGGCTGAAACGTTGCACGCCGCCGTCGCGGCCGGCGAGGTAAGCGGCCAGGTCGCCCGTCAGCCGCCGCAGCGGGAACAACAGCGCCTGGCTGGATTCGACGTCGTAATTGAGCTCGATCCGCGACGTGAACGCATCCGGCGGCTGGTAATAGCGCAGCGGTGTCGGCAGTGCGCCGGTCAGCCGGTCCAGGTGGGCCAGCGTGTCCTTGCCGACCCGTTTGCCCAGCGCCGCACGCGGCAGCGCCAACACCTGACCGAGTCTGCGCAGGCCCATCCGGCGCAGGCTGGTGGACACGTCCGTCGCCAGCCCGCTGCGCTCGACGGGCAGCTGCCCCAGCGCGTTGTGCAGCGGCGTGTCATGGGTGATCGCCAGGCCGTCATGCACGTTCGCCAATGCGCGGGCGGCATACGGATTGGGCGCGAGGGTGATGCGGTGACGGAAGCCCAGCTCGCCCAGATCGGCGCGCAGTTGCGCCTCGAACCGGGGCCACGGGCCGAACAGCTTGAAGCTGGCCCCGACCTCCAGCAGCAGCGCCGCGGGCATCGTGCGGTTGACCAGCGAGCTGTAGCGGTACGCCCAGGCGGCGAGGAAGTCGTGCCAGCGCTCGTCTTCGGCGGGATCGTGCGCGACCGCGTCGAACCGGCTGCACAGGGCCTGGGCGGCCCCGAGCGATTGTCCGGCACGCAGGCCGGCGGCTTTCGCTGCGTTATTGACCGCGCGCAGCACACGCCGCTGCGCCGGCCCGGTCACCAGCGCCAGCGGCGAGGCGGGATCAGGATGGCGCCGCAGGACGCCGTCGAGCGCCAGTTGCGGCAACAGGATGCAGGCCCAGAGCATCGTCGGGCCTCACTGCGTCCGGATCGGCAGGAGGTGGGGGCGGAACAGGGGGCTTCCGGCTGTGGCGGGGTCGCGCAGGGGCTGGCCGATGGTCATTGGCGACCGCGTCGATCCACGCCCGGCTGGCGGAAATGCAATCGGCCGGGTCGGTGGATTGCCGCCGCGGCACTTGAGCACGCGTAGCTGCGACGGCTCGGCTTCGACCGCGATCCGCAGCGCCGCCGGCGACGGGTTCGCCGCCGCCTTCATCGGCCGCATCGCAAAACCCAGGCACTGGCCGGCCTCCGCGGCGACCTGCAACCGGCGCAAGGCGCGGTCGTCGGCCTGTTGCGGCCAGCACAGCACGGCGGAGCAGGCCGCCGAGCGCAGGCATTGCTCGGTCGCCCACAACGCATTGCGTGCATCGGCACGGATCACCTGCAAGCGACTCAACTGCACCCCCGTCTGCGCCCACGCGACCGCGAACGGCAGGTAGGGTGGAGCGATCAGCACCACCATGCCGTCAGCGCGCGACAGCCGCGCCAGGGTCGGCCACAGCAGGCGCAACTCGCCCACGCCATCGGCGGCCAGCAGCAGCTCGGTCAGCGCGTTGTCGGGCCAGCCGCCACCGGGCAGGGCGTCGTCCAGCGCGGCAAAGCCGGTGGGTTGTTTTGACGGCGCGCGCGGTGCCGGCTGGCCGCGCCAGACCTGGCGCGATTCCAGCAACGCATCCAGGGCCAATACATTGCCCATCAGCCGGGCCGGACCAGTCCGGCAAACAGGCCTTCAATCGCGAAATCGACCACGGTCCGGTCGATCTCGATGGCCGCATACGCCGGATTGCGCGGCAGCAGGCGCAGGTGGCGGGGGCCGCTGTCGAGATGCTTGACCGTCAACTCGCCCTCGATGCGTGCGACCACGGTCTGGCCGTTGCGCGCCTGCGGCGTGCGATGCACGCCGATCAGGTCGCCCGGCAGGATGGCATCGAGCAGCATCGACTCGCCCTCGACCTCCAGCAGGTAAT
>DASTUE010000127.1:0-23385 GCA_035759805.1 Lysobacter sp. | reverse complement strand
CGCAACTTGGGTTCGTCGCCCTGCGCCGCCGCAAGCGCGGCCGGGATGTCGCCGCGCGAGAGGAGAATGGTGCAGGAAAGCCGGAATCTCGCCTGCACGTTGGTGGGATCCAGCGCCAGCGCGCGTCGCAACGCGGCCCCGGCCTCGGGATAGCGGAACAGCATCATCAGGGTTTCACCCTGGGTCAGGGCCAGCGCGCTGTTGCGCGGGTCGCGCACTTGCGCGCGCGCCAGCGAGTCGAGCGCGGCGTCGAAACGGCCCTGGCGGCGCAGCACGTAGCCTTGCGCGGTGAGCGCCTTGTCGTCGTTGGGCCGCAGCTTCAGCGCCGCCTGGAAGTTCCGCAGCGCCGCCGCGTAATCGCCTCTTTCGTAGTAATTGCTGAAGCCCATCGCAAGCTGCGCTTCCGGCAGTTCCGGCGCCAGCGCCAGTACCTGTTCGGCATGCTCGCGTGCGTCCGCCCGCAGCCGCCCCACGTCCTCGCCGCCGCCGCCGAACCAGGCCAACACGCTCTCCGCATACGACAGGCGTGCCAGCGCCAGGGGGAACGCCGGCACGCGGGCGATCGCCTGGCGGTACAGCGGGATCGCCTGCTTGTACTGCGCGGTGTCGAAGTTGGTGTCACCGCGTGCGGTGAAGTATTCGGCGCGCAGGTAGAGGTCGTCGGCCGCTGGATCGTCGCTCAGCGAAGCCGTGAGCCGGGCAGCGACCGCCGGCGACAACCTAGCCTTCAACGCGTCGGCCACCTTCCCCGCGACCTCGCCCTCGACGCCGAAGACGTTGTCCAGCGTGCGCTGGTAGCTCTCCGCCCACAGGTGTGTGTCGGTTGCGGCATCGACCAGCTGCACGCTGATCAGGACCGCGTTGCCCCGGCGTTGCACGCTGCCTTCCAGCAGGTTCGCGACCCCGAGTTCCGCGCCGACCTGGCGCAGGTTTTCGGGTCGGCTGCGATACTTCATCGTCGACGTGCGCGAGATCACCTTCAGCTCGCCGATTTCGGCCAGCTTGGTCAGGATCAGGTCCTGCATGCCGGCGACGAAGTACTCGTTGTCCCTGTCGGCGGACAGGTTCTCGAAAGGCAGCACGGCGATCGATTTCGCCGGGGCCTCCGGCGCAGGCACTGGCTTCACCGGCTCCCCGGAGCCATCGCCAGCAGCCGGCACCGTCACCTGCACGCCGCTGCGCCAGACCAGCGCCCCGCCGACCGCGAGCACCAGCGCCAGCAACAGCAGCTCGGTACCGCTGACCTTCTGCGCGCCGCGCTCGCCGTGGTACCAGGCCAGGACCAGTACCACCACGAAACCGAGGCTCGCGGCTCCTAGCCCGACCCGCATCACCAGTGTCGGCCAGCCATAGCTGGCGGCCATCATGTCCAGCAACTGCAGCAACGCCCATGCGCCGGCCAGGTACGCCAGCGCCCACTGCACCAGCTTGCGCTGCTTCATGCGCTGCAGGAAACCAGCCAAGCCCGCCTCCCTGTTGTGCCGCCCGGATAGCCCCTCGGTCCGATGGCACCAGGCTCTGGGCCATGGAAACGGATCCCACTGGCCCAGAACGCGCCAAGGGCCGGCACGAGGCCAGCCCTTGGCGGGAAACGCAACGATCGTGGGCGTTACAGCAGGTGGGCGACCCCGGCGCGCTCTTCCTCGAGTTCGGCCAGGGTCCTGTCCATCGCGGCGCGGCTGAAGTCGTCGATCGGCAGGTCGGCGACGCGGGTGTATCCGCCGTTCGCGGTGATCACCGGCACGCCGTAGATCACGCCTTCGGGGATGCCATAGCTGCCGTCGGACGGCACGCCCATCGTCACCCACTCGCCATCGCTGCCGAGCAGCCAGTCGCGGACGTGGCAGATCGCCGCGTTCGCCGCCGATGCCGCCGACGACAGCCCGCGCGCCTCGATGATCGCCGCACCGCGCTTGGCCACGGTCGGGATGAAGGTCTCCGCGTTCCACGCCGCGTCGTTGATGGCGTCCTTCAGCGATGCGCCACCGACGGTGGCGAAACGGTAGTCCGGGTACATCGTCGAGCTGTGGTTGCCCCACACCACCAGTTTGCGGATGTCGCCGACCGGCTTGCCGGCCTTGGCCGCCAGCTGGCTGAGCGCGCGATTGTGATCCAGGCGCAGCATCGCGGTGAAGTTCGCGGCCTTCAGGTCCGGCGCGGATTTCATCGCGATCCAGGCGTTGGTGTTGGCCGGGTTGCCGACCACCAGCACCTTGACGTCGCGGCTGGCGACCTTGTTCAGCGCGGCGCCCTGGGCGGTGAAGATCTTGGCGTTCTCCAGCAGCAGGTCCTTGCGCTCCATGCCGGGGCCGCGCGGGCGCGCGCCGACCAGCAGGGCGATGTCGGCATCCTTGAACGCGACCTCGGCGTCATCGGTGCCGACCATCCCGGCCAGCAGCGGAAACGCACAGTCCTCCAGCTCCATCATCACGCCCTTCAGCGCGGCCTGGGCCTTCTCCATCGGCAGTTCGAGCATCTGCAGGATGACCGGCTGGTCCTTGCCCAGCATGTCGCCGGCAGCAATGCGGAACAGCAGGGAATAGCCGATCTGGCCGGCAGCACCGGTGACGGCAACGCGGACGGGGTTCTTCATGGGGGGCTCCTGTTGCAACGGAAAGTGGGAGTGGAACAACGCTACGGCTCAGCTCAGTTCGGCAAAGAATTCCTGGATGCGCTGCAGACCCGGCGCGAGCTGCGGCGTCGGGCAGGTGTAGCTGATGCGCATCCCGCGCGGCTCGCCGAACGCGGAGCCGGGCACGCAGGCCACGCCCTTGGCTTCCAGCAACGCGCTGCAGAACGACAGGTCGTCATCGATCTTCAGCCCGCTCGGCGCATGGGTCCTGCCGAACGCCACGCTGATGTCGGGAAACACGTAGAACGCACCTTGCGGTCGCGGGCAGACCAGCCCGGGGATCGCGTCCATGGCCTGCATGACCTGGTCTCGCTTGGCCTGGAACTCCCGGCATTTGGCTTCCGGCACGTCCTGTGGTCCGGTCAGGGCCGCCACCGCAGCCGCCTGGACCGCCTCCGGAATGCTGGTGATGTGGTTGGAGTTGAGCGTCGCCACGGCCCTGGCCACCGACTCCGGACCGGCCAGCAGGCCCACCCGCCAGCCCGGCATGCCGTAGGTCTTGGACAGCGAGTCGACGAAGATCACCCGCTCGCGCAGCTCGGGGCGGGCATGCACGAAATTGTGGTAACCCAGTCCGTCGAACACCATCGCGTTGTAGATGTCGTCGGTGACGATCCAGGTGTCCGGGTAGTGCACCAGCACATCGGCCAGCGCGGAGATCTCGTCCTTGCCATAGACCATGCCGGTCGGGTTGGACGGATTGTTGAACAGGAACACCCGCGGCTTTTTTGCCAGGGCGGCTTCCAGCTGCGCCGGGGTCAGCTTGTAGTCCTGCTCCGGCGGGCACGGCAGCAGCTCGACCCTGGCGTTGACGATCTGCGCGATGTCCAGGTAGCTGGTCCAGTACGGCACCGCGAAGGCGATGGTGTCGCCCTCGTCGAGCAGCGCCTCGGCCAGGTTGTACAGCACCTGTTTGGCACCGATGCCGACCCCGAGGTTGGCGCGGGTGTAACCGGTCAGGCCGATCTTTTCGATATGCACCAGAAAGGCATCCAGCAACGCATCCGAGCCGCGGTTGCTGCCGTACTGGCCGCTGTCGCTCGCCAGCGACTCGCGGGCGGCCTGGTAGACATGCTCGCCGGGCAGGAAGTTGGGGACGCCGATCGAGAAATTGACGATATCGCGGCCTTCGGCCTTCAGGCGCTTCGCCTTTTCGGCGATCTGCATGATCGCGCTGGGCCTGGCACGACCGATGCGCTGGGCAAACTGGGGCATTCGCAACAACCTCGAAGGAAAAGGATCGTGAGGTGGACGCCCGCCACGGAGGACCGTGGATGGGCGCCGGCAAGCGTTGCTGCGAGGCGACCGGGGAGCTCAAGGCGCGTATCGCAAGCGGGTATTACGGCGCGCGGCGGCGCGCTGGAAACGATCGCATCCGATCAGGCGCGCGACGCGGCGTCGAGCGTCTTGTTCCAATCGGCCACGCGGTCGGCCTTGGCGGCCAGGGCGGCATCGACGTCGCCTTCCAGCGTGACCGACTTGATCTTGTCGCCCTGCTTGATGCTGTCGACGATCTCCTGACCTTCGATCACCTTGCCGAACACGGTGTGCTTGCCGTCCAGCCACGGGCACTGCACGTGGGTGATGAAGAACTGGCTGCCGTTGGTGCCCGGGCCGGCATTGGCCATCGACAGCACGCCGCGCTCGTGGCCCAGGCCGTTGCTGGCCTCGTCCTCGAAGCGGTAGCCCGGGCCGCCGGTGCCGGTGCCCTGCGGGCAGCCGCCCTGGATCATGAAGTCGGCCAGGACGCGGTGGAAGTTCAGACCGTCGTAATAGCCGCGCTTGATCAGGTTGACGAAGTTGGCAACCGTCAGCGGTGCCTTGTCGGCGGCGAGTTCTACGCGGATCGGGCCGCGGTCGGTGTCGAAAGTGGCGATCAGGCTCATGGAATCTGCTCCGGAGTTGTGGGGTGCGTTGGATGAACGCCAGACCCGCAAGTTTAACCCAGGATGAGCCGAGCCCCGCGCAGACGTAGCGACCCTATATACTGGCTGACTTCCTTATGAAAGCAGCGCCCGCGCCGCTCTACCCCATGTCCATCGAACGCCTGCGCAATATCGCCATCGTCGCCCATGTCGACCACGGCAAGACCACCCTCGTTGATTGCCTGCTCAAGCACTCCGGCACCCTGTCCGAACGCACGGTCCTGGCCGAGCGCGTGATGGACAGCAACGACCAGGAAAAGGAACGTGGCATCACGATCCTGTCCAAGAACACCGCCATCACCTGGCAGGGCAACCGCATCAACATCGTCGACACCCCGGGACACGCCGACTTCGGCGGCGAGGTCGAGCGCGTGCTGTCGATGGTCGACTCGGTGCTGATCCTGGTCGATGCGATGGACGGCCCGATGCCGCAGACCCGCTTCGTGACCCAGAAGGCGTTCGCGATGGGCTTCAAGCCGATCGTGGTGGTCAACAAGATCGACCGCCCCGGCGCGCGCCCGGACTGGGTGATCGACCAGGTGTTCGACCTGTTCGACAAGCTCGGCGCCACCAACGAGCAGCTCGACTTCCCGATCGTCTACGCCTCGGCGCTGCACGGTTACGCCGGCCTTGACGACAGCGTCCGCGGCGGCGACATGACCCCGCTGTACGAAGCGATCATGCAGCACGTATCGCCGCCGGACGTCGATCCCGACGGCCCGTTCCAGATGCGCATCAGCCAGCTGGACTACAACAGCTTCGTCGGCCTGATCGGCGTCGGCCGCATCCAGCGCGGCAAGGTCCGCACCAACATGCCGATCACCGTCATCGACCGTGAAGGCAAGAAGCGTCAGGCCAAGGTGCTGCAGGTGCTCGGCTTCATGGGCCTGGAGCGGGTCGAGGTCGAGGAGGCCGAGGCCGGTGACATCGTCGCCATTTCCGGCGTCCAGGGCCTGAGCATCTCCGACACCCTGTGCGCGGTGGAGGCGCCGGAGGCCCTGCCGCCACTGACCGTGGACGAGCCGACCATCAGCATGACCTTCCAGGTCAACAACTCGCCGTTCGCAGGCCGCAAGGACTTCAGCGGCGGCAAGTTCATCACCAGCCGCCAGATCCGCGAGCGGCTGGAGCGCGAGACCCTGCACAACGTCGCGCTGAAGGTCGAGGAGGGTTCCGATCCGGACAAGTTCCTCGTCTCCGGCCGCGGCGAGCTGCACCTGTCGGTGCTGATCGAGACCATGCGCCGCGAAGGCTTCGAGCTGGCGGTGTCGCGCCCGGAAGTCATCATCAAGGAGATCGACGGCCAGATGATGGAGCCGGTCGAGCAACTGGTGGTCGACATCGAGGAGCAGCACCAGGGCGGCGTCATGGAGAAGCTGGGCATCCGCAAGGGCCAGCTGAAGAACATGGAGTCCGACGGCAAGGGGCGCGTGCGCCTGGATTACATGATCCCGGCCCGAGGCCTGATCGGCTTCCAGAACGAGTTCAAGACCCTGACCCAGGGCACCGGCCTGCTGTTCCACGTGTTCGATCATTACGGCCCGCGCGAAGTCGGCGCGATCGCCAAGCGCCCCAACGGCGTGATGATCGCCAACTCCGCCGGCGCCACCCCCGCCTACTCGCTGGGGCCGCTGGAAGAGCGCGGCAAGCTGTTCGCCGCCGAAGGCGACAACGTCTACGAAGGCCAGCTGATCGGCATCCACTCCAAGGACAACGACCTGACCGTCAACGCGATCAAGACCAAGCCGCTGACCAACATGCGCGCCTCGGGCAAGGACGATGCGATCAAGCTGACCCCGGCGATCAAGTTCACGCTGGAACAGGCGCTGGATTTCATCGAGGACGATGAACTGGTGGAAGTCACGCCGAAGGAAATCCGCCTGCGCAAGAAGCACCTGACCGAGACCGACCGCAAGCGCGCCAGCCGCTCCAGCAGCTGAAGCGTCGATACGGACCCCGCGGCCCGAGCGCCGCGGCGGACCGGAAAAAGACAATGCCCGCAACTGGGAGGTTGCGGGCATTTTTCATTGGCGCGGTGGGCGGAGGAATTGTCAGACGTCGATGACGGTGGCCGCGCCCTGGACCTGACGCTGTTTACGGCTGCTGCCCGTCATCAGACCGGCCACATTCCCGCTACGGAATACCGGATGGGCGGCGCTAGCTTGCCGCCGTCAACTGGGCCTGCTTGCGCACGATCAGCATCGCCACTTCCAGCGCCTGTTCGTAGTTCAGCCGCGGATCGACGGTGGAACGGTAGGCGCGCTCCAGATCCACCTCGGTCAGGCCGCGTGCGCCGCCCAGACATTCGGTGACGTCCTCGCCGGTCAGCTCCAGGTGCACGCCACCCAGGCGCGTACCGGCCGCCGCGTGCAGCTCGAACGCCTGCTCCAGCTCGCTGCCGATGTTGGCGAAGCGGCGGGTCTTGTAGCCGTTCGCGGTCCCCTCGGTATTGCCGTGCATCGGATCGCACACCCACAGCACGCGGCGCCCGTCCCGGCGCATCGCGTTCAGCAATGGGGGCAGCTTCTCCGCGACCTGCGCGGCACCCATGCGATGGATCAGGGTCAACCGGCCCGGCTCGTCCTCCGGATTGAGCACGTCGACCACCCGCAGCAACTGGTCCGGCGTGACCGAAGGACCGACCTTCAACGCGATCGGATTGCGGATCCCGCGGAAGTACTCGACATGGGCCCCGTCGATCGCCGCGGTGCGCATGCCGATCCACGGGTAGTGGGTGCTGAGGTTGAACCAGCCCCAGTGACGCGGCACCTGCCGGGTCAATGACTCCTCGTACGGCAGCAGCAGGGCTTCGTGCGAGGTGTAGAAATCGACCCGGTCGAGGTTCCTCACCGACCCGCCCGACAGCGTCTCCATGAAGCGCACCGCGCCGCCGATCGAATCCACCATCTGGCGATACTCCACCGCCAGCGGGGAGTGCCCGACCCAATCCAGGTTCCAGTACTCGGGATGCCGCAGGTCGGCGAACCCGCCATCGATCAGCGCCCGCACGAAGTTCATCGTCATCGCCGAGCGCGCATGCGCCTTGACCATGCGGCGCGGGTCGGGCCGGCGTGCAGCGGCATTGAATTCCGGCGCGTTGACCATGTCACCGCGGTAGCTCGGCACCGTCACCCCGTCGATGGTTTCGGTATCGGCCGAACGCGGCTTCGCGTACTGGCCGGCAAACCGCCCGACCCGCACAACCGGCTTGCGCAGCCCGTGCACCAGCACAAGGCTCATCTGCAGCAGCACCTTGAGCCGGTTGGAAATCACCTCGGAGGAGCAGGCATCGAACGTCTCGGCGCAGTCCCCGCCCTGCAGCAGGAAACACTTGCCCTCCTGCGCATCGGCCAGTTGCTGCTTGAGCGCGAGGATCTCCCAGGACGTGACCAGCGGCGGCAGCGCGCGCAGCTCCTGCAGCACGCCGGCGAGCTCGTCGGCATCGTCATAGCGCGGCAACTGCAGCGCGGTAAAGCCGCGCCAGGACGCGGGATGCCAGTTGGCAGGCAGGTTGACGGGATGCAGGTTACGGTCGGCGCTGGGCATGTCGGACACTTGATTTTGTTGCGAAGCAGCAATCCATCATCCACTTCGCCGCCGCGTCTTGCAATGCATGGCGTCCCCGCCTGTCACGAACCCTCAGTGCCGGCGGAACCCTGCGTAAACCGCCCAGCCAGCCAGCACGATGAACCACAGCAGGCTCCACGTCGGCATCGACAATCCCAGCAGCGACCAGTCGACATTGGCGCACTCGCCCGAACCGGTCATCACCTTGCGTATCACGCCGGTGAGCGGCATCGCATCCAGCATGTAGTCCAGACCCGGGCCGCAGGCCGGCACCTGGTCGGCGGGAAGGTGTTGCAGGCGCACGTGGTTGCCTGCGATCGCGATTCCCACGATCGATGCCACCACGGCAAGCGCCGCGTAGACACGCTGACCCGCCACCCGCTTCGGCGCATGCAGGCCACCCACAAGGAAAACCACTCCGAGCGCGGCAAACGCGACCCGCTGGAAGATGCACAGCGGACACGGGAGCAGGCCACCGTGGAACTGCGTATACAGGGCGTAGCCGATCAATCCGGCGCAGGCGAGAAAGCCGAGCAGGAAACGGCGACGGAAGGACGCGGCAGATTTTCGGGAGGGGTTCATGGGCCGACACGATACGGGCTCGCGCCCGCCATGCAAAGCGCGAAACGAGACAACAACGCGCAGGCGGCTTCTACGCCACCCCGGACGGGACTCGCATTCGGCGCGCATCCCACCAACGCAAAAACCCCGGCACCGGGCCGGGGTTGATGCGTCATCGATGGTGCATGCCTTGCGGCCGCCCCACCAATTCGTCGATCTTTACTCCGCGACAGCCTGCGGACGATCGACCAGCTCGACGTAGGCCATCGGCGCATTGTCTCCAGCGCGGAAACCGCACTTGAGGATGCGCAGGTAGCCGCCCGGACGCGCGTTGTAACGCGGGCCCAGTTCGACGAACAGCGTACCCACCGCTTCCTTGTCGCGCAGGCGCGAGAAGGCGAGGCGACGGTTGGCGACGCCATCCGTCTTGGCCAGGGTGATCAGCGGTTCCGCAACGCGGCGCAGCTCCTTGGCTTTCGGCAGGGTGGTACGGATGGCTCCGTGCTTGATGAGCGACGCGGCCATATTGGTGAACATCGCATCGCGATGGGCACTGGTACGGTTGAATTTGCGTCCTGATTTCTGGTGGCGCATGGTCTTGTTTCCTGGTTGTCTGTACGCGCAGCGGGCAAGCCGCGGCTCAGCCCATCATGCCGTGCGAGGCAATACCCGCTGGCGGCCAATTTTCGAGCTTCATGCCGAGGGAAAGGCCGCGCTGGGCAAGCACTTCCTTGATTTCGGTGAGCGACTTCTTGCCGAGGTTCGGCGTCTTCAGCAATTCGACTTCGGTCTTCTGGATCAGATCGCCGACGTAGTAGATGCTCTCGGCCTTGAGGCAGTTGGCCGAACGCACCGTCAGCTCCAGATCGTCGATCGGACGCAACAGCACCGGGTCGATTCCGCTGGTCGCCGGCTTCGCCGCCCCACGCTCGCGCTGGGTGAAGTCACCGAACACCGACAGCTGATCGCTGAGGACTTCGGCCGCGGTGCGCACCGCCTCTTCCGCATCGATCGTGCCGTTGGTCTCGATATCGAGGATCAGCTTGTCCAGGTCGGTGCGCTGCTCGACACGGGCAGCCTCGACCGAATAGGCAACCCGACGGATCGGGCTGAAGCTGGCGTCCAGCACAAGGCGACCGATGGTGCGGGTCTCCTCGTCCGGACGACGTCGCGCGGTGGCCGGCTGATAGCCGTAACCGCGCTCGATCTTGACGCGCATGCTCAGCGCCGCATCCTTGGTCAGATGCGCGATCACGTGCTCGCCGTTGATGACCTCGACGTTGTGGTCGGTCTTGATGTCGGCCGCCGTCACGATGCCCGGACCCTGCTTGGTCAGCGACAAGGTCGCCGATTCGCCGGTGTGCATGCGGACGGCAACGTCCTTGAGGTTGAGCAGGACTTCAAGTACGTCCTCCTGCAGACCTTCGACCGTGGTGTATTCGTGCAGCACGCCATCGATTTCGACTTCGGTGATCGCAAAACCCGGAATCGACGACAGCAGCACGCGACGCAACGCGTTGCCCAGAGTGTGGCCATAACCGCGCTCCAGCGGCTCGATCACTACCCTGGCGCGGTTGCCGGTGAGGCGTTCGATCTGGGGACCGCGCGGGCGCAGTACCTGATTGGCGGTAACCGTCATGTTGTGGAGTCTCCTGCGAGCCTGCGGCCGGGGGGCCGGAGGCTCAAGAACAGATGAATTACTTCGAGTACAGCTCGATGATCAGTGCTTCGTTGATGTCGGCAGGCAGATCGGTGCGATCCGGAACCGCCTTGAACACACCCGCGAACTTCTTGCTGTCGACCTCGATCCAGGACGGCGACAGGTCCATCTGCTGCGACACCGTCAACGACTCCTGCACACGCAACTGCTTCTGCGCGCGCTCGGACAACGCAACCGCGTCGCCGGCCTTGACCTGGTACGAAGGCAGATTGACCGACTTGCCGTTGACCGTGACGCCGCGGTGGGAAACCAGCTGGCGCGCGGCCGGCCGGGTCACTGCGAAGCCCATGCGGTAGACGACGTTGTCGAGGCGCGTCTCCAGGAGCTGCAACAGGATTTCACCCGTATTGCCCCGCTTGGCCGCGGCCTTCTTGTAGTAGTTCCGGAACTGGCGCTCGAGCAAGCCGTAAATGCGCTTGACCTTCTGCTTCTCACGGAGCTGGTTGGCGTAATCGGACAGCTTGCCACGACGAAGCGTCGCGCCATGCTGACCGGGTTTCTGCTCGAGCTTGCACTTGGAATCGAGTGCGCGCGACGCCGACTTCAGGCCGAGGTCGACGCCTTCGCGACGGGCAAGCTTGCAGGTGGGACCAATATAACGAGCCATTCTTCTTCAGCTCCTCAGACGCGACGCTTTTTCGGCGGACGGCAACCGTTATGCGGGATTGGCGTTACGTCGATGATGTTGATGATCTTGTAGCCGACGTTGTTCAACGAACGAACGGCGGACTCCCGACCCGGACCCGGGCCCTTGATGCGCACTTCCAGCGACTTGACGCCGTAGTCGAGCGCGGCACGGCCGGCCTTCTCGGCAGCGACCTGTGCTGCGAACGGGGTCGACTTGCGCGAACCGCGGAAACCCGCGCCGCCCGAAGTCGCCCACGACAGCGCATTGCCCTGGCGGTCGGTGATCGTGATGATGGTGTTGTTGAACGAAGCGTGGACGTGGGCGATGCCGTCGGTGACGACGCGCTTGATCTTCTTCTTCGTCTTTGCAGCGGTTGGCTTGGCCATGATCTACCCCTTACTTCCGGATGGCCCGACGCGGACCCTTGCGGGTACGTGCGTTGGTCTTGGTGCGCTGACCACGCAGCGGCAAGCCACGGCGGTGACGCAGGCCGCGGTAGCAACCCAGGTCCATCAGGCGCTTGATCGACATGCCGATCTCGCGGCGAAGGTCGCCTTCGACGACGATCTTGCCGATCTCGCCGCGCAAACGCTCGACTTCCGGCTCCGACAAATCGCGAATCTTGGTCGACGTGTTGACGCCGGCCGACTCGCAGACTTGCCTGGAACGAGTACGGCCAATGCCGTAAATGCTTTGCAACCCGACCCAGACGTGCTTCTGGGCAGGCAGGTTGACGCCTGCAATACGCGCCATAACGCGATCTCCAACTGGTTTGGCAGCCGAGTCCTGACAACTCGGCAGAAAGGATCACTCGAAAGTGAATCGGAAATTTTATCAAGGTCTCGGGTTAATAGGAAGCCGTGCCGCGCCAAAGGCACAACACTGCCACGGCATGGGGAGTGTGCCCATGCTCCGGCGACGAATCCGGACTGCCGGAGTTGGCGGTGTCAAGCCGCCCTCCCCGACACCGCGCGCTACTCTGGCGCGCAGATCGGTCCGAATCCACCCGCGCGCGAGACACCGCACGAGTCGCCCTGCTGGAACCCGGTGTGTAAGCCGGGATTCCGATACTGCCTGTCACGTCCGGATTCGCTCCGGACCCGGTCTTCCCGGCATCTGCCGGGAAGACCCTGAACCCGTCAGCGTCCGGCGAGGCCGCCTCTGGATCCCTTGAGATTCGCCTTCTTCAACAGGCTTTCGTATTGGTGCGACATCAAATGCGCCTGGATCTGCGAAATGAAGTCCATCACCACGACCACCACAATCAGCAGCGACGTCCCGCCGAAGTAGAACGACGTGCCCATCTGGGTACGCATCACTTCCGGCAACAGGCAGACCAGCACCAGGTAGGTCGCACCTGCCGCGGTCAACCGTGTCAGCACGCCGTCGACGTAATCGGCGGTCGCCTTGCCAGGCCGGATGCCCGGGATCAGGGCGCCCGACTTCTTGAGGTTGTCGGCGGTTTCCTGCGAATTGAAGACCAGCGCGGTATAGAAGAACGTGAAACCTGCGATCAGACCGCCATACAGGATCATGTGCAGCGGCTCGCCCGGATTCAGCCACTGGCTGACCTTGAGCATGAACGACGAGGAATCGCCCTGGCTGAACCAGGTCGCCGCCGTGGCCGGGAACATCACGATGCTCGACGCGAAGATCGGCGGGATCACGCCCGACATGTTGAGCTTCAGCGGCAGGAACGAGGACTGGTTCATGTACGCGCTGCGACCGCCCTGTCGGCGCGCGTAATTGACCGTGATCCGGCGCTGCCCGCGCTCCACGAACACCACGAAGAAGGTGCAGCCCAGCACGATCGCCGTCACCGCCATCGCCGTCAACGTGCCCATTTCGCCGTTGCGGACCTGCTCGAACATGTTCAACGAAGCGGAAGGCAGCCCGGCAACGATACCGGCGAAGATGATCAGCGAAACACCGTTGCCGATACCCCGCTCCGTCACCTGCTCACCCAGCCACATCAGGAACAGGGTGCCTGCCGTCAACGAAATCACCGCCGTCAGCACGAACCCGGCACCCGGGCTGTAGACCACCGGGATGCCCTGGCTGGCGCCACCGGCCTGCAGCGCCGTGGCGATACCCCATGCCTGGAACACCGCCAGCGGAATCGCACCCAACCGGGACCACTGGTTGATCTTGCGCCGGCCGGACTCGCCCTCCTTCTGGATCGCCTTCATGCTGGGCAGGATCTGCACCATCAGCTGCATGATGATCGAGGACGAGATGTAGGGCATCACGTTCAGGGCGAACAGGCTGAAACGCTCCAGCGCGCCACCGGAGAACATGTTGAACATGTCCACGATCGTGCCCTGCTGGCTTTCCATCAGCCGCAGCATCGCCTCGGGGTTGACACCCGGCACCGGGATGTAGCAACCGATCCGATAGACGACCAATGCTCCGAGCACGAACATCAGGCGCTGGCGGAGCTCGGTGAACTTGCCGAGCCCGCCGCCCATGCCGGCCATCGCGTTGTTGCTGCGCGCCATGCCTGACTTACTCCTCGACCTTGCCGCCAGCCGCTTCGATGGCGGCCTTGGCACCGGCCGTGGCAAGCACGCCCTTGAACACGAACTTCTTGGTGACTTCGCCCTTCACGACCAGCTTGGCCCGCTTGGCCTTGGTCGACACCAGCTTGGCAGCCAGCAGCGTGGCGAAATCGACGTCGCCGGCTTCCAGCTGATCCAGCTGGTAGAGCATCACTTCGGCGGTGTCGTTCTTGGTCTTGCTGCGGAAGCCGATCTTCGGCAGACGCATCTGCATCGGCATCTGGCCGCCTTCGAACCCGGCCTTGATCTTGCCCTTGCCGGAGCGCGCGAACGAACCCTTGTGACCGCGACCCGCGGTCTTGCCCAGGCCGGAACCGATACCGCGACCGACGCGCTTGCGGTCTTCGCGGGCACCCTCTGCGGGGGACAGTGTATTGAGACGCATGATGATTATTCCTCGACCCGGACCAGGTAATGGACCGTGTTGATCAGACCACGGACCTGCGGGCTGTCTTTCAGCTCGCGCACGTCATTGATCTTGCGCAGGCCCAGTGCCTTCACCGACAAACGGTGACGCCCCTGGCTGCCACGCAGACCCTTGACCAGACGCACCTTGACGGTGCCGCTCTTGTTTTCAGACGACTTAGCCATGGTTCAAGTCCTCGACCTTCTTGCCGCGCTTGGCCGCGATCTTGGCCGGCGAATGCATCTCCGACAGGCCGCGCAAGGTCGCGCGGACGAGGTTGATCGGGTTGCGCGAACCGGTGGCCTTCGCCAGCACGTCCTTCACGCCCACCGCCTCGAGTACCGCGCGCATCGCGCCGCCGGCGATCACACCGGTACCTTCCGATGCCGGCTGCATGTACACATGCGCCGCGCCGTGGCCGGACTTCACCGAATGCCACAGAGTGCCGTTGTTCAGATCGACGTTCTGCATGCTCTTGCGGGCATATTCCATCGACTTCTGGATCGCCATCGGCACTTCACGCGCCTTGCCGTAACCGAAACCGACCTTGCCGGCGCCGTCGCCCACCACCGTCAACGCGGTGAAGGTGAACTGGCGGCCGCCCTTGACCGTCTTGCTGACACGATTGACGGTGATCAGTTTCTCGATCATCCCGTCATCGATTTCTTCGCGGTTGCCACGCCCCCGCGAATCGCGTTCGTTAGCCATCTTGTTGATACCTGGAGTTGGAAAAAGGATTTGCGGCACTGCCGCTTATGATTGTTGGATCGTTCGGATGCATCACGGGGACGGGAACCCGCCACCGCGCCCGGCGCAACCCGCGCCGGCGGGGTGAGGATGGGGCGATCGCCCCACCCTCCGGCTTAGAACTGCAGACCACCCTCGCGGGCGGCGTCGGCCAATGCCTTGACCCGGCCGTGGTAGCGGTAGCCGGAGCGGTCGAAAGCAACCTTCTCGATACCCGCGGCCTTGGCCTTGACGGCGATTGCCTGGCCGACCTTGACGGCGGCGTCCGCGTTCTTGCCGTTCTTCAGACCTTCCATGACCTCGGCCTGGGTGGTCGAAGCGGCGGCCAGTACGTGCGAGCCGTCGGCGGTAAAGACCTGAGCGTACAGGTGCTGGCCGGTGCGCAGCACCGTCAGGCGCGGCACGCCAAGTTTGCGGATGTGCGCGCGGGTCGATTTGGCGCGGCGCAGGCGAGCGATATTCTTGTTCATTGTCTGGTCCTTGGAAGCTGAAAACCCGGATGAATCCCCAAGGGGATCAGGCCTTCTTGGCTTCCTTGCGAATGATGGTCTCGCCGGCGTACTTCACACCCTTGCCCTTGTAGGGCTCGGGCGGACGGAAGCCACGAATCTTGGCAGCCACTTCACCGACACGCTGTTTGTCGGCGCCCTGCACCACGACTTCGGTCTGGGAGGGGGTCGAAATGGTGATGCCTTCGGGAGCGGCGAACACGACCGGGTGGGAGAAGCCGAGCGACAGGCTCAGATCCTTGCCCTGCATCGCGGCACGGTAACCGACGCCGACCAGCTCGAGCTTGCGCTCGAAGCCTTCGGAGACGCCGTGGACCATGTTGGCAATGATCGAACGCAACGTGCCGGTCAGTGCGACGTGGGCCGGATCATTGGCCGACAGGAGCGCATGCCCGTCTTCGATCTTGACCTGGATGTACTCCGGCTTGGCGATCGACAGGGTGCCCTTGGGGCCCTTGACGGTCACGGTTTCCGGCTGGATGTTCAGCTCCACGCCCTTGGCGAGGGCGATCGGCTTCTTGGCAACTCGGGACATGGTCGTTACTCCCTTAAGCCACGAAGCACAAGACTTCGCCGCCGACGCCCTGCTGGCGCGCCTGCGCATCGGTCATGATGCCTTTGGAGGTGGAAATGATGGAAACACCGAGGCCGCCGAGAACCTTCGGCAGGTCATTCTTGCCGCGGTACTGGCGCAGACCGGAGCGGGAGAAGCGCTTGAGCTGCTCGATCACCGGCTTGCCTTCGTAGTATTTCAACTGGATCTGGAGCTCGTTCTTGCCGCCACCGATATCGGTGACCGTGGCGTCCAGGATGTAGCCCTCGTCCTTCAGGACCTTGGCGATGGCCACCTTGATCTTGGACGACGGCATCTTCACCGCGGGCTTGCCGACCGCCGCCGCATTCCTGATGCGGACGAACATATCGGCGATGGGATCAGTCATGCTCATGTGTAATTACCTGATGAGTGCACCGATATCCGCTCAATTGCGAATTCAGTTGTGACGCTGCGACCGGATGGCAGCAACGCATGAAACATTGCGAGCCGGCAAGTCTAGCAGACTTGCCGGCCGCGATTGCCACTTTTTACCAGCTGGCCTTGCGAAGACCCGGCACGTCACCGCGCATGGTCGCTTCGCGCAACTTGTTGCGACCCAGGCCGAACTTCGCGTAGACACCGCGCGAACGACCGGTCAGGGCACAGCGGTTGCGCTGGCGGGAGGGCGAGGAGTCGCGCGGCAGCTTCTGCAGCTTGATCACCGCCGCTTCCTTTTCCTCGTAGGAGGCGGTCGGGCTGGCGATGGTCTTCTTCAGCTCTGCGCGCTTGACCGCGTACTTCGCTGCCAGCTTGGCCCGCTTCAAGTCGCGGTTGACCATGGAGGTCTTAGCCATAGATAGATCCTTGAATGAGGTCTTACTGATTAATTACGGAACGGGAAGCGGAACGCTTCCAGCAGGGCGCGGGCTTCCGCGTCGGTCTTCGCCGTCGTGGTGATCGCGATGTCCATGCCGCGCAAGGCGTCGACCTGGTCGTAATCGATCTCCGGGAAGATGATCTGTTCCTTGATGCCCATGTTGTAGTTGCCACGGCCATCGAACGACTTGGCCGACACACCACGGAAGTCGCGGACGCGCGGCAGCGAGACGTTGACCAGGCGATCCAGGAACTCGTACATCTTGGCGCGACGCAAGGTGACCTTGCAGCCGATCGGCCAGCCGTCACGGATCTTGAACGAGGCCACCGACACGCGGCTGTTCGTCACGATCGGCTTCTGGCCGCAGATCTTGGTCATGTCGGCGACCGCGTTCTCCAGCACCTTCTTGTTGGTGGCGGCCTCGCCCACACCCATGTTCAGGGTGATCTTGGACAGACGCGGCACCTGCATCGGGTTCGTGTAACCGAACTTCTCGGTCAGCGACGGAACCACTTCTTCTTTGTAAAATTTTTCAAGCCGGGTCATTTCAGCATTCCTCAGGCGTCGACCGCCTCACCGCTGGAGCGGAACACACGCAATTTGCGTCCATCCTCCAGCACCTTGATACCGATGCGCTCACCCTTGCCGGAAGCCGGGTTGAACAGCATGACGTTGGAGATATGGATCGGCGCCTCGCGCTCGATCACGCCGCCAGGCTGGCCGGCCTGCGGATTCGGCTTGGTGTGGCGCTTGATGATGTTGATGTTGGACACGAGGACCTTGTCGCCGGCCACTCGCACCACATCACCCTTCTTGCCCTTGTCCTTGCCGGCAGTGACGATCACGTGGTCGCCCTTCTTGATACGGTTCATGTCAATTCCTCCGCTCAGAGCACTTCTGGGGCGAGCGAGACGATCTTCATGAACTTCTCGGAACGCAGTTCACGGGTCACGGGCCCGAAGATGCGGGTGCCGATCGGCTCCTGCTTGCTGTTCAGCAGGACCGCGGCATTGCCGTCGAAACGGATCAGCGAGCCGTCCGGACGGCGCACACCCTTGCGGGTACGCACCACGACGGCGTCGTAGACGTCGCCCTTCTTGACCTTGCCACGCGGGATCGCATCCTTGACGGTCACCTTGATGATGTCGCCGATCGCGGCGTAACGGCGCTTGGAGCCGCCGAGCACCTTGATGCACATCACTTCCTTCGCGCCGGAGTTGTCTGCCACCGTGAGGTAGCTTTGCATCTGGATCATGGTTCAGCCTCCTCTTATTCGGCCGCGCGGGTGACGACTTCCACCACACGCCAGTTCTTGGTTTTCGACATCGGCGCGATCTCGGTGATCCGGACCACGTCGCCCTCGTTGCAGGAGTTGTCCGCATCGTGTGCGTGCAGCTTGGTCGAGCGGCGGATGTACTTGCCGTACAACGCGTGCTTGACCTGGCGCTCGACGAGCACGGTGACGGTCTTGTCCATCTTGTTGCTGACCACGCGTCCTTCGACCGTGCGCAGCGCCTTCTCTGTATTGTTGTCGGTCATGGCGGGTCCTTACTTCTTCTCGCCCGATCCGGACTGGCTCGCCTGAGCCTGTCCGATCAGGGTGTTGACGCGAGCGATCTCGCGACGCACCCGACGGGCCTCGTGGGTCTTGGTGAGCTGGCCGGTGGCCTTCTGCATGCGAAGGGCGAAGCCCTCCTTGTGCAGTTCGGTCAAGTGGGCCTGGAGCTCGCCTACCGACTTCTCGCGCAATTTATTGAGTTCCATTACCGCACCGTCCGGGTCACGAAAGTGGTGGTCACCGAGAGCTTGGCGGCGGCCAGACGGAACGCTTCACGCGCCACGTCCTCTGCCACGCCTTCGATCTCGTAGATCATGCGGCCGGGCTGGATCTGGGCAACCCAATACTCCACGTTGCCCTTGCCCTTGCCCATACGCACTTCGATCGGCTTCTTGGTGATCGGCTTGTCGGGGAACACGCGGATCCACATCTTGCCGCCACGCTTCACGTAACGGCTGATGGAACGGCGCGCGGCCTCGATCTGACGTGCGGTGATCTGGCCGTGGGCGGTCGACTTCAAGCCGAACTCGCCGAAGCTGACAGCATTACCGCTCCATGCCAGGCCGTCGTTGCGGCCTTTGTGTACCTTACGGTACTTGGTTCGCTTTGGTTGCAACATGATCCGTTACCTCGATTCGCGCGGCGGACGGGGCGAGCGGTCGCGACGGTCGCCGCGATCACCGCGGTCACTGCGCGGGCTGTCGTCCGGCTTTTCCTGGCCGACCTGGGAGAAATCGAAGATTTCGCCCTTGTAGACCCAGACCTTGACGCCGATGATGCCGTACGTCGTCTTGGCTTCAGCGAAGCCATAGTCGATGTCGGCGCGCAGGGTGTGCAGCGGCACGCGGCCTTCGCGGTACCACTCCGAACGGGCGATTTCAGCACCGTTGAGGCGGCCACCGACATTCACCTTGATACCCAGGGCACCCAGGCGCATCGCGTTGCCGACCGCACGCTTCATGGCGCGGCGGAACATGATGCGACGCTCCAGCTGCTGCGCGATCGACTCGGCGACGAGCTGACCATCGAGCTCGGGCTTGCGCACTTCGGTCACGTTGATGTGCGCCGGAACGCCCATCATGTCGCTGACCTCTTTACGCAGCTTGTCGATGTCCTCGCCGCGCTTGCCGATCACCACGCCCGGACGGGCGGTGTGGATCGTCACGCGGGCGTTGTTGGCCGGACGCTCGATGAAGATCTTCGAGATGCCTGCCTGCGCGAGCTTCTTGCGCAGCATGTCGCGGACCTTGAGGTCGGCGATCAGGTACTCGGCGTACTGCTTCTTGCCGGCAAACCACTTGGAATTCCAGTCCTTGGAGATGCCCAGACGGATGCCGGTCGGATGAACTTTGTGACCCATAATCAGACTCCGCCTTGCTTGCCGGCGCCCACGACCACAGTGATGTGGCTGGTGCGCTTGAGAATGCGGGTGCCGCGACCCTTCGCCCGCGCCATGAAGCGCTTGAGCGTCGGACCTTCGTCAACCATGATCGTCGTGACCTTGAGCTCGTCGATGTCGGCACCCTGGTTGTTCTCGGCATTCGCGATCGCCGATTCCAGGACCTTGCGGACCAGATCGGCAGCCTTCTTGTCGGAGAACTTGAGGAGGTTGACAGCGCGTTCGGCGGTCAGGCCCCGCACCTGGTCTGCAACCAGGCGAACCTTCTGGGCGGAGATGCGCGCGCTGCGCAGGATGGCTTTAGCTTCCATGGTCATCTCCTTATCGGCTCTTCTTGTCGCCGACGTGACCCTTGAAGGTCCGCGTCAGGGCGAATTCGCCGAGCTTGTGGCCAACCATGTTCTCGTTGACCAGCACCGGGATGTGGTTGCGACCGTTGTGCACGGCGATGGTGTAACCCACCATCTCCGGCAACACCATCGAACGACGCGACCAGGTCTTGATCGGGCGCTTGTTGTTGGCCGCAGCCTCCACCTTCTTGATCAGATGGTGGTCGACGAACGGGCCTTTTTTCAGTGAACGTGCCATTGCCGATTAGCTCCTGCGATCGCGAACGATGAACTGCTGCGTACGCTTGTTGTGCCGCGTCTTGTAACCCTTGGTCGGGACACCCCACGGGGTGACCGGATGCGGGTTGCCCTGGCCAGCCTTGGCCTCACCACCACCGTGCGGGTGATCGACCGGGTTCATCGCCGCGCCGCGAACGGTCGGCTTGATGCCCAGCCAGCGCTTCGCGCCGGCCTTGCCGAGCTTCTGCAGGCTGTGCTCGTCATTGCCGACCTCACCGATGGTGGCGCGGCACTCGACAGGCACCTTGCGCATTTCGCCGGAGCGGAGGCGCAGCGTGGCGTAGCCCTGCTCGCGTGCCACCAGCTGCACACCGGCACCGGCGGCGCGGGCGATCTGCGCGCCCTTGCCCGGCTTCATCTCGATGCAATGCACGGTGGAACCGACCGGGATATTGGTCAGCGGCAGGGTGTTGCCGGTGCGGATCGGGGCGTCACGGCCCGCGATCACCTGGTCACCGGCCTTCAGGCCCTTGGGAGCGATGATGTAGCGACGCTCACCATCGACGTAGCACAGCAGGGCGATGTGGGCGGTGCGGTTGGGATCGTATTCGATCCGCTCCACGCGCGCCGGAATGCCTTCCTTGTTGCGCTTGAAATCGATGATGCGGTAGTGCTGCTTGTGGCCACCACCGATATGACGTGTGGTGATGCGGCCGTGGTGGTTACGGCCACCGGTCCGGCTCTGCGGCTCAAGCAACGGAGCGTGCGGCGCGCCCTTGTGCAAATCGGGCGTCACCACGCGGACCGCCGAACGGCGACCGGGCGAAGTGGGTTTGAATGTCATCAATGCCATGGGTCGATCCTCAAGCCTTGGCCATCACGTCGATCGACTGGCCATCGGCCAGCGTCACGTACGCCTTGCGCCAGTCGGGGCGACGGCCCATGCGGAACTTGAAGGCTTTTGCTTTGCCCTTCACGTTGAGCACGTTGACCGCCTCGACCTTGACGTCGAAGAGCTTCTCGACTGCAACCTTGATGTCGGCCTTGGTTGCCGTCGTCGCTACTTCGAAGACGTATTGATTGGAAACTTCCTGCAGGCGCGCGGTCTTCTCGGACACACGCGGCGCACGGATCACGTTGTAGAGCTTGGCGTCGTTCATGCCAGCCACTCCTCGATCTTCTTGATCGCGTCGGCGGTGACCACGACCGAGTCGGCGCCAACCAGCGCGACCGGATCCAGGCCCTGCACGTCACGGACTTCGACATACGGCAAGTTGCGCGCCGAGAGGTACAGGTTCTCGGTGGCGTCCTCGGTGACCAGCAACGGGCGACGACCGGCGTCCAGGCTCTTGAGCATGGCGACCATGCCCGAGGTCTTCGGCGAATCCAGTTCCAGCGTCTCCACGACCGTGATGCGGCCCTGGCGATTGAGCTCGGACAGGATCGCCGCCATCGCGGCGCGGTACATCTTGCGGTTCACCTTCTGCGCGAAGCTGCGCGGCTTGGCCGCGAACGTCACGCCACCGCCACGGAAGATCGGAGCCGTCAGTGCACCGTGGCGAGCGCCACCGCCCTTCTGCTTCTTCGACTTCTTGGTGGTGCCGGCGACTTCGGCGCGGGTCTTCTGCGCCTTGGTGCCCGCGCGACCGGCGTTGCGATAGGCAACGACAACCTGGTGAACCAGATCCTCGCTGAACTCGCGGCCGAAGATCTCGTCGGATACCGCCAGCGTCTTGCTGCTGTTATTGATGGCAAGTTCCATCGTCATACTCCCTTCGTCGTCGGACGGACGATCACGTCGCCGCCCGGCGCGCCCGGCACCGCGCCCTTGATGGCGATCAGGCCGCGCTCGGCGTCCACCTTGACCACTTCAAGACCCTGGGTGCTCTGCTGCACGAAGCCCATGTGACCGGACATCTTCTTGCCCGGGAACACGCGGCCCGGCGTCTGCCGCTGGCCGATGGAACCCGGCGAGCGGTGCGACAGCGAGTTACCGTGCGTGGCATCGCCCATCGCGAAATTCCAGCGCTTCACGGTGCCCTGGAAGCCCTTGCCCTTGGTCACGCCCTGGACGTCGACAATCTGGCCAACTTCGAAAATGTCGGCCTTGATCTCGCCGCCCACATTGAAGTCGCCGAGCTTGTCGTCAGCCACGCGGAATTCCCACAGGCCACGACCGGCTTCGACCTTGGCCTTGGCCAGGTGACCCGCCTCGGGCTTGTTGACCAGCGCCGCGCGACGCACGCCGACGGTGACCTGCACCGCGCTGTAGCCGTCGCTGTCGACGCTCTTGATCTGGGTAATACGGTTCGGGGTCGCCTCGATCAGCGTCACCGGCACGGAGCGTCCGTCCTCGGTGAAGAACCGGCTCATGCCGGCCTTGCGACCGACGATGCCCAACGAATATTTCTTCGTCGTCATGATGTCCGCCTCAGGTCAGCTTGATCTGTACGTCGACGCCCGCCGCGAGCTCGAGCTTCATCAGCGCGTCCACGGTCTTGTCGTTGGGGTCGACGATGTCGAGCACGCGCTTGTGCGTGCGGGTTTCGTACTGGTCGCGCGCGTCCTTGTCGACGTGCGGAGAAGTAAGAATGGTGAAGCGCTCGATCTTGGTCGGCAGCGGAATCGGACCACGCACTTGTGCGCCGGTCCGCTTGGCTGTCTCGACGATCTCGCTGGCCGAGCGGTCGATCAGTCGATGATCGTATGCCTTCAGCCGAATTCGGATCTTTTGGTCCGCCATGACGGTGTTCCTTGGTTAAAGAGCGACGGGCCGGCGGCTGGGTGCGCCGAACCCCGATGGACACATCCCGCACCCGGAAACCCGCTGTCCGGATGCGAAAATCTTTAGCAAAACAAGGCAGGCCGGTTACCCGGCCTGCCCAGACAGAAAAGTATAAAGCGCGTGCCATGACGCCGTCAAGCAGTCCAGAACAAACCGGAACTTCCGACGACCCTTGCCACGCGACATTTCCCTGTCGGGCGAACACGAGGTGCTTCCTGCGCCTCATTTCGCGGTAATCGGCGCTTCTTTCGAAGCGCCGTGCGGTGCGTCCGCCACCAGGACGGACGAGCCGCGGTATCGCTGTTACTTGATGATCTTCGCCACCACGCCGGCGCCGACGGTGCGGCCGCCTTCGCGGATCGCGAAACGCAGGCCTTCGTCCATCGCGATCGGGTTGATCAGCTCGACC
>DASTUE010000126.1:0-3346 GCA_035759805.1 Lysobacter sp. | reverse complement strand
CGCCACGCACCGGCAGCGGATTGAGCGGCTGGCAGAAGCCGATGAAATCGCAGGGCACCAGCCGCGTGCCCTGGTGGATCAGCTGGTAGAACGAGTGTTGGCCGTTGGTGCCCGGCTCGCCCCAGTAGACCGGGCCGGTCTGGTAATCCACCGGTTTGCCGTCGCTGGTGACGTGCTTGCCGTTGCTCTCCATCGCCAGTTGCTGCAGGTAGGCGGGAAAGCGCGTGAGGTACTGCGCATACGGCAGCACCGCGACGGTGTCGGCGCCGAGGAAGTTGTTGTTCCAGATCGCCAGCAGGCCCATCAGCACCGGCAGGTTGCGTTCCAGCGGCGCGCTGCGGAAGTGCTCGTCCATGGCATGGAAGCCGGCCAGCATCGCGTGGAAGTGCTCCGCGCCGATCGCCAGCATCGTGGACAGTCCGATCGCCGAATCCATCGAGTAGCGCCCGCCGACCCAGTCCCAGAACCCGAACATGTTCGCGGTGTCGATGCCGAACGTCGCTACCCCTTCGGCGTTGGTGGACACCGCGACAAAGTGCCGGGCAATGGCGGCCTCATCGCCCATCGCCTGCAGGCACCACGCCCGCGCGGCATGGGCGTTGGTCAGGGTCTCCAGCGTGGTGAAGGTCTTGGAGCAGACCACGAACAACGTCTCGGCAGGGTCCAGTCCCCGCGTGGTCTCGATGAAGTCGGTGCCGTCGATGTTGGAAACGAACCGGACATCGATGTCGCGCTGGCTGTAATCACGCAGCGCCTCGCAGGCCATCACGGGGCCCAGGTCCGAGCCGCCGATGCCGATGTTGACGACGTGCCGGATCGCCTTGCCGGTGTGTCCTTTCCACTCGCCGCTGCGGACCCTGTCGGTAAAGGCGGCCATGCGGTCCAGCACCGCATGCACGTCGGGGACGACGTTGTGGCCGCCGACGTTGATCCTGCTTCCAGCCGGCGCGCGCAAGGCGACGTGCAACGCGGCGCGCTGTTCGGTGGCGTTGATCTTTTCGCCGTTGAACATCGCGTCGCGCCGCTCGCGCAGGCCGCAGGCCTTCGCCAGATCGAACAGCAACCGCAGGGTCTCGTCGTCGATCCGGTTCTTGGAAAAATCCAGATACAGGCCGGCGGCCTCGGCAGCCATGCGCTCGCCACGTCGGGGATCTTCGGCAAACAATTCGCGCAGGTGGCGGGGTTTTATCGCTGACAGATGCTGCTGCAGCGCCAGCCATTGCGGGCGCGAGGTGAGCCTGGACACGGCAATCGGTGCGGCTTGATCCGCCATCACGCTTCGCCCGCTCCGGCCAGTGCCTCGCCGCGGGAGGCGATGGTGTGCAGCAGTTCCTGCCACGAAGTGACGAAGGCCTTCGCGCCATCGACCTGCAACTGCGTCGCCAAGGCTGCGAGGTCGATGCCGGCCTGCTCGAACTTCGCCAGCACCGCCTCGGCGTCGCCGCCGTCCTCGGCCATCGGGCCGCGCAGGACGCCGTGGTCGACAAACGCGTACAGGGTTTTCACGGGGATGGTGTCGATCGTGTCCGGTGCCGCCAGCGCTTCGACATACAGCGTGTCGGAGGCGTCCGGGTCCTTGGTGCCGGTGCTCGCCCACAGCAGGCGCTGCGGCAATGCGCCCTGCGCGGCGAGTCCGCGCCAGCGTTCGGAAGCCAGCATTTCGCGGTACGCGCGATAGGTGCGCCGGGCCACGGCGATGCCGAGCGTGTTGTGCAGGTCGGCCGGCACCTTGTCGGCCACGGCCCGGTCCCACCGGCTGACGAACAGGGACGCGACCGAGGCCACCTGCGGCGACAGCCCGGCGGCGATGCGGCGCTCGATGCCGCGCATGTAGGCGTCGGCGACCGCGCGGTACTGCTCGGTCGAGAACAGCAGGGTCACGTTGATCGGCACCCCGTCGAAGATCGACTCCTCGATGGCCGGAACGCCTTCGGGCGTACCGGGAATCTTGACGTACAGGTTGGGCCGGTCTGCCTGGTCAAAGATCTGCCGCGCCGCGGCAATGCTGCCGGCGGTGTCGGCGGCCAGCAGCGGCGAGACTTCCATCGACACCCAGCCATCCACGCCATCGGTGGCGACGAACACGGGATGGAACAGGTCGGCGGCGCGGCGCAGGTCTTCCAGCGCGAGCTCCATGAACAAGGCTTCGCCCGACTGCCCGGCCCGCGTCTTGGCGCGGATGCCGTCGTCGTAGGTATCGCCGTGGCCGATGGCCTCGTTGAAGATGCTCGGGTTGGAAGTCAGCCCGGTGATCGAAAAATCCCGGATGTACCCGGCCAGCGTGCCGTCGTCGAGCATCTCGCGGGAGATGTTGTCCAGCCAGAGGCTCTGGCCGAGGTCGTGAAGCTGCTTTGTCGTGCTCATGTGTCCTCCGGGGTGCTCCGTCAGGACCAATGGTAGAGGCTCGTCGTGGCGGCGGGTGCGGATTGGGGTGGGGCTGAGCAGGTTCGACCGGTCCGCGCGTCAGCATGGATGACTGGTTTCGGGCACGGGGTCGTGCCATCCCTCGCTGCCGCTCACGAGGTCTGCCGCGGCCGGAGGACCCCAGCTGCCGGGCTCATAGATCGTGATGGGTGCTACGTGACCGGCATGCGAACCTGCCAGCGCCGGCTCGACCACGCGCCAGGCTTCCTCCACGGAATCGTCGCGGGTGAACAGTGAAGTGTCGCCGCGGATCGCATCGCCGAGCAGCTGTTCATACGGCGACTTGCCTCCGTCCGGACTGCTGCGCGCAATCAGCTCGACCCTCTCGCCCTGCATCTTCTCGCCGGCCTTCTTGACCCGCGCACCGGCGGAGATCACCACCTCGGGGCTGAGGCGGAAACGGAAATAGTTCGACTTCACCGCCGAAATGTCGTCGAAGATCGACAGCGCCGGACGCTTGAGGTCGACCACGACCTGGGTGCTGGTGATCGGCAGGCGCTTCCCGGCACGGATATAGAACGGCACGCCGGTCCAGCGCCAGGTATCGATATGCAGGCGCAGTGCAGCGAAGGTCTCGACCTGCGAATCGGCAGCGACGCCCGGCTCATCGCGGTATCCGCGGAACTGCCCGCGCACGACATGCCCGAGATCCAGCGGCCGGATGGCGCGGAACAGGCGCAGCTTCTCGGCGCGCAGCGAGTCGGGATCACTGCCGGCCGGTGCATCCATTGCCAGCAAGGCGATGACCTGCAGCAGGTGGTTCTGCACCACGTCGCGGATTGCGCCGACTTCCTCGTAGAAGCTGCCACGGCCCTGCACGCCGAAGCTCTCGGCCATGGTGATCTGCACGCTGGCGACGTAGGTGCGGTTCCAGACCGGCTCCAGGAAGGTGTTGGCGAAGCGGAAATACAGCAGGTTGCGT
>DASTUE010000125.1:0-5981 GCA_035759805.1 Lysobacter sp. | reverse complement strand
TGGAGATGGTGATGCCGGGCGACAACGTGAAGATGAAGGTCACCCTGATCAACCCGGTGGCGATGGACGAGGGCCTGCGCTTCGCGATCCGCGAGGGCGGCCGCACCGTCGGCGCCGGCGTGGTGGCCAAGATCGTCAAGTGATTTCGGGCCCCGCTTGCGGAATGCGTTGAAGCGCATCCCACGGGGCGACGAGATGACGGGCAAGGCGGCGCAAGCCGCCGTTGCCTTTTACGGAACAAACACAATTTAGATACGCCAGTAGCTCAATTGGCAGAGCAGCGGTCTCCAAAACCGCAGGTTGGGGGTTCGAGTCCCTCCTGGCGTGCCACCTGGAAAGCGACCACACTTGAACAGCCGGATCGAACAGCAAAACAGGGGCGCGACTTCCGCAGCCGACCTCGCCAGGTATGCCCTGGCGGTGGCGCTGATCGTGGGCGGCGTGGTCGCGTTCTACTGGTTCGAAGGCCAGTGGCCGAACGTGGCCCGGGTGCTCACGGTGGCCGGCGGTGTGGTTGCCGGCGTGCTGGTGTTCCTGACCACCCGCAAGGGCGCGCAGACCCGGGAGTTCCTCGCCGAGTCGCGGTTCGAACTGCGCAAGGTGGTGTGGCCCAAGCGCCAGGAAGCCACGCGGACCACCTGGGTGGTGATCGCGATGGTGGTGGCGATTGCCCTGCTGCTGGCGTTGTTCGACGTCATCGTGCAGGGCGCGGTCAAGTGGCTGCTGGCGGTATGACGGACGGAGATGGCGGCGTGACCGAAACGCAGGACAACGATGCAGGCAACGGCGGTACCCGCGGGAACATGCGCTGGTATGTCGTCCATGCCTATTCCGGCTTCGAGAAGTCGGTGGCGCAGGCGCTGCGCGACCGGATCAAGCGGCTGGAGATGGAGGATCGTTTCGGCGACGTGCTGGTGCCGACCGAGGAAGTGGTGGAGATGCGCTCCGGCCAGAAGCGCCGTTCCGAGCGCAAGTTCTTCCCCGGCTACGTGCTGGTGCAGATCGCGACCCACGACGAGGCCGGCATCCCGCGCATCGACAACGAGAGCTGGCACCTGATCAAGGAAACCCCCAAGGTCATGGGCTTCATCGGCGGCACCGCCGACAAGCCGCTGCCGATCCGCGACGACGAAGCCGCCGCGATCCTCGACCGGGTCCAGGAAGGCGTCGAGAAGCCGCGTCCGAAGGTGCTGTTCGAGGCCGGCCAGATGGTCCGCGTCGTCGACGGCCCGTTCAACGACTTCAACGGCGTGGTCGAGGAAGTCAATTACGAGAAGAGCCGCCTGCGGGTGGCGGTGCTGATTTTTGGTCGTTCCACACCGGTCGAACTCGAGTTCGGCCAGGTGGAGAAGGCGTAAGGACAGGTAAAGTCGCGCACTTCGTGCGCTGTAAAGAGGTAAGTCGCGCCCTTCGGGCGCTGTAAGTAAGTGAAGGGCCAGCGCATTTACTGACCCTTTACAGGCGGCGCAGCCGCCGACTTCACAGCGAGCGCAGCGAGCGACTTACCAGTCACCAACAGCGAGGAGCCCTCAAAGGCGTTTGCACTCGCAGGAGCAAGAAGATGGCAAAGAAGGTAGTCGGCTACATCAAGCTGCAGGTCAAGGCCGGACAGGCCAACCCGTCGCCGCCCGTGGGCCCCGCCCTCGGCCAGCGCGGCCTGAACATCATGGAATTCTGCAAGGCGTTCAATGCCGCCACCCAGAAGCTGGAGCCGGGCCTGCCGATTCCGGTGGTGATCACCGCGTATTCGGACCGCACCTTCACCTTCATCACCAAGACGCCGCCGGCGACGATCCTGTTGAAGAAGGCGTCGGGCGTGCAGTCCGGTTCCAAGCGCCCGAACACCGAGAAGGTGGGCAAGGTCACCCGCAAGCAGCTCGAGGACATCGCCAAGGCGAAGGAACCCGACCTGACCGCGGCCGACCTGGACGCGGCGGTGCGCACGATCGCGGGCTCGGCCCGTTCCATGGGCTTGACGGTGGAGGGCTGATCCGATGACCACGATGACCAAGCGGCTGAAGGCCCAGACCCCGATCGTCCCCGGCAAGGCCTACGCCATCGACGAGGCGATCAAGCTCGTCCGCGACAATTCCAGGGTGAAGTTCGTCGAGTCCGTGGACGTCGCCGTCCGCCTCGGCGTCGACGCCAAGAAGTCCGACCAGCAGGTGCGCGGTTCGACCGTGCTGCCCGCCGGCACCGGCAAGACCGTGCGCGTGGCGGTGTTCGCCCCGGCCGGCGCCAAGGCCGACGAGGCCCTGGCCGCGGGTGCCGAAGCGGTGGGCATGGACGACCTGGCCGAGAAGATGCAGGCCGGCGACCTCAACTATGACGTCGTGATCGCCACCCCGGACGCGATGCGCGTGGTCGGCAAGCTCGGCCAGCTGCTCGGGCCGCGCGGCCTGATGCCGAACCCGAAGGTCGGCACCGTGTCTCCGAACCCGGCCGAGGCGGTCAAGAACGCCAAGGGCGGCCAGGTCCGGTACCGCACCGACAAGGCCGGCATCATCCACTGCACCATCGGCAAGGCCGACTTCGAGTCGGGCAAGCTCAAGGAAAACCTGGAGGCGCTGCTGCTCGACCTGGTCAAGGCCAAGCCGGCCACCGCCAAGGGCCAGTACCTGCAGAAGATCTCGATCAGCTCGACCATGGGCCCCGGCGTCACCGTCGACCAGTCCACGCTCGCACTCAAGTAATTGTTGGAGCGGCGAAAGCCGCGATGCTTTACCCAAAATTTTGAGGGCGTCGCCTGGTCACCACGACAGGCGGCAGCCGTCAAAGACCGCAGGCGCGGTCAGCGCGCGAAGGCGACGGGCACGGAAGCTCGACAAGGCAGGGAATCGCCGCCTCCGCAAGCGGGTCCGCTTAATCCGGCCGCAAGGCCGACCCTGCGTAGATGGTGCCCCCCTCTGGAAGTGTCTGGAGAGGCCACCACCCGGACCGCAAGCGGCGAGAGTCGCGGGCGGAGTTCAAACAGGAGGAGCAATGGCTCTCAATCTGACCCAGAAGCAGGAAGTCGTCGCCGAGCTGGCAGAGGTCGCCGCCAAGGCCCACTCCCTGGTCGCAGCCGAATACGCGGGCCTCACGGTCGAACAACTGACCGCGATGCGCAAGAAGGCCCGCGAGACCGGTGTGTACTTGCGAGTCGTCAAGAACACGCTGGCCTCGCGCGCGGTGGCGGGAACCGAATACGAGTGCATCAAGGATGAACTCGTTGGTCCGCTGCTGTACGCGTTCTCGACCGAGGAGCCCGGCGCGGCCGGTCGCCTGATCAAGGAGTTCGCCAAGGGCAACGACAAGCTCAAGGCCCGGCTCGTGTCGGTCGAAGGCAAGCTGCTGCCGGCCGAGCACGTCGACGTGCTGGCTTCGCTGCCGACCCGCGAGCAGGCCCTGGCGATGCTGGCCCGCGTGCTGGCCGAGCCGGCGGCGATGTTCGCCCGCGCGGTGAAGGCCGTGGCCGACAAGCAGGAGGGCGGCGATGCCGCTCCCGCCGAAGCCGAAGCCGCGACTGCCTGATCCAACACCACCACAAACTTTCCAGAGGTAATTGAAATGTCCCTGTCCAACGAGCAGATCGTCGACGCCATCAGCACCAAGTCGCTGATGGAAGTGATGGACCTGGTGAAGGCCATCGAAGAGAAGTTCGGCGTCTCCGCCGCCGCCCCCGTGATGGCCGCCGGTCCGGCCGCCGCCGCAGCGGTGGTCGAGGAGCAGACCGAGTTCAACGTCATCCTGAAGTCGCCCGGCGACAAGAAGGTCGAAGTGATCAAGGCGGTCCGCGCGATCACCGGCCTGGGCCTGAAGGAAGCCAAGGACCTCACCGAGGCCGGCGGCGTCGTGAAGGAAGGCGTGTCGAAGGAAGAAGCGGAAAAGATGAAGAAGGACCTCGAGGCCGCCGGCGCGACCGTCGAGGTGAAGTAAGCGGTACTTGCGTCGCCGCTGACATGGCGATGCAACGAAGGCTGGGGGCGCGAGCCCCCGGCCTTTGGCCGTTGCAGGAAACGGCCAACACAATGAAGCGAGTCTTCAGTCGGAAGTAGCGGGAGAGGGCGTGCTGGTGCCGGCAATACCAGCGACTCCCGACTGGCGATTCAGATATCCCCAGCAAGATCCAAGCGAGGCGGCAACCCCATGACCACGGCTTCCACTCCCAAGTCGACCCAGATGGCACGCAACGACGGCTATTCGTTCACCGAGAAGAAGCGCATCCGCAAGGACTTCGGCAAGAGCCGGTCCATCCTGGAAGTGCCCTTCCTGCTGGCGATCCAGGTCGATTCGTACCGCGAATTCCTGCAGCAGGACGTCGAGCCGGCGCAGCGCGCCGATCGCGGTCTGCATGCGGCGCTGAAGTCGGTGTTCCCGATCGTCAGCTACAACGGCTACGCCGCGCTGGAGTACGTCGGCTACAAACTGGGGGAGCCGGGCTTCGACGAGCGCGAATGCCGCAACCGCGGGCTCAGCTACGGCGCCCCGCTGCGGGTGACCGTGCGCCTGGTGATCTACGACCGCGAGTCGTCGAGCAAGGCGATCAAGTACGTGAAGGAGCAGGAGGTCTACATGTGCGAGATCCCGCTCATGACCGGCAACGGCACCTTCATCGTCAACGGCACCGAGCGCGTCATCGTCTCCCAGCTGCACCGTTCGCCGGGCGTGTTCTTCGACCACGACCGCGGCAAGACCCACTCCTCGGGCAAGCTGCTGTACAGCGCCCGCATCATCCCCTACCGCGGTTCCTGGCTGGACTTCGAGTTCGACCCGAAGGACGCGCTGTTCACCCGCATCGACCGCCGCCGCAAGCTGCCGGTCAGCGTGCTGCTGCGCGCGCTGGGCTACAACAACGAGGAAATGCTCAACGAGTTCTTCGAGATCAACACCTTCCACATCGACCCGAAGGAGGGCGTGCAGCTCGAACTGGTCGCCGAGCGCCTGCGCGGCGAAACCCTGGGCTTCGACCTGGCCGACGGCGACAAGGTCATCGTCGAGGCCGGCAAGCGCATCACCGCGCGCCACATCAAGCAGCTCGAGCAGGCCGGCGTCGAGGCCCTGGCCGTGCCCGACGAGTACCTGGTCACCCGCATCCTCTCGCACGACGTGATCGACCCGTCCACCGGCGAGCTGCTGGCGGCCGCCAACGACGAGATCACCGAGGAGCACCTGGAGGCGTTCCGCAAGGCCGGGATCGAGGCCGTCGGCACCATCTGGGTCAACGACCTGGACCGCGGCGCGTACCTGTCCAATACCCTGCGCATCGACTCGACCAAGACCCAGCTTGAGGCGCTGGTCGAGATCTACCGGATGATGCGTCCCGGCGAGCCGCCGACCAAGGACGCCGCGCAGAACCTGTTCCACAACCTGTTCTTCACCTTCGAGCGCTACGACCTGTCGGGCGTGGGCCGGATGAAGTTCAACCGGCGCATCGGCCGCAAGGAAACCACCGGCGCGTCGGTGCTGTACGACGCCAAGTACTTCGGCGAGCGCAAGGACGAGGAGTCCGCGCGCCTGCGCGGCGAACTGGGCGACGGCTCCGACATCCTCGACGTGATCAAGGTGCTGACCGAGATCCGCAACGGCCGCGGCACCGTCGACGACATCGACCACCTCGGCAACCGCCGCGTGCGCAGCGTCGGCGAAATGGCCGAGAACGTGTTCCGGGTCGGCCTGGTGCGGGTGGAGCGCGCGGTGCGCGAGCGCCTGACCATGGCCGAGGCCGATGGCCTGACCCCGCAGGAGCTGATCAACGCCAAGCCGGTCGCGGCCGCGGTGAAGGAGTTCTTCGGCTCTTCGCAGCTGTCGCAGTTCATGGACCAGAACAACCCGCTGTCCGAGGTCACCCACAAGCGCCGCGTGTCGGCGCTCGGCCCGGGCGGCCTGACCCGTGAACGCGCCGGCTTCGAGGTGCGCGACGTGCACCCGACCCATTACGGCCGGGTCTGCACCATCGAGACCCCGGAAGGCCCGAACATCGGCCTGATCAACTCGCTGGC
>DASTUE010000124.1:0-8635 GCA_035759805.1 Lysobacter sp. | reverse complement strand
CCGAACGACGCCTTGCTGGCCGACACCCACGCCACCGGGCGCATACGCAGCCCGCAGGGACTGGACCGGCACCTGGCGGAATTCGCCCAGCGGCCATTGCCGGACCTCACGCAGGGTTTCGCGGACGCCCCGTAGCGGTTTCGCCTCCGCGCACCGGGCCCGGCCCACGTCAGCCAAGCGCCAGCTACCGGCCGGCCACCTTGCGCAGGCGCGCATAGAAGAACCCGTCCATCCCGTCCTCGCCCGGCAGGCGCTGACGGGCGGTGGCCGTGCCACCGACGATCACGGCGTGGCCGAAGCGTTCGTCCAGCGGTTCGGCGAGCGCATCGGCGGTGCGGGCGAGAAACGCGGCCACCTGCGTCCCGTTCTCTGCTTTCAGGATCGAGCAGGTCGCATACACCAGCACGCCATCCGGCGCGAGCGTCGACCAGAGTGCATCGAGCAGCCGCGACTGGGTCGCCGCCAACGTGACCAGGTCGGACTCGCGCCGGTGCAGCAGCACATCGGGCTGACGACGGATGATCCCGGTGGCCGAGCACGGCGCGTCCAGCAGGATCGCGTCGAACGGCACACCATCCCACCATGCCGTCGGCTCGCTCGCATCGGCGGCGAGCAGGACCGCGTCGTCGCCCAGGTGCAACCGGTCGAAGGTGGCCTGCACGTGGCGCACGCGACGGGCGTCGATATCCAGCGCGGTCAGCCTCAGCGAGGGATCGCGCTCCAGCAGGTGCGCGGCCTTGCCGCCCGGCGCGGCGCAGGCGTCCAGCACGCGCGCGCCGGGCGGCGCGGCCACCGCGTCGACGACCAGCTGGGCCGCGCCGTCCTGCACCGAAACCGCGCCCTCGGCAAACCCCGGCAGACCCGCGACCGGCACCGGCTCGACCAGCAGCAGCGCATCGTCCGAGCCTTCGACGGCCTCCGCGTGCAGGCCGATCGCCTCCAGCTCGATGCGATAGGCATCGCGCGTTTGCACCTGGCGGTTGACCCGCAGCCACATCGGCGGGGAGTGCTCGCTGGCCTCCAGGATCGCGGCCCAGTGTTGCGGCCAGTCCTGCTCGATCCGTTCGCGCAACCACGCCGGCCAGTGCGAATGCGGCGGCGAGGCGGGCAGCCCTTCGCGCAGTGCACGCCGCAACAGCGCGTTGACCATGCCCGCCTGATGGTCGCGACCCAGTGCGCGTGCGGCTTCCACCGTCGCCGCCACCGCCGCGTGCGCGGGCAGGCCAAGCGGATCGAGCTGGGCGAAGCCGGCCAGCAGCAAGGCACGCAACTCGCGGTCGCGCCGCGCCAGCGGCCGCGGCAACCACGCCGCCAGCGCCGCGTCGAACCGGCCCGGCTGGCGCAATACCGCCAGGCAGATCGCCTCCACCAGCGCGCGGTCGCGCGGATCCGGCAGTGCCTGCTGGGCGATGCCCAGTTCCGCCTTCAACGAGCGGCCGTGGTGCAACACCGCGTCAAGCACGCGCGCGGCGGCGACACGGGACGGGGTTCCGGGAGTGATGGGTTTCATCGCCGCATTGTCCGCCAGTCGCGGGCGATCGGGCATCGGACTGCTAAGCCTCGCCTTTTCCACAGGCCGGTAGACTCGCAAGCTCCGGGCTTGTGGCCCGTTCCGGTCAACATCGATGCCTGTTCCGCTCAATCCGCTCGACGATCAGGCCACCGCCCGCGCCGACAACTTCCGTACCGGTTTCGACGGACGCCGCATGCGCGAGTACAAGGGCCTGCCGATCTACGCGGCGCCCGGTCTGCACGAGGCCGCGGCGGGAATGCTCGGCGCTGCGGTTCCCAGCGGCGCGCGGGTGCTGGAGTTCGGCGCCGGCAGTGGCGCGATGTCGCTGCGGCTGTCGGACCTGGGCTTCGATATCACCGCCAGCGATCTGTTCGCCGAAAGCTTCAAGCCCGCGCACGTGCCGTTCGTGGCCGCCGACCTCAACAGCGCGTTCGCGGCGCAATGGCCGCGCGGCTTCGATGCGGTGATGGCGCTGGAGATCATCGAGCACCTGGAAAATCCGCGCCAGGTCCTGCGGCAGATCCGCGCGCTGCTGCCGGTGGGCGGCCAACTGGTGCTGTCGACCCCGAACATCGCCAATCCGGTGTCGCAGGCGCTGTTCCTGCGCAGCGGACAGTTCCAGTGGTTCCGCGATATCGACTACCGAGAACAAGGCCACATCACGCCGCTGAGTCCGTGGGTGCTGGAACAGGCGCTGCGGGAAGCGGGGTTCGCGATCCGCACCGAGCGCGCGGTGTCCAGCCCGTTCCGTCGCGTGCGCAGGCTCGGCTGGGGTGTCCGCCTGCTGGCGCCCTGGTTTGCGCTGCTCAACGGACTGCCGCGCGACCGCCGCGGCGAGCTGTGGCTGGTCCGCGCCGAAGCGGTCTGAGCGCGATCGCTGGCGTGACCAGAGCCCCGTGATCAGGCCCCGGCCAACAGGTCCCGCCGGCCGTTGAGGTAATCGGCAGCCGTGATCGCCTTGCCGCCGTCACGCTGCAGCACCCGGATGCGCAGGGCACCTTCGCCGCAGGCGATATCCAGACCCTCACGGCCCGCGGCCAGCACGGTTCCCGGCGCGGCCTCGTGCGACAGCGGCAATGCCACCGCCGCGTGCAGCCGCAACCGCTCGCCGGCGACCTGCGCCTCGGCCATCGGCCACGGATTGAAGGCGCGCACCTTGTTGGCCAGCTCGCCCGCCGGCCGCGACCAGTCCAACCGGGCCTCGGCCTTGTCGAGCTTGTGCGCGTAGGTCACGCCATCCTCCGGCTGCGGCTGCGGTATCGGGCGGATGCCGGCGCGCAGCAGTCCAAGCCCATCGGCCAGTACCTGCGCCCCCAGCGCCGCCAAACGGTCGTGCAACTGGCCGCCGGTTTCCTCGCTGCCGATATCCAGCGCCTGCGACAGCAGCACCGGGCCGGTGTCCAGCCCTTTCTCCATCTTCATCAGGCACACACCGGTCTGCGCATCGTTGGCCTGGATCGCGCGCTGGATCGGCGCCGCCCCGCGCCAGCGCGGCAGCAGGGACGCATGCACGTTCCAGCAACCCTGGGTGGGGATGTCGAGTACCGTCTGCGGCAGGATCAGCCCGTAGGCCACCACCACCAACAGGTCGGGCTTGTACGCGGCCAGCGCCTCGCGTGCAGCCGCCGATTTGAAGTTCTCCGGCTGCACCACCTCGATCCCGCGTTCCAGTGCCTCGCGCTTGACCGGCGACGGCGTCAGTCCGCGGCCCCGACCGGCAGGCCGGTCGGGCTGGGTGTACACGGCGACCACTTCATTGCGCTGCGCTGCCGCGCGCAGGCTGGGCACGGCGAAATCCGGAGTACCGGCAAAGACAATTCTCATCGCGCCATCTTACAGCCGGCATTGCGATGCCCGCCGGCCCACGGTCGAAACCATGGTGCCGACCGGACCCATCAACCGGCTCGCTGCACCGGGCGGCCCGCGATGCCTAGGCGGCGTTGCGGCGGGCCTTGGCGAGCTTCTTGCGCACCATCTCGCGCTTGAGCGGCGAGAGGTCGTCGACGAACAGCTTGCCCAGCAGGTGATCCATCTCGTGCTGGATGCAGACCGCCAGCAGGCCTTCGGCCTGCAGCTCGAACGGCTGGCCGTCGCGGCCGATCGCCTTCACCGTAATTGCATTGGCGCGGGTCACGTCGGCGAAGATGCCGGGCACCGACAGGCAACCCTCCTGGTAGACCTGCTCGCCATCGCGGGCGAGGATCTCCGGATTGATGAACACCATCGGCGCGTCGTGCTCGTCGGACACGTCGATCACCATGAAGCGCTGATGCACATCGACCTGGCTGGCCGCCAGCCCGATGCCGGGCGCGTCGTACATGGTCTCGAACATGTCATCGAGCAGCTGCTGGAATTCCGCCGACGCGATCCGGGCCGGATCGACGTCCACCGCGACGGTCCGCAGGCGCGGATCGGGGAACTCGAGGATGGGTAACTGGGCCATGGCTCTGAAATGGGGGCGTGGATCACATCCACAAGATACCGGCGCAGTATAACGTCGTCCGGCGTGCCAATTGCTTGCAATGGCACCGTTCTTCTGGTCTATAGTGCCCTGCCCGCGTCGCTTTATGACGTCCGGGCGCACCTGCACGGGGAATCAGGTAATCCAATTATGTTGAAGCCGATCCGCACGGTGATGACCGCTGCGCTGTTGACGATTGCCACCTTTGCGATGGCCGCCGGAATCCGTGGCGACCATCCCGACACCTATGTGGTGAAGAAGGGTGACACCTTGTGGGACATCGCCGGGACGTTCCTTGAGAAGCCCTGGCTGTGGCCGGAGATCTGGCAGGCCAACCCGCAGATCCAGAACCCGCACCTGATCTATCCGGGCGACGTGCTGTCGCTGGCCTACCTGAACCGGGTCACCGCGACCGCCGGCCCGCGTGCGGAAGCGCCGGTGACGGGCGTGCCGCTGGCGCAGGTCGAACCGTTCCTGAAGGACCTGCGCGTGGTCGACAAGATCGACAGCCTGCCCCATGTGGTCGGCCTCGAAGAAGACCGCCTGCGCAGCGCCAAGGGGCAGCTCGCCTACGTCAAGGGTCTCGCCAATGCGGTGCCCGGCCAGCGTTACGCGGTGGTGCGTCCGACCCAGCGCTACACCCGCCTGGACCGCACCGTCTGCTGCGACATCTTCGATGCCCAGGAGCTCGACAACCGCGGCCGCCGCTCGGCCGATTTCGAGCGTTTCTGGACCAACGCGGTGACTCCCGACAACGGCCAGGAAGTGCTCGGCTACGAGTTGATGCAGCTGGCGACCGGCACGATCACCCGCGGTGAAGTGGGGGGTATCGAGGCGTCCACGCTGCTGCTGGACGACAGCGGCCGCGAGGTCCGGATCGGCGATCGCCTGATCCCGGTCCAGGCCCAGCCCTACGACCTGCAGTTCTTCCCGCATCCGCCGCGCCAGCAGCTGGACTACGGCCGCGCCCGCGTCATCGCGGTGACCGACATGCTGCGCACCGGCGGCCCGCGTGACGTGGTCGCGCTGTCGGTCGGCGCCCGCGACGGCATCGACAACGGCACCGTGTTCTCGAGCTGGCGGGTCGGCAGCGAGGTTCCCGACCGCATGGCCAGCAGCGGCGGCTGGGATCGCAGCGACGACACCTTCGGCCGCAACAGCCGGGTGCGCCTGCCGGACGAATTCGCCGGCCACCTGATGGTGTTCCGCACGTTCGACAAGGTCAGCTACGCGCTGGTGATGGAAGGCATCCGTCCGGTCCAGGTCGGTCACGAGCTCAAGCACCCCGACGCCCCGTACTGACCCGTCGGACCGGGATTTCCCTACAGCGATCCATGACGGCACCCGAGGGTGCCGTCGTCGTATGCGGCGGATGCTGGCCGGATGCAGACCGACCCGCCCCACAGCAGCGGCAACGATGACTCCGCGCGCGACAACGATGCCCTGCTGCGGCTGGTCGCCTGCAACGGCCCCACCGCGCCGCGCCGACGATTGCTGGAGCAGGCTGCGCCCGCCGCGGCACTTGCCGCCGGAGTGGGCCTGTGGCGCGCCTGCGGACTGAACGCCAGGCAGGTCGCCGCGTTGTACGGGGCGGCACCGGCAACCCTCGAGCGCGCCCGCCGCTGGCTGGCCCAGCCGCACCACCACCTCATCGGCTGGCACGATCCCGACTATCCGCCGCTGCTCCGGCACATCCCGAGTCCGCCTTTGGCGCTGTTCGTCGCCGGCGATCCCAGCCTGCTGTGGCGGCCGGCGGTCGCACTGGTCGGCAGCCGCTCGCCCACGCCGGGCGGGCGCGACAATGCCGCCGAGTTCGCCCGCGCGCTGGCCGTCCAGGGCCTGGTCGTCGCCAGCGGACTGGCGGCCGGCATCGACACCGCCGCCCACCACGCCGCCCTCGCCGTGGACGGCGGCACAGTGGCGGTGCTGGGAACCGGTCCGGACGTTCCCTACCCCCGCAGCAACAACGCCCTGCATGCACGCATCGTCGAACACGGGGCGGTGATCAGCGAACACCTGCCCGGCACCGGCCCGCGCCGCGAGCATTTCCCCAGCCGCAACCGGATCCTCGCCGGCCTGAGCCTGGGCACGCTGGTGATCGAAGCCGCGCACCGCTCCGGCGCGCTGATCACCGCCCGGCTGGCCGGCGAATGCGGCCGCGAGGTGATGGCGCTGCCCGGCTCGATCCACAACCCGCTCGCGCGCGGCTGCCACCGCCTGATCCGCGACGGCGCCTGCCTGGTCGAACGGCCGCAGGATGTCATCGACCTGCTGGCTTCCGCCGTGGCGGAGCAGGCCCGCGACTTGCGCCAGCGGCTGGCCGCCCCCAAGTCAGACAGCCAGGCCCCTGTTGGCGACACCCCTGACCACCAAAACCCGAACCCTGTCGCCATCAATATGGGCATGCCGCCGCTCCTGCCCGGCCAGGCACCTGAACAGGCCGGCACCGATCACAGTGACCAAACGCGTGAAACCGCGTCCGAACACCAGAGGTTGTGGCGTGCACTTGGTTACGACCCCACCGGTATGGATGAACTGGTCGAGCGCACCGGATTGACGCCTGCACAGCTCTCCTCCATGCTGCTGCCGATGGAGCTGGAGGGTCGCGTGGTGGCGCAACACGGCCGGTACTACCGCAATCGCTGAACCCGTCCATGAACGGGCGACAGTCCCAAGCAACTCCTGACCCACCGCGCCGTCTGCGGCGCAGGCCGAGGGGAAATGAAAGAAAGCATCCTGGATGTCCTGCTGTACCTGTTCGAGCACTATTTCACCGAAGACGCGGATCTGGTCCGCGACCGCGAAAACCTGCAAAGCGGCCCGTTGTTCGAAGAACTCGGCCAGGCCGGCTTCAGCCCGGCGGAGATCAACAAGGCATTCGAGTGGCTCGACGCGCTGGCACGTCAGCGTCCGCCTGCCAGTCCGGTGCGTGCCGATGGCCCGACCCGGGTCTATGCGGGGCCGGAACTGGACCGCCTGGACACCGACTGCCGGGGTTTCCTGCTGTTCCTGGAGCAGCACCGGATCCTCGACGCCGGCCAGCGCGAACTCGTGATCGACCGCGCGATGGCGCTGGACCAGCACGAAATCGACCTGGACGACCTCAAGTGGGTGGTGCTGATGGTGCTGTTCAACCAGCCCGGCAGCGAGGCTGCGTATGCCTGGATGGAAACCCAGATGTTCGAGGAAGAGCCCGACCCCGTGCATTGAGCGGCCCGACCATTAATACTGTGCGCGCCGCGGCTGCGGCGATGACGACCATCATCGCCCCGGCCTGCCGCAGGTGCCGGCGCTGGACGGCGACACCTGCGGCATGACGCCACCGGCAATGAAATTCCCCGACGCCCGCGGCCCTGCTGCGGGCGTCACGTTGCTTGTGCGCCTTCCCTGCGCTGCCTTCACGGCGCGCTCCCGCCACTGACTACAGGCTCTGCCGCGATGGCCAAGAACCTCCTTATCGTCGAGTCGCCCGCCAAGGCCAAGACGATCAACAAATACCTCGGCAAGGACTTCATCGTCCTGGCGTCCTATGGCCACGTGCGCGACCTGATCCCGAAGGAGGGCGCGGTCAATCCCGCCGACCACTTCGCGATGCGCTACGACCTGATCGAGAAGAACGAGAAGCACGTCGAGGCGATCGCCAAGGCCGCAAAAAAAGCGGAGGCGGTGTACCTGGCGACTGACCCGGATCGCGAGGGCGAGGCGATCAGCTGGCACATTGCCGAGATCCTGCGCGAGCGTGGGCTGCTGGACAACAAGCTGCTCAAGCGCGTGGTGTTCACCGAGATCACCCCGCGCGCGATCAACGAGGCGATGGCCCACCCGCGCGACATCGCCAGCGACCTGGTCGACGCGCAGCAGGCGCGCCGCGCGCTCGACTACCTGGTCGGCTTCAACCTGTCGCCGGTGCTGTGGCGCAAGGTCCAGCGCGGCCTGTCCGCCGGCCGCGTGCAGTCGCCGGCGCTGCGCATGATCGTCGAGCGCGAGGAGGAGATCGAGGCGTTCAAGGCGCGCGAATACTGGTCGATCGAAGCCGAGTGCCAGCACCCGAGCCAGGCATTCAGCGCCCGGCTGACCAGGCTGGATGGCAACAAGTTCGAACAGTTCACCATCACCGACGGCGATACCGCCGAGGCCGCGCGCCAGCGCATCGTCCGCGCGGCCGGCGGCGCCTTGCAGGTCACCGATGTCACCAGCAAGGAGCGCAAGCGCCGCCCGGCTGCACCGTTCACCACCTCGACCCTGCAGCAGGAAGCCGCGCGCAAGCTCGGCTTCACCACCAAGCGCACCATGCAGGTCGCGCAGAAGCTTTATGAAGGCGTGGCGCTCGGCGGCGAAGAAGGCACCGTCGGCCTGATCAGCTACATGCGTACCGACTCGGTCGCCCTGTCGGCCGAGGCCGTCGCCGAGATCCGCGACGTGATCGCGCGCGACTACGGCACCGGCGCGGTGCCCGACCAGCCCAACGTCTACAAGTCCAAGGCCAAGAACGCGCAGGAAGCGCACGAGGCGGTACGTCCGACCTCTGCGTTGCGCACGCCGGCGCAGATGGCGGGCTTTCTGGAGGACGACGCCCGCCGCCTGTACGAGCTGATCTGGAAGCGCGCCGTGGCCAGCCAGATGGTGCCGGCCACGCTCAATACGGTCTCGGTCGACCTGGC
>DASTUE010000123.1:0-10237 GCA_035759805.1 Lysobacter sp. | reverse complement strand
TGTTCCTTGGCGCGGGTGATGCCGACGTACAGCAGCCGGCGCTCTTCCTCGATGCTGCCTTCGTCGATGCTGGCCTCGTGCGGCAGGGTGCCGTCCTCGACGCCGACGATGAAGACGTAGCGGAATTCCAGGCCCTTGGCGCCGTGCAGGCTCATCAGCCGGACCTGGTTGCCGGCCTCGCCCTTGTCGGCGTGCGAGAGCAGGGCCAGCTGCGCGGCGAGCTCGCCCGGGCCCGCACCCTTGCCGCCGTCGAACCAGTCGGCCAGTTCTTCCAGGTTGGCCTTGCGGCGCTGGAAGCCGGCCTCGTCCTTGCATTGGGCGCGGATCGAGGCCAGCAGGCCGGACTTGTCGGCCAGCGTGCGCACCAGCTCGGCCGGGGTCAGGCGGCGGGCGTCGTTGCGCAGCCCGCGCACGATGCCGACGAAGGCGTCGAGCGCGTTGCCGGCACGCGGCGACAGCTGCTTCAGCGCGCCGACCGACTCGGCCGCGCGCGCCATCGGCATGCCGGCGCGCTGGGCCAGTTCGCCCAGTTTGGACAAGGTGGTTGCGCCGACCTCACGCTTGGGCGAGGTCACCGCACGCAGGAAAGCCGCATCGTCATCGGGGTTGGCGATCAGGCGCAGCCAGGCCAGCGCGTCCTTGACCTCGCCGCGCTCGAGGAACGCGGTGCCGCCGGTCAGGTGGTACGGCACGCGGACCAGTTGCAGCGCCTTTTCCAGCGCGCGGGACTGGAAGTTGCCGCGGAACAGGATGCAGAAATCGCTCCACGGCGCCTGCCGGGCGGTGGCCATGAACTGGATTTCCGCGGCGACCTTTTCCGCCTCGTGCGCGCTGTCGCGGCATTCCCAGATGCGGATGCGCTCGCCGTCGGCCTGCTCGCTCCACAGGGTCTTGAGGTGGGTGTGCGGGTTGTTCGCAATCAGCGCGTTGGCGGTGCGCAGCACCCGGTTGGAGCAGCGGTAGTTCTGCTCCAGCTTGATGATCCGCAGCGCCGGGTAGTCGGTGCCCAGCGACAGCAGGTTGTCCGGATTCGCGCCGCGCCAAGCGTAGATCGACTGGTCGTCGTCGCCCACGCAGGTGAACAGGCCGCGCGGACCGGCGATGGCCTTGAGCAGCCGGTACTGGGCGTCGTTGGTGTCCTGGCACTCGTCCACCAGCAGGTAGCCGATGCGCTCGCGCCAGCCCAGCGCGCACTCCTGGTCGGATTCCAGCAGCTGCACCGGCAGCCGGATCAGGTCGTCGAAATCGACCGCGTTGAAGGTGCCCAGCCGCGCCTGGTACAGCGCGTACACGGTTGCCGCCTCGATCTCGCGCGCGGTGCGCGCCTCGGCCATGGCCTGCTCGGGCGAGAGTCCGGCGTTCTTCGCCCGCGAGATCAGGTTGCGCATCGCATCCAGCGCATCGGGCTTGGTGCCGGTGCCGAGCAGGTCCTTGATCTGCGCCGCGCTGTCGTCGCTGTCGAAGATCGAGAAGCCGCGGCGCAGGCCGAGCTTGGCGTGCTCGATCTGCAGAAAGCGCAGGCCCAGCGCGTGGAAGGTGCAGATGGTCAATCCTTCGGCACCGTCGCCGCGGATGCGTTTGGCGACGCGCTCGCGCATTTCCTTGGCGGACTTGTTGGTGAAGGTGATCGCCGCGATGCGCCGGGCCGGCATGCGGTTGGAGGCGATCAGGTGCGCGATCTTCTCCACGATCACCCGGGTCTTGCCGCTGCCGGCGCCAGCGAGCACCAGCAGGGGGCCGTCGGTGTGCTCGACGGCAGCGCGTTGGGGAGGGTTGAGGCCGTGCATGGGAGGACCATTGCCGCAAGACGAACGGGCCGGGCAGTCTACCCGCCGCTTCCGTGCGCAGCGGGTATTCTCGACGCCACGATCCATCGACGGTTTTGGGGAGTGCGGCGCATGTTGAAGTCGGTCTTGCTGGGTGCGGCACTGGCGTCCTGCCTTTCGGTTGCGGTGGCTGCGGATACGCGCCCGCTGCAGGATCCGACGGCGGACCCGTTGATGCTGTCGGGCGGTTTCCTGGCCGCGCACCCCGACCTGCAGAACCGGATGCGGGGACTGGAGGCGTACAAGGCGGGGCACTACGAGGAGGCGCTGAAATACTATCGGCGCGCCGCGTACTACGCCGACAAGGCGTCCCAGGCGATGGTCGCCGAAATGCTGTGGAAGGGTGAGGGCGTCACCCGGGATCCGGCGCTGGCCTACGCATGGATGGATCTGGCGGCCGAGCGCGGCTACCGCGGGTTCCTGCGGTTCCGCGAGCAGTACTGGCAGGCGCTGGAGGAGGGCGACCGCGAACGCGCGCTGGACGAAGGCCGGGCGATCTATGCACGTTATGGCGACGCCGCCGCCAAGCCGCGCATCGCCGCCGTGCTGCGGCGGGCGCTCAGCCAGACCACCGGCAGCCGGCTGGGTTCGGTCGGTTCGCTCAAGATCACCGTGCCCGGACCGGGCGGCGTGCCGACGATCATCGACGGCTCGAAATTCTATGACCCGCGGTACTGGGACCCGAAGCAGTACGCCCAGTGGCACGACCGGGTCTGGATGGACCCACGGGTGGGACGGGTCGAGGTGGGCGAAACGGAGACCGTGCGGGGTGGGGCTGCAGGGGTTGCGCCAACGGCTCCGGAAGCCGACAAGCCTGACCCGGCGGTGGATTCCCCACACTAGGGAAGCCCGGGTTTACCGCCGAGGCCCGCAAGGTCCATGGCAGTTGCCCCCACAAAAGATCGGGTTGCCCAGGCTCCGCGGATCTACTCCCCCGGTTCCCTGCCGGCAGTGTCGTCGGCAGGGGGCAGCACCTAAACTGCCCGCATGGCGAAGCTCTATTTCTACTATTCGGCGATGAACGCCGGCAAGACCACCACCCTGCTGCAGTCCGCGCACAACTACCGCGAGCGCGGGATGCGGGTCGCGATCCTGGCGCCGCACCTGGACGACCGCGCCGGCAGCGGTACGGTGGCATCGCGCATCGGCCTGAGCGCGCCGGCGATCGCGTTCGATCCGCGGCAGGACCTGCAGGCGCTGGTGGCGGCCGATATCGCCGCCCACGGCGCGTTGCATTGCGTGCTGGTGGACGAGGCGCAGTTCCTGCACAAACCGCAGGTGTGGCAGCTGACCGAAGTGGTCGATGCGTTCCATATTCCGGTGCTGTGCTACGGCCTGCGCACGGATTTCCGCGGCGAACTGTTCGAGGGCAGCCAGTACCTGCTGGCGTGGGCCGACGAGATCAGCGAGATCAAGACGATCTGCCACAGCGGCAACAAGGCGACCATGACGGTGCGGGTCGACGACCAGGGCCGGGCGGTGCGCGACGGACCGCAGGTCGAGATCGGCGGCAACGAACGCTACCTGTCGGTATCGCGCGCCGAGTACAAGAAGGTCACCCGCGGCGAGGGCCGGATCGATCCGCAACAACCCCTGCTGCCGCTGGAACCTGCCACCAAGGCCTGACCGGGGGACGCCCTGGCCGGAACGCCCGAACGGGATCGCTGACCGGGGCTCCTGAACGGCTCAGCGGCGCGCCAACGGTCGGCCGGGGCGGCCCGGCACATCGCAACCGGTACGGATGGCGTCCACCTCGCGGCGTACCGCCCCGCCTTCGGGGCGCGCCTGCCGCAGGGTGCCGTCGAGCAATTGCAGTTGCTGCACCGCTTCCGGCCGGCCTGGGCCGTGGCAGCGCAACTGCGCCGCGTAGGCGCGCGCGCGCCAGATGGTTTCGCGCGATTCGATGCGGCTGTCCGGCAACCGCCCCAGCCGGTCCAATTGCGACAATCCGTCCACCGCCAGCGGCTGGCCGGCGAGGTGGCTGGCGCGGTGGTACGCCAGTGCGAGCTCGGCCTGGCGGGTTTGCGGATCGTCTTCGCCACGGTGGCGACGCAGCTGTTCCAGGGCGCGCTGCAGGTGCAGTGCACCGTCTTCATTCCGGCCCAGGGCAATCTCGATCTCGCCCAGCAGGCGGTCCGCTTCATCGGCGCGTGCGTAGGAACTGTCGCCTTGCGCCAATGCGCGAACCTCCAGCAGCAACGGGCGCGCGCGCGCATCCTGCCCGCTGGCGTGCAGGACCGCGGCCAGGTCCAGCAGCGCATCGGCGACGGCCGCCGGCTGCGTGCCGTCGCGGCGGATGCGGACGACATGCTGCAGCGCGGCCAGTGCGGCATCGGTGTCGCCGCGTTCCCACTCGACCTGCCCCAGTGCGCGATAGGTCCCGGCCAGCTCGGCGTGGTCCGGACCGAACCGCTGGCTGAGCAGGCGCCGGCTTTCGCGCAGGTCGGTCGCCGCCTCGGCATAAAGCCCCTGCTCGGTCTGCAGCGTGGTGAGTTGGCGTTGTACCGCCAGGGTGGTCGGGTGCTGCGGGCCGTGGACTTCGCGGGCGATGGCCAGGCCGATGCCGAGTTCCTGCGTGGCCCGGTCGAGCCGTCCTTGCGCGCGATGCAACTGGCCAAGATTGCGGTGGATCTCGATCAGCAACGGATGGCGGTCACCGGCTTCGCGCTGCAACCGGTCGCGTGCGGCGGAGAACTCCCGAAGCGCGGTGGGCGTGTCGTTGGCATCCGCATGCAGGCCGGCGAGGTCCATCAGGTTCTCGACCACGCCCACGGCGCTGCCGCCCCCCTCGCGACGGAGCGCCAGGGACCGCTCGAACAGTTGGCGGGCCCCCTGGCGCTCGCCCTGGGCGCGTCGGCAGCGGCCGAGCTGGGAGTAGAACTCGGTGACCTGCGGCGGCAGTTGCGCCTGTTCATGGCGGGCGCGCTCCAGTGCCGGCTGCATCAGCGCGATGCAGCCGGCGGCGTCGCCAAGCAGGCGGGCAACGCGGCCGCGCTGGGTCAGCGACTCCAGCCGCAGGCTGGCGGGCGCGTCGCCGCTGATCTGGATCAGCCGCGCCTGTTCGTCGAGCAGGGCACTGGCCTCGACATAGTCGCCCAGACCGGTGCGCAACCGGGCCACGACGCCGAGCACCTCGGCCAGCGCGCGGGGTTGGCGGACGAGCTCGCGCTGGCCGCGTTCCACCGATATCGACAGCAGGTCACGCAGGTTCATCGGCTCGCCGTCGCGGGTCCCGCCGGCGCCCTCGAACACGCCGACCATGAACGCCTGCATGGCCTGCGCGCGCGCCGCCTCGTTCACCGCCTCGCGCGCCTGCCACGCGACGATCATCAACGCGGCGGTCAGCACCAGCGCGGTGAGGGTGCCGGTCGCCAGCGGCCAGCGGTGCCGGCTGAGGAACTTGCGCAGCCGGTAACCCCAGCTTTGCGGGCGTGCACGCACCGGCCGCCCGCTGCCGTAACGCAACAGGTCCTGGGCCAGTGCTTCCACCGAGGGGTAGCGTTGCTCGGGGCGCTTGGACAGCGTCTTCAGCACGATGTTGTCCAGGTCGCCGGCCAGCGTCCGCGCACGCCGGCGCCGGATCGCGGTCGCGTGGCGGTTCCGGGTGGTGGGGCCGGTCTGCTGCAGCATCGCCTGGGATGGCCGGGCCGGATCGTGGTGCAGGATCGCCTCCTCCCACGCCGCGTCGCTGTCGCGTTTGAGCCGGTAGGGCTTGGCATCGGACAGCAACTCGTACAGCACCACGCCGAGCGAATAGACGTCGGTCATCGTGGTCACCGGCTCGCCGCGGATCTGTTCGGGCGCGGCGTAATGCAGGGTGAAGGCGCGGGTTCCGGTGCGGGTGCGCTCGGGCGCGATGTCGCTGTCGAGCAGCTTGGCGATGCCGAAATCGAGCAGGCGCACATCGCCGGCCGGGGTCACCAGGATGTTGGAAGGCTTGAGGTCGCGATGGACGATCAGGTTGGCGTGGGCATGGCTGACGGCCGCGCAGATCTGCTCGAACATCCTCAGCCGGTCCGCCAACGACGTATTGCGGTCGCGGCAGTAGTCGGTGATCGGCGCGCCATCGACGTATTCCAGCGCCAGGTAGGGCAGGCCGTCGGCGCTGATGCCGGCATCCAGCAGGCGGGCGATGTGCGGGTGGGCGAGGCGCGCCAGGATCTGGCGCTCGCGGGTGAAGCGCAGGCGCAGGTTGGTGTCGGCCAGCCCGGGCCGCAGCAGTTTCAGCCCGACCCGGCGCTGGTACAGGCCGTCGGCGCGGCTGGCCAGCCAGACCTGGCCCATGCCGCCTTCGCCGAGCAGGTGCTCCAGCCGGTACGGACCGACCTGGCTGCCCGGCAGGACACCCTGGTGGTGTGCGACGACCGGCTCGGCGAGGAAGTCCTCCTGCGCCTCATCGAGGGCGATCAGCGCTTCGAGTTCGTCCGCCAGCGCCGCATCGTCGGCCCGCAACGCCTGCAGGCGGGCCGCCCGTGCGGCGGCGTCCCGCTCGAACAGCTCGTCCAGCAATGGCGACAGTCGCTGCCAGCGTGCCGGGTCCATGTTCAGAAGGCCGTCGAGGGGCGAATCACGGTCATGGGGGAAGCTCCGTTGACGCCCGACCGGCGACGATCCGCAGGCCCGGGCTGGTCAGGTTTCCGATTCGTCGCGCAGCGAGGCCAGCAGGAACATCCGCGCTTTCTGCCAGTCGCGCCGGATGCTGCGTTCGGAACGCTCCAGCAGTGCGGAAATTTCCAGTTCGGACAGGCCGCCGAAGTAGCGCAACTCCACCACCTTGGCCAGCCGCGCGTCGACCGCGGCCAGCTTGGTCAGGGCGATGTCGAGGGCGAGCATGTCGTCATCCAGCCGCAGCCCGCCTTCCAGGTCCTCGGGCAGGTCGGTGACCCGGTGCAGGTCGCCCCCGCGTTTCTGGGCCAACCGCTGGCGGGCGTAGTCGACCACCACCGAGCGCATCGCCGAGGCGGCATAGGCGAAAAAATGCGCACGGTCGTCGAACTTCGCCTCGCGCTTGCCCGACAGTTTCAGGTAGGCCTCGTGCACCAGTGCGGTCGCATCCAGGGTCTGTCCGCGCTGTCCCGCGAGCTGGCGTCGGGCCAGGGTATGCAGCTCCTGGTAGAGCGTGGCCAGCACGTTGTCGAGCGCGCCCCGGTCGCCGTTGCGCGCCTCGTCGAGGAGTTGGGTGATGTCGCCACTGTCGGCCATCGTGCTTCCCCCGGTGCGGGGTCCGACTATAGCGCGTCGGATGGAGAGGCAACGCGGATTTCACGCCGCTGCATGGTCAGGTAAATCCGGTGGCGAGGGTCCGGCGAGACCGGTTTGGAAGACAGGTCTTCCCGCCTCCGGGTGTCGGGAATCCAGCTTCTGCGTCGAGGTCCGTCACAACCTTCCGCTGCAGAGTCCTCCGCCACAGGAGGTCGGGCGAGACACTCCGCCTCAAACCGGGCCGTTTTATCGACGGACCGCCATCGCCGGGATCCAGCGTGAGGGCGCCGAGCCGGTCGCCGGGGCGGCCCGGGAGCGGGTGCGTGCAACGGCCGGATTGGCCGCAATCCGCGCACTTCTGGGCAATTGACGCCCTGCGACACATCGTGGTGCAGCGCACAATCCAGAAGTGACGCTATTTGTCATAGAAGCTTGAAACGGCGGGCTTTCAGGCTCGTTGCGCAGAAAATCATGACCAACTACGTCACGTGTTTGTTCACGCCCCGGTCAGATTCTGTGCTATCGCTAAAGGCAATGCAGCCGCAGCTCCATCGCGGTCGCGCGCACTTCGGCGGCTTCCCCGGCTCGTGCCTGGCGCTCCATCCGGCACGAACCATCCAGCTCCGCTGTTCCGGCTCTGCGAGCCAGGAATCCAGGAGGACGGGGAACGGAGGTGTGACTCGGGGGGCGTTGCCGACGTGCTCGGCAGTGCTCCGAATGGAAATGCAGAGGGGAAAACCACCTATGTCCGTCTCGAAGTACGCCCGCGCCTGCCGTGGATCGGCAATGGCTGCGCGTCAAACCCATCGCGCCACGGTGACCTTCGGCGGCGCGTTCAGCGGCGATGACACCTCGGCCGGTGTCGGCTTCGGCTGATAAGTCCGTTCCGCCGCCCCGTGGACCGGCAGGGTCCCCTGGGGCGGCGGGATCCCGCTTCTGGAATCCCGCTCCACACACCTCTTTCCCCCCGCATCACCACGCCAATCACCACAAGGAAGAGCCCGATGACCCGTAAAAATCCATCTTTCCGTATCAGCCTGGTTGCTGCCGCCGTTGCGGTCGCCTGCGCGGCCCCCGCCGCGATGGCGGCCGGTGCAGCCCCACTGCAGACCCGCGAAGCGCCCCGGGCCGCGCCCGCTGCCGATGCGGCAGCCCGCCTGATCGTCACCTACCGCGATGGCGGCCTCAGCAATGCGCTCAAGCTGAAAACCGTCAACGCCGCCGCGACGCGCAGCCGCGCAATGACCGCCGCCGCCGCACGCAGCGGCACCCGGGCTCCCTCCGCCAGCTACATGCGCAAGCTCGCGGTGGGGGCGGACCTGATGCGCCTTGACCGTCGCATCGCCGCCAGGGAGCTGGACGCGCTGGTAGCGGAGCTGGCGGCCGATCCCGCCGTTGCCGCGGTCGAGGTCGACCGGATGATGCGCCACACCGGCGCCGCCAGCCTGCGTGGCGGCATGGTGACGCCGCAGCTCACCCCCGACGACCAGTACTACGCGCAGTACCAGTGGCACCTGCAGGCCACTGCCGGTGGTATCCACGCACCGGCGGCCTGGGATGTCAGCACCGGCGAAGGTGTCGTGGTGGCGGTGCTGGACACCGGCATCGTCGACCATCCCGACATGGACGCGAACATGCTCCCCGGCTACGACTTCATCACCGACAGCTTCGTGTCACGCCGCCCCACCAATGACCGCGTGCCCGGTGCGCACGACTTCGGCGACTGGAACGACGACCCGAACCAATGCGGCGTGACGACAAGCTCCTTCCACGGCACCCACGTCGCCGGCACGGTCGCCGAGTTGAGCAACAACACCAGCGGCATGGCGGGCGTGGCGCACAACGCCAGGGTGCTGCCGGTGCGGGTACTGGGTCGCTGCGGCGGCTATACCTCCGACATCGCCGACGCGATCGTCTGGGCTGCCGGCGGCAGCGTGCCGGGCGTGCCGGCCAATGCCAATCCCGCCGAGATCATCAACATGAGCCTGGGCGGCAGCGGCAGCTGCAAATCGGTCAGCCAGGCCGCGATCAACACCGCCGTCGCACTCGGCACCACCGTCGTGGTGGCCGCCGGCAACAGCAACGGCGACGTGGCCAACTTCTCCCCGGCCAGCTGCGACGGCGTGATCTCGGTGGGCGCGGCCCGCATCACCGGCGGCCGCGCGTCGTATTCCAACTACGGCGCCAAGGTCGATCTGGCCGGCCCCGGCGGTGGTGGCGGCGTGGATGGCAACCCCAACGGCTATGTGTGGCAGGCGGGCAACAACTCCGACACTTCGCCCGAGCTCGGCGCACCGACCTACATGGGCATGGCCGGCACCTCGATGGCGGCCCCGCACGTGGCCGGCGTTGCGGCGCTGGTGCAAAGCGCGGTCGTCGCCGGTGGCGGCGCTCCCAAGACCCCGGCGGAGCTGGAAGCCATCCTGGTCGACAGCGCGCGCGCCTTCCCCGCCACCCCGGACCGCGCGATCGGCAGCGGCCTGCTGGACGCATCGGCGGCGCTGGCGAAGGCGCTGGAAGTGCCCTGCGACCCGGCGGTCGAGGAGTGCGCTCCGGCCGCGATCGAGCTGACCAGCAAGGTCGCGGTGGGCAACGTCAGCGGCACGGCGGGCAGCCAGGCGCTGTACAGCATCGAGGTGCCGGCCGGTGCGAAGCGGCTGAGCGTGATGACCTACGGCGGTACCGGCAACGTCGGCATGTATGTCAGTGCCGGCATTGCCCCGAGCGCACAGTCGTACGACTACAAGTCCGCGCGTCCGCACAACAACGAAGCCGTGCGCGTGAACAAGCCAGCGGCCGGCACGTACTACATCCTGCTGGTGGGGGACGGTGCCTACAGCGGCTTGAGCATCGAGGCCCGCATCGACTGATACCGCAAGCGGCATGGATGCCACCAGACCCCGGCTCCGGCCGGGGTTTTTTTAGGTTCTTCTCCCATCCAAGGGGAAAGCGCGACATCTGCGGGGTGGCCGGGGTGCCGGGAGCGAATGCCCTTGTGTGCGAATGTCCCCCGGCACCGATGAAGCCGGTGCCTCCTCCTTTATTTCACACCCAGGGGCATTCGCACCCGTCGTTCCAGCGTGGCGGGGGTTCCAGAAGCGCAGGCCCGGCTGCTGGGCTGTCCGCGTACCTCTGCGATCCGACAGCACCGACGTGACCCGCAGGCCTTCGGGGCGAAGTAAAGGAGGAGGCGCCCGCTACAGGCGGGG
>DASTUE010000122.1:0-28833 GCA_035759805.1 Lysobacter sp. | reverse complement strand
TGCCATCGATGTCCCGCGCCGGCTCCACATGCTCGCCCACATGCCGCGCAGCGCCATCGGGATCACCGGCACCGGACGCCGCTCGAGGATGCGCTCGACGCCCGACTTGAACGTCGCGATTTCGCCGTCCTTCGTCAGCGCGCCTTCGGGGAAGATGCCGACGATCTCGCCCTCCGCCAGCGCCGCGTCGATCTGCTCGAACGCACGCCGCATCAGCGCCGGGTCCTCGCGTGCGCCCGCGATCGGGATCGCCTTCGCGGTGCGGAAGATCCAGCGCATCACCGGCACGTTGAAGATCTTGTAGTACATGACGAAACGTACCGGCCGCGGGATGCTCGCGGCGAGGATCAGCGCGTCCATGTAGCTGACGTGGTTGCACACCACCAGCGCCGCGCCCTCGTCGGGGACGTGGTCGATCCCGTGCGCGCGCAGCCGGTACAGCGTGCGCACCAGCACCCAGCTGAGGAAGCGCATCAAAAATTCGGGCACGATCGTGAAGATCCAGATCGCGACCAGCGCATTGGCCACCGCCAGCGCGAGGAACACCTGCGGGATCGTCCAGCCGAGCCAGCGCTGCACTGCCAGCGCCGACAGCGCCGCCAGCACGATGAAGCCCGAGTTCTGGATGTTGAGCCCGGCGAACACCCGCGACATCTCCGACTTCGGCGTTCGCGACTGGATCAGCGCGAACAGCGGCACCACGAAGAAGCCGGTGAACAATCCGATCCCGAGCAGGTCGACGACCGTGCGCCACGCCCCCGGCTGCTGCAGGAAGCCGGCCACGTCCAGCCCCGTCACCGTCGCCGCGTCCGGCCGGGCCAGCGCCAGGTCGAGCAGGAACGCGGTCATCCCGAACGCGCCCAGCGGCACCAGCCCGATCTCGACGGTGCGCGCCGACAGCCGCTCGCACAGCATCGAGCCGGCGCCGGTGCCGACCGAGAACAGCGCCAGCGCGAGGATGTACAGCGTTGCCGAACCGCCGAGATACACCTCGGCGTAGGTCGGCAGCTGCCCGGTCAGCACGGTGCCGACGAACCAGAACCACGACACCCCGAGGATCGCGTTGCGCACCGCCAGCTGCTTGCGCGCCAGCTTCAGCACCGCGATCGATTCGGGGATCGGGTTCCAGTTGACCTTCAGTTCGGGCATGCCGGCGCCGGCCTTCGGGATCGCCCGGCTGACCAGGTGCCCGGTGATCGCCAGCGCGATGATCGCGCCGCCCGCCACCCACGGACCGCTGGCGCCGGCCATCGCGAAGATCGAGCCGCCGAGGATCATTCCCAGCAGGATCGAGATCGACGTGCCCATTTCCACGAGGCCGTTGCCGCCGGTCAACTCGCGCGGCTGCAGCACCGCCGGCAGGATCGAATACTTGACCGGCCCGAACAGCGTCGACTGCACCCCGGTCAGGAACAGCGCGACCAGCAGCACCGTCAGGTTGGTGGTGACGAAGCCGACCGCCGCGAGCGACATGATGCCGATCTCCATCGCGGTGGTGATCCGGATCAGGGTCGACTTCTCGGTGCGCTCGGCGATCTGCCCGGCCAGCGCCGAGAACAGGAAGTACGGCAGGATGAACAGCGCCGGCGCCAGGTTCGTATACAGCGTCTTCTGCTCGGCGCTGACGCCCAGCCAGAACAGCAGGCCGATGATCGCCTGCCGGTAGACGTTGTCATTGAACGCCCCCAGCGACTGGGTCAGGAAGAACGGCAGGAAGCGGCGTTGCCGCAGCAATGCGTACTGGTTGGTCGACATGCGGCCCCCGGGGTCTGCGGCGAGCCTAGCAGACGCTTGCGATCATCCTCGCGCCGCGCGCTCCCTCTCGATGGCCCGCCAGCCGATGTCGTGGCGGTGGAACTCGCCATGCCAGGAAATGCCGGCGATGGCTTCGTAGGCATGGTGCTGCGCCTCGGCCACGGTGTCGCCGAGCGCGCATACGCACAGCACGCGGCCGCCGGCGGTGACGACCTGGCCGTCGACCAGTTTGGTGCCGGCATGGAAGACCTTGCTGTCGCCGACCTCGGGCACGTCCCAACTGCCGATCGGGTCGCCGCTGCGCGGGGTGCCGGGGTAGTTTTCGGCCGCCATCACCACCCCGAGCGCCGGGCGCGGATCCCATTGCGCCTCGACATCGACCAAGCGCGCGTCGATCGCCGCCTCGACGAGGTCGAGCAGGTCCGACTGCAGCCGCATCATCACCGGCTGGGTCTCGGGGTCGCCGAAGCGCACGTTGAACTCGATCACCTTCGGCGTGCCGGTGTTGTCGATCATCAACCCGGCATACAGGAACCCGGTGAACGGCACACCGTCGGCAGCCATCCCGCGCACGGTCGGCTCAACCACCTCGCGCATCACTCGCGCGTGGATTTCCGGGGTCACCACCGGCGCCGGCGAGTAGGCGCCCATGCCGCCGGTGTTGGGGCCGGTGTCGCCATCAAAGACGCGCTTGTGGTCCTGGCTGGTCGCCATCGGCAGCGCGGTGTGCCCATCAACAATGGAGATGAAGCTGGCCTCCTCGCCGTCGAGGAACTCCTCGATCACCACCCGCGCGCCGGCCGCGCCGAACGCGTTGCCGTCGAGCATGTCGATGATCGCGGCCTCGGCCTCGGCCAGCGTCATGGCCACGATCACGCCCTTGCCGGCGGCCAGGCCATCGGCCTTGACCACGATCGGCGCACCCTTTTCTCGGACATAAGCCAGCGCGGCATCGACCTCGGTGTGCACCGCGTAATACGCCGTCGGGATGCCGTGGCGGGCGAGGAAGTCCTTGGCGAATGCCTTGCTGCCCTCCAACTGCGCGGCCGCGGCGGTGGGACCGAAGATGCGGCGGCCAGCGGCGCGGAAGCGATCGACCACGCCGGCCACCAGCGGCGCCTCGGGGCCGACGATCGTCACCGGAATGCCCTCGCGCTCGACCAATGCCAGCAGGGCATCGATGTCGGTCGCGGCGATATCCACATTGCGGCACTTGCCCTCGGTCGCGGTGCCGGCGTTGCCGGGCGCAACCAGCACCTCGTCCACGCGCGGCGATTGCGCGAGTTTCCAGGCCAGTGCGTGCTCGCGGCCGCCGGAGCCGATGACGAGGATTTTCATTGCGTGGTGGTCCTTGATGGATGGGTCTGGTCCGCCGGCGGTGTAGCAGTCCGACGGGATGTCCTGCGGCTTGTAGGAGCGGCTTCAGCTGCGACCTGGGATCGGTACGGACAAGCCACCTTCCGATCGCGGCTGAAGCCGCTCCTGCAAAGCGGGACGGTCCGCTCGATTTTACCGGAGCCCGGGAGGTCGCGGCCGGCTGCCGGGATCGGCCGGCGGGAGGAATCACTGAACCGGCTGCTAGGATCGGTCGTTTCGAACTGGAACGGCGACCCGATGGAATTCCTGCTCGGCGGCATCGAGGCGTTGCTCGCGCCGGTGATCGGCCTGATCAACCAGGTGCTGTGGAACTACGTGCTGGTGTATGGGCTGCTCGCGGTCGGGGTGTTCTTCACCGTGCGCCTGCGGTTCCTGCAGGTGCGCCGTTTGCCGCACATGCTGCACGTGATCGGCCGCGGCACCGCGGGTGATGACGCCGGCATCTCGCCGTTCCAGGCGCTGTGCACGAGCCTGGCGGCGCGGGTCGGCACGGGCAATCTGGTGGGCGTGGCGATCGCACTGGGCGTGGGTGGCCCGGGCGCGCTGTTCTGGATGTGGTGCACGGCGGTGCTCGGCATGGCGACCGCGTACGCGGAAAGCGCGCTCGCGCAGCTGTACAAGGTCCGCGACGAGAACGGCCAGTACCGCGGCGGGCCGGCGTTCTACATGACGCTCGGGCTGAAGAAGCCGTGGATGGGCGTGGCGTTCGCGTTGTGCCTGCTGCTGACCTACGGGCTGATCTTCAGCGGCGTGCACGCCAATGCGATGGCGCAGGCGCTGGGCGATGCGTTCGGCTTCAGCCGCGCGCAGATCGCGACCGGCCTGGTGGTGCTGACCGCGGCGATCATCTTCGGCGGCCTGCGCAGCGTCGCGCGGTTCGCCGAGTGGGCGGTGCCGTTCATGGCGCTGGGGTATCTGGGGCTGGCGGGCTGGGTGGTGATCACGCACCTGGGCGAGGTGCCGGCGGTGCTTTCGCTGGTGCTGCGCGGCGCGTTCGGTCTGGATGCGGCGACCGGCGGCGTGTTCGGCGGCATTGCCGCCGCCTTGCTCAACGGCGTGAAGCGCGGCCTGTATTCCAACGAGGCCGGCATGGGCAGCGCGCCCAATATCGCCGCGGCGGCGACGCCGGTGCCGCATCACCCGGCCAGCCAGGGGCTGGTGCAGGCGCTGGGCGTGTTCATCGACACCTTGCTGATCTGCAGCGCGACCGGTTTCGTGATCCTGCTGTCGGGCGTGCTGGGCGCGGGCAGCGACGGCGTGCTGGTCACCCAGCAGGCGATGACAGTGTTCTTCGGCGGTGCGGGTACCTACTTTGTCGCGATCGCGCTGTTCTTCTTCGCCTTCACCACGATCCTGGGCAACTACACCTACGCCGAGAACAACCTGCTGTACCTGGGCGGCGGGCGGATCGGGCTGTTCGCGTTGCGGGTGTCGGCGCTGGGCGTGATCGTCTGGGGCGTGTACTCGAAGGTGCAGCTGGTGTGGGACGCGGCCGACGCGGCGATGGCGCTGATGGCGTCGATCAACCTGGTCGCGATCGTGATGCTGTCGGGCGTGGTGATCAAGCTGACCCGCGATTACGACCGCCAGCTCGACGCAGGCGAGTCACCGGTGTTCCACATCGCCGACTATCCCGAGCTGGGCGACGGCGTGGACCACGGGATCTGGCGGGAGCCGGTATCGAAGCAGGCCCGGTGACCGGCAGCGGGGGTAGGGCGCAATAGCCGAAGGCGTATTGCGCCGCACGCCTCAGTGGCGGAAGTGCCGCACCCCGGTGAACACCATCGCGATGCCGTGCTCGTCGGCGGCGGCGATCACTTCCTTGTCGCGTATCGAGCCGCCGGGCTGGATCACCGCCTTGATGCCGGCGGACGCGGCGGCGTCGATGCCGTCGCGGAACGGGAAGAACGCGTCGCTGGCCATCACCGAGCCGGGTACCACGAGTCCGGCTTCCTCGGCTTTCAATCCGGCGATCTTCGCCGACACCACGCGGCTCATCTGGCCGGCGCCGATGCCGATGCTGCGTTGGTCTTTCGCGTAGACGATCGCGTTGGACTTCACGAATTTCGCGATCCGCCAGGCGAACATCAGGTCGGCCATCTGCGCCTCGGTCGGCACGAGTCGGGTCACCACTTCCAGCTCGTCGCGGGTCACCTCGCGGATGTCGCTGGTCTGCATCAGCAGGCCCGAGCCGACGCGCTTGACGTCGAAGTTGTTGCGGCCGTCGCCGTGCGGAATCTTCAGCACGCGGACGTTGGCCTTCCTGGCGCAGTACGCCAGCGCGGCGGGATCGAAGTCCGGTGCGATCAGCACCTCGACGAACTGGCGGTCGAGGATCGACTTCGTGGTCGCCTCGTCGAGGGTGTGGTTGAACGCGAGGATGCCGCCGAAGGCCGAGGTCGGGTCGGTGGCGAAGGCCGCCTCGTAGGCGTCGCCGTTGTTCGCCGCCACCGCCACGCCGCAGGGGTTGGCGTGCTTGACGATCACGCAGGCCGGGGCGTCGAACTGGCGCACGCATTCCCACGCGGCGTCGGCGTCGGCGAGGTTGTTGTAGCTCAGCTCTTTGCCCTGCAGCTGGGTGAATGTCGCCAGGGTGCCGGGCACCGGCCACAGGTCGCGGTAGAACGCGCCGGCCTGGTGCGGGTTTTCGCCGTAACGCAGGTCCATCACCTTGACGAAATTGCTGTTGTTCTGCGCCGGGAACAGCGCGCGGCTGCCGTCGTCGTTGATCGCCGACAGGTAATTGCTGATGCAGGCGTCGTAGAAGGCGACCCGGTTGAAGGCGGCGACCGAGAGCGCGAAACGCGTCTTCGCCGACAGCGCGCCGTCCTGGGCGGCCAGTTCGTCGAGCAGTCCGGTGTACTGGGTCGGGTCGGTCGCGACGGCGACGCGGGCGAAGTTCTTCGCCGCCGAGCGCAGCATCGCCGGGCCGCCGATGTCGATGTTCTCGATGATCTGTTCCATCGAGCTGTCGGGGTCGGCGGAGACCTTCTCGAACGGGTACAGGTTCAGCACCAGCAGGTCGATCGCGTCGATGCCGTGCTGCGCCATCACCGCCTCGTCGATGCCGGCGCGGCCGAGCAGGCCGCCATGCACGACGGGGTGCAGGGTCTTGACGCGGCCGTCCATCATTTCCGGAAAGCCCGTTGCCTCCGACACGTCGGTAACCGCCAGCCCGGCCTCGCGGATCGCCTTCGCGGTGCCGCCGGTGGACAGCAACTGCACGCCGTGGCCGGCCAGCGCGGTGGCCAGTTCGATCAGGCCGGTCTTGTCGGAGACGGACAACAGGGCGCGGCGGATCTTGACCGGGCGGTCGGTCACCGGACTGGAGGCAGGAGCGGAGGTCATGGCGGCAGCTTCGAGCGGGAAAGCCGCCGATTATACCGGCGGTGGTCCGGGCCGAGGCTGGCTGGTTGCGCCGCCTGGATGCGTCGGGTCACGCGTGCCGGCTACGCGCGTCCCGCGGCAGGGCATTCGGGAGCGGAGGCGATACAAGCCTGACGTGCTTCAGGCCAGTCCATACTCGCGCAGCTTCTTGCGCAGCGTGGCGCGATGGATGCCCAGCATCATGGCCGCGCGGCTCTGGTTGCCTTCGCAGTGGTCCAGTACTTCGGCGAACAGCGGGATTTCCAGCTCACGCAGGGCGATCTCGTACAGGTCGCCGTTGTCGGAGCCGTCCAGATCGCCGAGGTAGCGGCGGATCGAGGTGGCGACATGGTCACGCAGCGGTACGCGCGGTCCGGGGCGGGCGGGGTCGGTGCGGTTGGCGGCTGCGTTCAAATCTGTCCCCCCAGACATCGGATGTCGGTCGAGCGAGTGTTCTGATGATGCCCGCCGTGGTGCGCGAGGCGACGGCGGTCTGAAAGTCTACCACCGCGGTTTGGCCGGAGTTTCGCCGGGATTTCGTTCGTGCGGCGTTCGTGCGGTGGCGGGGCTGCGACGGGGTGTCAGCGGAAATCGAAAGTGAAGGCGACGATCGGCGATGCCGGTTCCAGGATATCGAAGCTCACGCTGGCGCTCTGGCCGGGAGCGAGCTCCGCCGGCAAGGCCGCATCGGCGGGATGGTAGTCCTGCGCGGTAAACACCCGTCGGGCGATGGTTTGTCCGTTGATGTCCGACAGGTTCAGCTGCAGCGCCGGCCAGGCCTGCGGCCAGCTTGCGTCGTTGCGGAAACTGGCCTGCACGCTGAGGACGCCCTGCTTGCCGCTCGCCGGTTGCACGCTGCGCGCGAGCATCGTGTACGCGGCCGGCTCGTGCCAGGGCGGCAGCCGGCAGGCCACTGCCTTGCATACGGTGCCGATCGTGGGCCGCCAGCGCGCATCGGCGGCCAGTTCATTGCGCTGTGCCAGCAGCAGCTGGCCGAGCAGAACGACCGTCAACAGGCCGACGGCCAGCAGGCCCGGCCAGCGCGCGCCGGTGGTATTGCGCGGGCGCGTGATGGCGCGCACGAAGCTGGGGGCGTGCTTGTCGCGGCGTGGCCGCGGCGGCATATCACGCGGGGCGACTTCCGGATCGGCCGCCAGTTCATCGACGGTGGGCGGCGCCGTGACAGGAGCGGTGGCGATGGAGCCGGCTGCGTCGCCGATGTCCTCCTGCAGCAGTTCGCTGTCGCAACGCGGGCAGCGCTGCGGCGGACCGTCCGCGGCGACGATCAGGGCGACCAGGAAACCGCAGTGGGGGCAGGGCACGAACATCGGACCAGTCTAGCCGAGGCGATCCACTCGCCTGCACGCCGGCATACGCAGTGATTTCGCAACCACGGTCACGCTTCCACGCTGTCGTCAGCGGCGCCGCACGCCGCTGATCCGGATCCAGTCGTCCAGCTGCGCGACCTGCAACTGCTCGAAGTCGGCGTCATAGCGCGCCAGCACCTCGTCCTCCTGTCCGGCGAGGATGCCCGACAGCGCGATCCGCCCGCCCGGAGCGACCCGTGCGGCGAGCGCGTCGGCCAGCGCGACCAGTGCCGAGGCGAGGATGTTGGCGACCACCACCGGGTAACGGATGCCGGCGGGCTCGTCTTCGGGCAGGTACACCGCCAGGCGCGCGGCCAGATCGTTGCGTTGGGCGTTGTCGGCGGTGGCGGTCAGCGCCTGCGGATCGTTGTCGACCCCGACTGCGCCGGCGGCGCCGAGCTTCAGTGCCGCCAGCGCGAGGATGCCGGAGCCGCAACCGAAGTCCAGCACGGTCGCACCGCGCAGCAGGCCTTCACCGGCGAGGCCGTCGAGCCACTGCAGGCACAGCGCGGTGGTCTGGTGGGTGCCCGAGCCGAACGCGAGCCCGGGGTCGAGCCGCACGACGGCCGCATCGGAGGCATCCGCGCCGTCGGGCAGGTCGTGGTTCCACGGCACGATCCAGGTGCGCTGGCCGAATTTCAGCGGCTCGTACTGGTCCATCCACGAGCGCTCCCAGTCCTGGTCGGCGACCTCGCGGAACTCCACATGCGACCAGTCGACGCCCTCGTCGACCGCCGCCAGTGCGTGCAGCAGCAACTCCGGCAGGGTGCCGCCCTTGAACAGCGCGGTCAGGGTCAGCTCGGCCCACAGCGGCATCGCGCCGACGCCGGGTTCGAAGATCGCCTGCTCGTCGGCGGCATCGGCGTGGGCGTCGGTCAGGGTGACCGCCAGCGCGCCGACGTCTTCCAGCGCGCGCTCGTAACGCGGCTGGTCGGCCTGGGTGCAGGGCAGGGTGAGTTCGAGGAAGGGCATGGCGGTCAGCGCTGCATCGCGCGCGCGATCTTCTGGTCGGTCGTGTACTGGCTCAGCGCGTACACCGCCCAGACGGTGGCCGGGAGCCAGCCCAGCACGGTGATCTGCAACAACAGGCAGACCAGGCCGGCAATCGGGCGGCCGATGGTGAAGAAGGTCAGCCAGGGCAGGATCAGGGCGATCAACAGGCGCATCGTGGGGTCCGGGGTGGGTGCATGGAGGAAGTCCGGGGCGTGGCATTCCCCGTCCCCGGATCGGAGGCGGGGACGGGCCCGGGCTCAGGTGATCGAGAGCGACTTCTCCTTCTGCTCCTTCAGCCGCTTTTCCAGGTAGTGGATGTTCTGCCCGCCCTGCTGGAAACCGATGTCGGCCAGGATGCGCTGGTGCAGCGGGATGTTGGTCTTGATGCCGTCGATCACCATCTCGCTGAGCGCCACCCGCATGCGGGCGATCGCGGTTTCGCGGTCGGGGCCGTGCACGATCAGCTTGCCGATCATCGAGTCGTAGTTCGGCGGCACGCGGTAGCCGGCATAGATGTGGCTGTCCACGCGCACGCCCGGGCCGCCCGGGGCGTGGAACTCCTGGATCAGCCCGGGGCTGGGCATGAAGGTCTCCGGGTCCTCGGCGTTGATGCGGCACTCGATCGAGTGGCCGTTGACCACGATGTCTTCCTGCCTGATCCGCAGCTTCTGGCCGCTGGCGATCATCAGCTGTTCGCGGATCAGGTCGATGCCGGTGATCATCTCGGTGACCGGGTGCTCGACCTGGATGCGGGTGTTCATCTCGATGAAGTAGAACCGGCCGTCCTCGTACAGGAACTCGAACGTGCCCGCGCCCCGGTAGCCGATGCGGATGCAGGCATCGACGCAGACCTGGCCGATGTCGGCGCGCTGCTGGTCGCTGATGCCGGGCGCCGGCGCTTCCTCGACCACCTTCTGGTGGCGGCGCTGCATCGAGCAGTCGCGCTCGCCCAGGTGGATCGCGCCGCCCTGGCCGTCGGCGAGGACCTGGATCTCCACGTGGCGCGGGTTCTCCAGGAACTTCTCCATGTAGACCATGTCGTTGCCGAACGCGGCCTTGGCCTCGGCCTTGGTGGTCTGGATCGCGGTGACCAGCGCGGCCTCGGTGTGGACCACGCGCATGCCGCGCCCGCCACCGCCGCCGGAGGCCTTCACGATGACCGGGTAGCCGATCTCGCGGGCGATCCTGATGTTGGTCTGCGGGTCGTCCCCCAGCGGGCCGCCGCTGCCGGGCACGCAGGGCACGCCGGCGTCCTTCATCGCCCGGATCGCCTCGACCTTGTCGCCCATCAGGCGGATGGTCTCGGCCTTGGGGCCGATGAAGATGAAGCCCGACTCCTCCACGCGTTCGGCGAAGTCCGCGTTCTCGGCCAGGAAGCCGTAGCCGGGATGGATCGCCTGGGCGTCGGTGACTTCGGCCGCGGCGATCAGCGAGGCCATGTTCAGGTAGCTGTCGGTCGACGGCGCCGGCCCGATGCAGACCGACTCGTCGGCCATGGCGACGTGCTTGAGGTTGCGGTCGACGGTGGAATGCACCGCGACCGTGTGGATGCCCAGCGCGTGGCAGGCGCGCAGGATGCGCAGCGCGATTTCGCCCCGGTTGGCGATGACGACTTTATCCAGCATCGACCCGGCCTCAGCCGATCACGAACAGGGGCTGGTCGAACTCGACCGGCTGGCCGCTCTCGGTCACGACCTTGAGGATGGTCCCGGAGGCGTCGGCCTCGATCGGGTTGAACATCTTCATCGCCTCGATGATGCCGATGGTCTCGCCGGCGGTGACCGTCTGGCCGACGGTGACGAAGGGCGGCTTGTCGGGCGCGGGAGACGCGTAGAAGGTGCCGACCATCGGTGCGCGCACGACGTGGCCATCGGGCAGGTCGCTGCCGGCCGCGACGGCCGGCTTGCTGCCGCCGGTGGCGGCGTCCACGGGCGAGGCCATCGGCATCGGCTGCAGGGGCGCGGCCGGGGCGGCGGTGTAGTTGACCGCCGCGGCGACACCGCCACGCGGCGTGCGTGCCAGGCGGACGGACTCTTCGCCTTCCTTGATCTCGATCTCGGACAGGTTGGACTCTTCCAGCAGGTCAATCAGTTTCTTGATCTTTCGCAGGTCCATGGTGGGCCTCTCGGTTGGTCCAGGGAGCCGCACGGGGCGGCAGGATGGGGTGGTTCAGGCCGCGGTGGCGGCCAGGCGTGCCAGTGCGGCATCCAGGGCGTAACGGTAGCTGTCGGCGCCGAAGCCGGCGACCACGCCGACCGCCAGGTCGCTGAAATAGCTGTGGTGGCGGAACGGCTCGCGGGTGTACGGATTGGACAGGTGGATCTCGTAGAACGGTATCGCGACCGCCGCGAGCGCATCGCGCAGGGCCACGCTGGTGTGGGTGAACGCAGCCGGGTTGAGCAGGATCAGCGCGGTGCCGTCGGCGCGGGCGGCCTGCACCCGGTCGACCAGTTCGTGCTCGGCATTGGACTGCAGGCTGTCGAGCTGGTGGCCGGCCGCAGCGGCGGTGGCGCGCAGGGCCGCGTCGATCTGGGTCAGGGTGGTGCGGCCGTAGACCGTCGGCTCGCGTTCGCCCAGCAGATTGAGGTTCGGGCCGTGCAGGACCAGCAGCTTTGCCATGGGGTGTCGGCGGGTGCCGGAACGGTGGAAAGCTCGGGAGTGTGGCGGAGCGGTACGCGCCTGTCCAGAATTTAAGCGTCGTTTCGCCGAAGATGTCGTGTTTTAAATGGTTGTTTGAAAGTGGGCCGGATACGCTCCGGCCGCAGTTGCGGGTTGGGTCAGGGCCGGGCCCACGCGTCGATTTCGCCGTGCTGGAACGGGCCGATCTTCTGTTTGACCAGCCGCCCCTGCGCATCGACCAGCACCGTATACGGCAGCACGCCTTTCAGGTTGCCCAGTTGCACGCCGGAATCGGCCGGGCCGGCGGCGTCGATCAGGATCGGGTAATCGACCGGGATCCGCTGCAGGAAGGCGCGCACCGCGTCGGCGTCGTCCAGCGCGATGCCGACCACCTGCACGCCGTTGCCGTCCTGGCTGGCGGCAAAACGGTCCAGCTCGGGCATCTCCTCGATGCAGGGTCCGCACCAGCTGGCCCAGAAGTTGATCAGTTGCGGGCGGCCGAGGTGGGCGGCGGGCAATGCGAGCGACTGCCCCTCCAGGTCCGGCAACTGCAGGGTCGGGATCACCTGGCCGCGCTCGGCGACCGCCAGCCCGGCGGGTGCGGCCGGGGCGGTGGCCGAGAGCACGTCCTGCAACGCGCGTTGGCCGACTTCACTGCGCAACAGTGGTGCGGCGCCGTTGAACCACAGGCCGGCCCCGGCGCCGATCACGCCGGCCGCCAGTGCCACCAACACGATGCGGGTGTTCGACTTCATTGCGAGATTTCCGCGGCGGCGCGGGCGCGGTTCGCACGCTCGGCGAACCTGTCGGCCTTTTCGAAGCCGAACAACCGCAGTTCGCGTCGTTCGACGCCGTCGACGTAATACAGCGTGGCCGGCGGACCGATGATGCCGAGCGCCTTCATCAACGTCTGGTCGATGGCGTCATTGGCAGTGACATCGGCCTTGAGCAGGACGAAGCCGTCCAGCGCGGCGTGCACCTGCGGTTCGGGGAAGGTGTACTTCTCCATTTCCTTGCAGGACACGCACCAGTCGGCATAGAAGTCGAACATCACCGGCTGGCCCGCGTCCCGGGCGGCGGCGACTTCGCGGTCGAGGTCGTCCAGCGACTTGATCCTGCGGAATGGCAGCTCGCGGGTTTCCGCGGCGACGCCCGTGTTCAGACCGGCCAGTGGCCGCATCGGGTCGCCGCTGCCGGCGATGGCGCCGACGATCTGGGTCGCCCCGACCACGCCGAACAGGGCGGCGACGGTCCAGGTCAGCACGCGCAGCCCCTCGTGGGCGGCGGGCTTGCTCGCGGCCAGCGCGAGGGTGGCCGCCGAACCGAGCAGCAGCACGCCCCACAGGCCCAGGGTCACCGGCCCCGGCAGGACCCGCGCCAGCATCCAGATCGCCAACCCGAGGAACACGAAGCCGAACACGCGCTGCACCGCCACCATCCACGGCCCGCTGGTCGGCAGGCCCTTGCCGGCGGCGACGCCGAACGCGAGCAGCGGCACGCCCATGCCCATCGCCAGCAGGAACAGCGCGACACCACCGAACACCGGGTCCTGGGTCTGGCCGATGTACAGCACGGCCGCAGCCAGCGGTGGCGCCACGCAGGGGCCGACGATCAGCGCCGACAGCGCCCCCATCACCGCCACACCGGCCAGTGAGCCGCCGCGCTGCCGGTCGCTCAGCGAGCCCAGCCGGTTGCGCAGTCCGGACGGCAGCTGCATCTCGAACAGGCCGAAGCTCGACAGCGCCAGGGCGACGAACACGGCCGCGAACGCCGCCAGCACCCACGGGTTCTGGAACGCGATCTGCAGGTTCGCGCCGACCAGTCCGGCGACCACGCCGGCCACGGTGAACACCAGCGCGCTGGCGAACACATACACGAACGACAGGCCGAACGCGCGCGCCGCTCCCAGGCCGCGCTCGTGACCGGCCGACGCGCCGGCGATCAGTCCCGACAGGATCGGGATCATCGGCAGCACGCAGGGCGTGAACGCCAGCAGCAGGCCGAAGCCGAAGAAGCTCAGCAGCGCCCACCAGCGGTCCGGCCCCGACAGGGCGGCGGCCAGCAGGCTGTCTTCGGCGAGGTTGGCGGTTTCCGCGCCGGTGCTGCCGCGCGCGTCCACTCCTGCAGGAGCGGCTTCAGCCGCAACCTCTTGCCCGCCCGAAGCCGTCGCGACTGGACTGCCGTCATTCAACGTCGAAGCGACGGGACCTGCATTGTCCGGAGCACCCTCCGCATCCTGCGCTACGCCGGCTGCGTTGATCGCGGCTGAAGCCGCTCTTACAGCCGGCTGCGGGGGCGCTGCAACACCAGCCGTGCCGGCCGGCAACGCGATCTCCACCGTGCGCGTCATCGGCGGGTAGCAGATACCGTCGTTCTGGCAGCCCTGGAAACTGGCAGTCAGGCGCACCGTGGCGGCATCGGCCTGTCGGCGCTGCAGCGGAACCGGCACGTCGATCTGGTCGAAATACACCACCGTGTCGCCGAAGTAGCCGTCACGGTGCTGGACGCCGCGCGGCCATTGCGGCTTGCCCAGTGCGATGCCGGCCGGATCGCTGCTCAGCGTCAGGCTGGTGTTGTCGCGATACAGGTAGTAGCCGGGCGCCGGAGTGAAGCGCAGCAACAGCGTGTTGCCGTCGCCGGCGATCGCCTCGAACCCGAACGCCTGCCCGGGAGGCAAGGGCAGCGCATCGGTGCCGGTGCCGCCGAGATTTCCAAGCAGCGAGGGACGTGCGTTGGCCACCAGCGGACTGGTGCCGGGTACGCCAAGGCGGGCCAGGCCGGCGTTGCCTGCGGGGGTCGATGAGGTCGCCGGTGCTGCCGCGGGTGTTGCGGCGCTGGCGGGCAGCGCCACCGTCAGCTTGCGGGTCTGCGGCGGGTAGCAGATGCCGGCATCCGCGCAGCCCTGGTACTTGACCGTCAGCGTGGTGCTGGCCGCGTGCGCCTGGCCTGGCAACCGGGCGGTGAGGCTTTTGCGGTAGGTCTCGACCTTGCCGAAGAATTCGTCCTCGTACGCCTCGCCCTTGGGCAACTGCAGCGCCCCGGCCTCGAAGCCGGCATCGGTCCGGGCCGAAGTCCGGTGGCGATACAGGTAGTAGCCGTCGGCGATCTTCCAGTGGATCGCGATCGCACCATCGCCACCGGCGCGCGCATCCAGCGCGAACGCCTGGTCGACCGGCAGCAGGTCGTCGGGGTTGATCGCAGCGCCGGCGGGCAAGACGAGCACGGCCAACAGGGCCAGGCCGGCGGCGAGCCACCGGCTGCGCACCAGTGCGTGGCGAGGCCTGCGTGGGGAGGCATCGGCTTGAATCGCTCTGGCTTGCTGCACGCCGGTTTGAAGCACGTTGGTTTCAGTCATCGTTTCGGGTCTGTTGGGCCACCCAGGCCAGATACGGGGCCAGGCCACCGGTGGCCTCGACCGCGATCAGCTCGGGCAATTCGTAGGGATGCAGCGCGGCCAGCCGTGCGCCAAGCGCGTCCAGCCGGTCGGAGGTGGTCTTGATCATCAGCAGCACTTCCTCGCCCTGCTCGACGCTGCCTTGCCAGCGGTACGTCGAGCGCACGGACGGCAACTCGCTGACGCAGGCGGCCAATCGCTCCTCGACCAGTGCGCGAGCGAGGACGCCGGCGCTGCGGGCATCCGGGCAGGAGCAGTACGCGATGACAACTGACATGGCGGCGATTGTACCGACGCGGGACTGCCGGCGCGGATGTCGCGATGTCGATGCCGCGATGCTGGTGTCCGGACACGAATGTCCGGGTGCCGGGTGGCACGTCGTGTATGAGGGGATGGAGACATTCGCACCGCCGCTGCCGGTTGCAGGGGTGACCGCAGACGTCGTCGGGGCAGTGCTGGACATATGGCGCTGGCCGGTCGCCCCTGTGGGGCTTCCCGGGTGCTGCCATGTCCCTGCGTGTGCCTGGCGCCGGAACCGGTATGACAGGGTTGACGGGGGGTTGCAGCCGTTGATCTTGCAGACCCCGGCAGGGCCGGCGGTGATTGGCCGGGAAAGGCGCTCCAGCCGCATTCACCTCTGGTAAATGTGACGAGAATGAGCAAATATGGTCGCGGGCCGACAGGAGTTGGCTGCGACGAGGGGGTCAGGTCAGGGGAGGGGCACAGGACGTGCCGAGCTGGATGCCATTCCCGAAACCAGAAGGAGCGCGCTTCCCAAGGGGGCGCGCTCCTTCTTTTTAGACGACCCGGCCCCGCCACGGCCCGCACCGGCCGGGTCGCCCCATTGGCGGCAAAGAATCTGCACGCCGGCCCTTGAAAGCCCGACGGCGTGCCCCATCTTCCTTCGCAGTCCCGGTTCGCCGGGCACGTCGGCTGCCCGGTACGTCCTCGTCCAGCGGCCGCAGACGTTCACATTGCGCTGTTATCGACCCTTTCAACCATCTAGAGGTTGCTGAAAATGAATATCAAGCCGCTGTTCGATCGCGTGGTCATCAAACGCATGGAAGAAGAAAAGATGTCCGCTGGCGGCATCGTGATTCCGGATTCGGCCACTGAAAAGCCGATCAAGGGCGAAGTCGTCGCCGTCGGCGAAGGCAAGGTCCTGGACAACGGCAGCGTGCGCGCGCCGAAGGTCAAGGCCGGCGACAAGGTGCTGTTCGGCAAGTACAGCGGCACCGAGGTCAAGCTGGACGGCACCGACCTGCTGGTGGTCAAGGAAGACGACATCTTCGCGATCCTCGGCTGATCCGAGGCGTCGCCGGCCGGCATGCCCGGCTTTCAACCCCGATTCCCCATTTCATATCCACGTTTTTGAGGTTCTAGACAATGGCTGCCAAGGAAATTCGTTTCGGCGAAGACGCGCGCTCCAAGATGCTGCGCGGTGTCAACACGCTCGCCAATGCCGTCAAGGCGACTCTCGGCCCGAAGGGTCGCAACGTTGTGCTCGACAAGAGCTACGGCGCCCCCACGATCACCAAGGACGGCGTGTCCGTCGCCAAGGAGATCGAGCTGGCCGACAAGTTCGAGAACATGGGCGCGCAGATGGTCAAGGAAGTCGCCTCGCGCACCTCCGATGACGCCGGCGACGGCACCACCACCGCGACCGTGCTGGCCCAGGCGTTCATCCGCGAGGGCATGAAGGCGGTCGCCGCCGGCATGAACCCGATGGACCTCAAGCGCGGCATCGACAAGGCTGTCTCCGGCGCGGTCGCCGAGCTGAAGAACATCTCCAAGCCGTCCTCGACCAGCAAGGAAATCGCCCAGGTCGGCACCATCTCGGCCAACTCCGACGCCAACATCGGCGACCTGATCGCCAAGGCGATGGACAAGGTCGGCAAGGAAGGCGTGATCACCGTGGAAGACGGTTCGGGCCTGGACAACGAGCTGGACGTGGTCGAGGGCATGCAGTTCGACCGCGGCTACCTGTCGCCGTACTTCATCAACAACCAGCAGTCGATGCAGGCCGAGCTGGATGACCCGTTCATCCTGCTGTACGACAAGAAGATCTCCAACGTGCGTGACCTGCTGCCGGTCCTGGAAGGCGTGGCGAAGGCCGGCAAGCCGCTGCTGATCGTTGCCGAGGACGTCGAGGGCGAAGCGCTGGCGACCCTGGTGGTCAACACCATCCGCGGCATCGTCAAGGTCTGCGCCGTCAAGGCGCCGGGCTTCGGCGACCGTCGCAAGGCGATGCTGGAAGACATGGCCGTCCTCACCGGCGGCACCGTGATCTCCGAGGAAGTCGGCCTGCAGCTCGAGAAGGCGACCATCGCCGACCTCGGTCGTGCCAAGAAGGTGCAGATCTCCAAGGAGAACACCACCATCATCGACGGCGCCGGCGATACCGCTGCCATCGAGTCGCGCATCAAGCAGATCAAGGCGCAGATCGAGGAGACCTCCTCCGACTACGACCGCGAGAAGCTGCAGGAGCGCGTGGCCAAGCTGGCCGGCGGCGTGGCGGTGATCAAGGTCGGTGCCTCGACCGAGATGGAAATGAAGGAAAAGAAGGCCCGCGTCGAAGACGCCCTGCACGCCACCCGCGCTGCGGTGGAAGAAGGCGTGGTCCCGGGCGGCGGCGTCGCCCTGATCCGTGCACTGGCTGCGATCACCGGTCTGAAGGGTGACAACGAAGACCAGAACCACGGCATCACCATCGCCCTGCGTGCGATGGAAGCCCCGCTGCGCGAGATCGTCACCAACGCCGGCGAAGAGCCGTCGGTGATCCTCAACAAGGTCAAGGAAGGCACCGGCAGCTACGGCTACAACGCCGCCAATGGCGAATACGGCGACATGCTCGAGTTCGGCATCCTGGACCCGACCAAGGTCACCCGCACCGCGCTGCAGAACGCCGCTTCCATCGCCGGTCTGATGATCACGACCGAAGCAATGGTGGGTGAGCTGCCGAAGAAGGACGAGCCGGGCATGCCGGCCGGCGGTGGCATGGGCGACATGGGCGGCATGGGCTTCTAATTCGCCTGTCCAGCGTTACCTGTCACACCGGAAGGCCCGCTCATGCGGGCCTTCCGTTTTGTCGGCCTGCGAAGTTCCGGCGCCGTCTTGATCTGGAGTGTCGGATCCAGCGGGCTGGCGGTGGGGTTGATGCCACCGCGACATCGGTCTCGCACTCGGCCCGGGACAAGCCGGACGCGGCGGCCATTGCGAACCTGTCTCGATATGTGAACCAGCGGGTTCTATTTTGCACTGCAGCGTGCAACCGCACTAACAACTCCTTCACAGTCGATCCGCATCCCGACGTGGGGGAGGGAGCAGGCCCGCAACCGGTTCGTCCGGTGCGGGCTTTTTTATGTGGCGGCTCGCGGATTTGGCCGCTCAGGCGTCGCTGAAGCGTTTATCCCCTGGCGGCGATGCAAAAGGCGTTCAGCCCCGGTCCAGCCCAGGCTCGGGCGTGGCGACGACCCCCATCGACGCCCACCACTCACTGTCCTCGCAATGAAGGGGTATTCCATGAGCATGCTTGCCCGCGCCATCACAGTGGCGCTTGGTTCCGTTGTCTGCGTCACCTCCGCCCATGCCGCCACTTACGTGGTGACCGCCCACCAGAGCAAGTTCGACCGCACGCTGGCCGCGAAGGTCGAGGCCGCCGGCGGCACCATCACCGGGCGTCTGCCCCAGATCGGCGTGGTCATTGTCGAGTCCGACAATCCCCACTTCGCCAGCCGTGCCGGCAAAGTGCAGGGTGTGCGGTCGGCAGTCGCCGATGTGACCCTGCAGTTCGAACAGCCCCAGCCGCAGCAGCTCGATCCCGACGCATTCACCAACCCGCCGAACTCGAGTGACGACGACCGCTTCTTCGATCTGCAGTGGGGCCACGCCGCGATCGACGCGGCCGGCGCCTGGAACGCCGGTTACCGCGGCAAAGGCGCGACCGTCGCCGTGCTCGATTCGGGCTTGTACTGCGACCATCTGGAGTTCGCCGACAACCTGCTGGCGGCCGACTCGGCCTCGTTCGTACCAGGCGAGGGTTATTGCAACACCGTCGGCAGCGCCCACGGCACCCATACCGCCGGCACCATCCTCGCCGGTGACAACGGCGCCGGCACCATCGGTGTCGCCCCCGAGGCCAAGCTGATCGCGGTCAAGGTACTCAGCGAGACCACTGGCAGCGGCAGCTTCGGCGGCATCATCCAAGGCATCGTCCACGCCGCCGAGCACGGCGCCGACGTCATCAACATGAGCCTGGGCGTGAGAGGTGGACTGGACTCGCGGGGCAATGCCGTGGCCGAGCTGGTCAATGCGACCAAGCGTGCGGTGCAGTACGCGGCCAGCAAGAACGCGCTGGTGGTGGCTTCGGCCGGCAACGACGGCCGCGACCTGGACCACGCCAGCGGGATCGAGGTCTGCGATGACGACGGTTTGTGCTACCGCGCCAACCTGAAGGCATTTCCGGCCGGGTTGCCGGGTGTGATCTCGGTCTCGGCGACCGCGCCCACCGGCTGGGCCACCGACTTCGAAACCGACCTGGACCACTTGGCGAGTTACAGCAACTACGGCCAGTCGGCCATCGACTTCGCTGCGCCGGGTGGCGACTTCGTCTATCCGGGCAACGAGTTATGCAGGGTCGGCGGCGTGCTCCATTACTGCTTCGTGTTCGACTATGTGATGAGTTCGACCTCCGTTATTGGCGGCGATAGCTATTACGGTTGGAGCGCCGGCACCAGCATGGCGGCGCCGCATGTGTCGGGCGTGGCCGCGCTGATCGTCGGCAAGTACGGCGGCAAAATGTCGCCGAAGGCAGTGGAGCGCATCCTGCGCCAGTCCGCCGACGATCTCGGCAAGCCCGGCAACGACAGCCATTACGGCAGCGGTCGGGTCAACGCCGCGCGCGCTGTGGCCGACTGAGCCGTGCCCCGGCATTGAGACGCTTGGACTGAATCAACGGCCGCCCGTGAGGGCGGCCGTTTTGGTTCGTGTCGCGCGTGCCATCATCGCTGTCGATGAAAGACGTACCCGACTTCGACCCCGATGCCATCGTCGCTCGCGCGCTCGATCGCCTGCGTGCCGTCGGCGACCTCGACCAGGCCGACTGTGCACGCCTGAGACCAATGGCGATCGCCAGCGACTTCGCGATCGCCACCCTGGTTCGCCAACCCGGGTTGCTGGCCTGGCTGCTGGCGAACGACGGCGATACACCGCTGCCGGCGCCGGAACTGGTCGCCGCCAACCGCGACCAGTGGCCCTCGCTGCTGCGGCGCTATCGCGCCGCCGAGTCGACCCGGCTGGTCTGGCGTGACGTGCACGGGCTGGACGATGTGGATGCCACTCTGGCGGGCAGCACGGCGCTGGCCGAAACCTGCCTGCGGCTGGCGCTGGAGGCGCTGGAGCAGGAGTTCTCCGGTCGCCACGGGGTCGTGCGCCATGCGGACGGCAGCGCGCAGCGGCTGGTCGTGTTCGGGCTGGGCAAGCTGGGCGGCGGCGAGTTGAATTTCAGCTCCGATGTCGATCTGGTCTATGGCTACGCGCAGCCGACAGATATCCGGCGGGAGACCAGCGACGGCGCGCGCCCGCTCGCGGCCGAGAACTACTTCTCCCGGCTGGGCCAGCAGCTGGCGAAACTGCTGGACGAGGTCACCGGCGAGGGCTTCTGCCATCGCGTCGACCTGCGCCTGCGGCCCTATGGCAACGCCGGTCGGGTCGCGTGGTCGTTCCCGGCGATGGAGCAGTACTTCCAGCGCGAGGGGCGCGACTGGGAGCGCTACGCCTGGCAGAAGGCGCGGCCGGTCGCCGGCGATCTCCGGGCCGGCGAGCGTTTCCTGGAGACGCTGCGCCCGTTCGTGTATCGGCGATATCTCGACTACGGAGCGCTCGACGGGCTGCGCGCGATGAAGGCGGCGATCGCCGCCGAGGTCGCGCGCAAGGAACTGGCCGACGACATCAAGCGCGGCCCGGGCGGTATCCGCGAGGTCGAGTTCCTTGCCCAGGCGCTGCAGCTGATCCGCGGCGGTCGCGAGCCGGGGTTGCGCCAGCGCGCCCTGCAGCCGGCACTGGCGGCGCTGGTCGACGCCCATCAGATCGACCCCACGGCCGGTGCCGCCCTGGTCGGGGCCTACCGTTTCCTGCGCCGGCTGGAAAACCGCCTGCAGATGCTGCGCGATGAGCAGACCCATGCGCTGCCGGTTGTTCCTGTCGACCGGGCGCGCATCGCGATGAGCCTTGGCTACTCGGATTGGAACGAGTTGCGTGAGGTGCTGGAGCAGCACCGCGGAGTGGTCAGCGAGGAATTCCACGCGCTGCTGGCACCGCGTGAACGCCAGCCGGCGCCTGGCGCACTGGCCGATTACTGGCTCGCACTACCGGATGGCGGCGACGCCGCTGCGCTGGCGGCTGCCGGCTTCGACGAAGTCGATGAGGCCGATGGCCTGCTGCGCGATTTCGCCCGCCGGCCCGATGTGTGCGGATTGTCCGACGGCACCCGCGCACGGCTGGACCGGGTGCTGCCGGCGTTCCTGCAGGGCGCGGCCCGGTCCAGCCAGCCACTGCTTGCACTGCGGCGTCTGCTGGCGCTGTTGCAGAACATCCTGCGTCGCAGCGCGTACCTGGCCCTGCTCGACGAACAGCCGGCGGCGCTGGCGCGGCTGGTCGAGGTGATCAGCCAAAGTGCCCTGCTGGCGGAGCGCCTGACGATCCATCCGTTGCTGCTGGACGAACTGCTCGACTCGCGCGTCGGCGGGCCGCTGCCGGGCCGTGACGAGTTGATCGCCGCCTGCGTCGGCGTGGCCGGAGCCGGCGACGACACCGCCGGCGACGATGTCGAGGCGGTCCTCAATGCCCTCAACGAGGTGCGCCAGGCGCTGAGTTTCCGTATCGCGATGGCGCATCGCGACGCCCGCCAGCCGGCGGTCGATACCGCGCGCCAACTGACCTGGCTCGCCGACGGCGTGATCCAGCGGGTGCTGGCGCTGGCCGAGCGCGAGGTCCGCATCGCCCACGGCCGCCTGCCGGGGGCGCGGTTCGCGGTGCTGGGGTACGGCAGCCTCGGCGGCGGTGAGCTGGGCTTCGGCTCCGATCTCGACCTGGTGTTCCTGTATGACCAGGGTGACGACCCGGGTGACGCCCCGGGTGATGGGGTCGGCGACGCCAGCGTGCTGTCCGATGGTGCGCGCCCGCTGGACGCCGCGCGCTGGTTTGCCCGCCTGGCGCAGAAGATTGTTGCCCTGCTCGGAGCGCCCTCGGCGGCCGGACGCCTGTACGACGTCGATGTCCGCCTGCGCCCGGACGGGGCGAAGGGGCTGCTGGTATCGACCCTGGCCAGCTTTGCCGACTATCAGCGCAGCCGCGCATGGAACTGGGAACACCAGGCGCTGGTGCGCGCGCGCCCGGTCGCAGGCGATCCGGGCCTGGGGGCGGATTTCGAGGCGATCCGCCGCGAGATCGTGGCGCGCGGGCGCGATCCGCAGCAGCTGCGCGCCGATGTCGCCGGAATGCGCCTGCGGATGCGCGCGGAGCTGGACCGCAGCGATGCCGCCGTCTTCGACCTCAAGCAGGGCGAGGGAGGGCTGGTGGACCTGGAGTTCCTGGTGCAGGCGCTGGTGCTCGATCACGCCGATACCGTGCCGGAACTGCTGCTGCCGCGCGATACGCCCGGGTTGATCGACGCGATGCAGGCCGCTGGCGTATTCGATCCGGATACCCATGGGCGCCTGCAGGCCGCCCACGCCACTCTGCTGTCACGCGGGCTCGACTGCACCCTGGACCGTCGCGCGCGCCGGGTCGGCAGGGACGGGGCGGTGCAGCAGGCACGCGCGGACATCCGGGCGGCGGTACTGGCGCACGGGCTGGATTTCAACGCCGGTTGAGAGCTGCCGGTCGAGGGCGACGAGTCGTCGGTGGCTTGTGCGGCAACACGGTTCCCGGAAATCTCCATGTCGCCGTCCCGCACCCGTCCGAGTGCCCTCGGATCATCAGCACCTCGCTGGCAGGAGCAAGACACAAGGAGCGACGTCAGTCGCGACCCGACCATCGCGTCCAGGATTCGTCGCCGCCGGCGGAGGCACGCCGCCGCCACGCCTGCGACCGAAGGAAGTCCCTGCAGGACCATGGCAACGCCGACGCAACGGGGATGGGGTGTTGGGCGTTACAGCCCGAGCCGACGTTTCACTGCTTCGGCCACGCGCGCGGTTTCGCGCAGTGGCGTCACCGTGAACGGTGCCAGGGTGTCATCCAGCGGCCGCACCCGTCCCAGTTCGAGCAGGCGCTCCACGAACCGTCGCGGTCGGCCCGACAGTTGCGCCAGGCCGGCGACGAACACCGGCAGGCCGGTCGCGCAGGCCTCCGACAGCATGTTGACCGAGTCGGCCGTGCAGACGATGCGGTCGGCGCAGGCGAGCAGACCGGGGTAGGGGTTGGCGCCATCGCCCGGGCCGCTCCAGACGAGTCCGCTGCGACCGGCGACGTGGTGGCGTAGGCGCTCGGCGAGCCCGGGAGGCGTGCGTCGGGAGGTGGTCACCAGCAGGCAGCCGCCTTCGGCTTCGGTCGTGCGCTGCACGCCGGTGACGATGGCCTCCAGCAGTGCCGGATCGAATCGCGCATGCGCGCTGGCGCCGCCCAGCAACAGCGCGGTGCGTGGCTGCGGCAGGGTCGCCAGCGCGCCGAAGTGCACGCGTGCGGCGGCCAGCCAGCCGTCATCGACCGGGTGCAGGCTGCCGAGCATCGCAATCACATTGTCGCCGTCCAGCCGGTCGTGCTCGGGGGCGATCACCAGATCCCAGTGCCGGGTCGGGATGCGTGGATCGAGGATCTGCACCGTTTGCGCGCCCCGCCGGCGCAGGACACGCGTCGCCAGCGCGGCCTGCCGCCCGCAGCCGATCGCCAGCGCCGGCGGTGTGCGCAGGGCCTGGGCAAAGCTGGTGCCGAAAGCGTGCTCCGCCATGGCACCGCGCGGCGCGATCCAACGCCACGGCGCGTGCGTGTGCAGCGTCCATTCGCGCGCGGGCCGGCCCAGTGCCGCGGCCAGCGCGAGGACCTGGCGCAGATTGCCGGCATGGCCGTCGCAGAGCGTCCAGGTCGCCGAACGGGTGCCCGAGTGTTCCATATTCGACTGTAATCCGTTCCGAAGTGACTGCCTGTTGCGAATCCGGCCGTGCCCTACAATTGCCGCCTTGGCAGCGACGTGCGTTGCCGCACCCATTCAATCCATTGCACTTGCGGAGATCATAGATGCCCCAGACCCGACACGAAGCCCTCGACCCGGCAGCACTCGACCAGTTGTTCCGTACCGCCCGCACCCACAACCAGCTCGGCGGCGAGGTCAGCGACGAGACCTTGCGGCAACTGTACGAGCTGGTGAAGTGGGGCCCGACCAGCGCCAACATGAGCCCGGCGCGCTTCGTGTTCGTGAAGTCCGCCGAGGCCAAGGCCAAGCTGGGCCCTGCGCTGGATGAAGGCAACCACGCCAAGACCATGGCCGCGCCGGTGACGGTGATTGTCGCCTTCGACGAGGATTTCCACGAGAAGCTGCCGTACCTGTTTCCGCACACCGACGCCAAGAGCTGGTTCGACGGCCCGCGCGATGGGCGCAGCGCCGCCGCGTTCCGCAACGGCAGCCTGCAGGGCGCCTACCTGATCCTGGCAGCACGTGCGCTGGGACTGGACACCGGCCCGATGTCGGGCTTCAACAACGCGATGGTCGACGAGGCGTTTTTCAAGGGCACCACGATCAAGTCGAACTTCCTGGTCAACCTGGGCCATGGCGACGCCGATACGTTGTTCCCGCGCTCGCCGCGGCTGTCTTTCGACGAGGCGGCGCGGATTCTCTGAGTCGACACGCCCGGTGCGCCGACCGCTTCAACGCCAATGATTCAACCCACCGACATTACGAGGAGTTACACCATGTTCAAGCGACTGATCCTTGCCGCCGCCCTGGCCACCGCCGGCACCGCCGCCTTTGCCGCTCCGGTCACCTACCAGATGGATCCCGCGCATACCGACGTGATCGCGCAGTGGAGCCATTTCGGATTCTCCAACCCGAGCATGCACTTCGGCCAGGCCGATGGCGTGCTGGTGTATGACGCCGACAACGTCGCCGCCTCCAGCGTGCAGGTGACCCTGCCGCTGTCGTCGATGAACAGCTTCACCGCCAAGTTCGACGAGCACCTGCGCAGCGCCGATTTCTTCGACGCGGCGAAGTTTCCCAGCGCCAGCTTCAAGAGCACCCGGGTCGAAGCGGCCGGCGAAGGCAGGCTGAAGGTCACCGGTGAGCTGACCATCAAGGGCATCACCAAGCCGGTGGTGCTGGATGTCACCTTGAACAAGGTCGGCGAGAACATGATGAAGCAGCCGACCATCGGCTTCGATGCGGTGACCACCATCAAGCGCACCGACTTCGACGTCGGCATGTATGCGCCGGCCGTGAGCGACGAGGTGCGGATCCGCATCACCACCGAAGCCTCGGTGCAGAAGGCGGAGTAAGGCGATCCATGATCATCCAGCGCCCTTCCGACAGCCGCGGTCATGGGCCGGCCCAGGTCGACTGGCTCGACAGCCGGCATACGTTTTCCTTCGGCGGTTACTACGACCCCGAATGGATGGGCTTCGGCGTGCTGCGGGTGATCAACGAGGACCGTGTCGCGCCCGGTGCGGGGTTTGCCCCGCATCGGCACGCGAACATGGAAATCCTCAGCTACGTGCTGTCGGGTGCACTCTCGCACCGCGACAGCAGTGGCGCGGAAGGCGTGATCGGGGCCGGTGAACTGCAGTGGATGGGTGCCGGCCACGGCGTCGAGCACAGCGAGTTCAACGCCTCGACCACCGAGCCGGTGCATTTCCTGCAGATCTGGCTGCAGCCCGACCGGGTCAACGCCGCGCCGGACTATGCCCATCGACCCGCGACGGCGGGCGAGGGCTGGCAGCTGCTGGCCTCGCCCGATGGCGCCAGCGGCAGCATCGCGATCCGCCAGGATGCACGGCTGTACCGCGCCGGGCTGACGGGCGGGCAGGCCGCCTCGTTCGACCTGGATGACAGCCGTCGTTACTGGCTGCATGTCGCCACCGGTGCGGTCGCGTCCGGTGACCAGCGCCTGCTGGCCGGTGATGCGGTCGGCATGGTCGATGAGGCCGGAACGCTGGTGCTGGAAGCCGTGACCGACGGCACCGACGTGCTGCTGTTCGAACTGCCGCGGTAAGCAGGGCGGAGCGGCTGGTAAACTGCCGGCCTCGCACCATCTGTCGATACCCGCCATGACCGCAGTCCAAGTCCATCCCACCCAGGCCAACGCCGAGCGTCGCTACGTCGTTACCCGCGCCGACCTGCCGTTGAGCTGCCCCATGCCGTCGATGGCACTGTGGAACTCGCACCCGCGCGTGTACCTGCCGATCGAGGCCGAGGGCGAGAGCGACTGCCCGTATTGCGGCGCGCATTTCGTCCTCCAGGACTGACCCTTTCCACGATGCGCCGGATGACCGTCGTCCAGCTGTTGCCGGCGCTGGGATCCGGTGGGGTGGAGCGTTCCACGCTGGAAATCGCCCAGGCCCTGGTGGATGCGGGCCATCGCGCGATCGTGGTCTCCGCGGGTGGCCGGCTGGTGCCACGTCTGCTGGCTTCCGGTGCGGAACATGTGACGCTCGACATCGGTCGCAAGTCGCTGTTGACGTTGCGCCAGGTGCGGCCGCTGCGCGCCTTGCTGGCCGCTGGCGACGTCGACATCGTCCATGTGCGCTCGCGCTTGCCGGCCTGGATCGCGAGGTTCGCCCTGCGCGGCATGGCCGCCGCGACGCGGCCGCGGCTGGTCAGCACCGTGCACGGCCTCAACTCGGTTTCGGCCTACAGTGCCGTCATGACCCGCGGCGAGCGGATCATCTGCGTGTCCGGCTGCGTGCGCGATCATGTGCTGCGGCACTACCCGAAAACCGGTCCCGACCGCCTGCGGGTGATACCGCGTGGCATCGACCCGGCGGCCTTTCCGCACGCACCGTTGCCGGATCGCGCCGCGCGCCAATGGGCCGCCGTGCAGCATCCGGCGCTGGCCGGCAGCGGCCCGCTGCTGCTGCTGCCCGGCCGCGGCACCCGCCTGAAAGGGCATGCCGATGCGCTGGAACTGCTGGCGCGGCTGCGCGGCGACGGCCTGGATGCCCGGCTGTGGCTACCCGGTGCGCGCGAGTCCGGACGCGAGGCCTATATCGCCGAACTCGAAGCCCGGGCGGTGGCGCTGGGGATCGAGGACGCGCTGGCGTTCACCGCGCCGACCGATGCCATCGCCCGCGCCTATGCCGCCAGCGACCTGGTGGTGCAGTTGTCGCGCAAGCCCGAGGCGTTCGGTCGCACCGTGATCGAGGCGTTGTCGGTCGGGCGTCCAGTGCTGGGCTGGGCCCATGGCGGGGTGGGCGAATTGCTCGGCCGGTTGCAGCCCGCGGGCGCGGTGCCCGCATTCGACGAGGCGGTCCTGCACCAGCGCGCCCGCGACCTGCTGGCCCGGCCGTCGGTGGCAGCCGGTACGATGCCCCTGCTGTCGGATTACACCCTGCACGCCATGCAACGAGCGACCCTGGATGTCTATGCCGAACTCATCGACTGACCTGCCTGCGTCACTGCACCCGCCCGTGACGGCCGCCCGCGGACAGTCGAGCCAGGGGTGGCGCTGGGCCCCGGCGTGGGTGTTGGCCTATGTCGCGCTGTGGCCCGCGCCCGGTTATGCCGAAGGCGTGCTCGTGCTCGGGGCGCTGCTGGCGATCCTCAAGCTGATCGGCGCGCGCTTCCGTGGCGGCAGCCAGTTGTTGAGTGGCGCGGCCTGGGCGTTGACCAGCGTGCTGTTCTTCGCCTACTGGCTGCCCGAACTGGTGTCCTCGTTCGATGCGGTGGACCCCGGCCGCGCGCTGCGCGAGGCGGCCGCGGACCTGCGTTACCTGCCGTTCCTGTGGTTGGTGGCCTCGGCCGTCGCCAACCAGCGTGGACGCCGCATCACTTTGGGCGGACTGGCGATCATCGTCGGCATCTGGACGGTCGATGCCCTGTTGCAGGCGCTGACCGGTACCAGTCCGCTGTTTTTCGGTATCGACACGATCAAGCAGGCGATCAGTGGCCACGGCATGTGCACCGCCAGTGAAGTCGCGGGGCGGGATCGGCTGAGCGGTGTGCTCGGGCCCTGCAACCTCAAGCTGGGTCTGGTCCTGGCGAGCCTGTCGCCGTTCGCGCTGTACGCGATGAGCCGTCGGTTCGGAGTCCCCGGCTGGCTGCTGGCCGCCACTGCGATCGGCGTGGTGGTGGTACTGGCGGGCTCGCGCGCATCGTGGATCACCTATGCGCTGGTGCTGGTCTTGTCGGGCTGGCGTCTGCTGGGCTGGAAGAAGCTGCTGGGTGTATTCGCCTTCGGCGCCGTCATGCTGGTGGTGCTTGGTATCGTCTCGCCGGACGTGCGCCAGCGGCTGGAGCGCACGACCCACGTGCTGGCGGCCAACGAAGCCGGGGTCGACCGCGCCTTGTCCGGCCGCACCCGGATCTGGGGCGCGGCGCTGTGCATGGCCCGCCACCACCCGGTCAACGGTGTGGGTGCCCGCGGTTTCCGCGAGGCATTCCCGGAGTGTGATCCGCAGTCGGGGCAGATCGCCCAGTGGGGTGAGGGACCGGCGCTGCATGCCCACCAGATCGTGTTGGAGATCCTCAGCGAGACCGGCGGTTTTGGCCTGCTGCTGTGGCTGGCGGGTGCTGCGCTGGCCTGGCGCGCATGGCGGTTCGCCGATGCCGCCGCCCGCAGGCGGGCACGTCCGGCGATGCTCGCCCTGGTGGTCACGGTGTTCCCGTTCAATACCCATCTCGCGTTCTACTCCACCTTCTGGGGCGGACTGACCCTGCTGCTGGCAGCCCTGTATGCCGGCAGTTTGTTGGCCTTGCCTGACGCGGCGGAGCAGAAGTAGCTGGCAACAGCAACAGCAACAGCAACAGCAACAGCAACAGCA
>DASTUE010000121.1:0-6756 GCA_035759805.1 Lysobacter sp. | reverse complement strand
CGCGACCTTGCGGAGGCCGCTGACCGGGTTCGCGAGGTCGTCGGCGATGTCGTGAAGGTCTCCCGCAGACCTCCGGGAGGTCGGTCGACGACCTCGGCGAGGTCTCCAATAGACCTGTGGAAGGTCTCCGGGGATGTCCGCGAGGTCGCTGGCAGACCTCCGCGACATCCTCGAACGACCTCCGGAAGGTCTCCCGACGATGTCGCAAAGGTCTCTGGTGGACGTGCGGAAGGTCTCCTTCGCGGGACGAGCGAAGCCATGAAAGGGGGCGTGACCACACGCGCCAGTGCCCGCCGGGTTAGTCTTCCGTCCCCCAAGCACAGAGTTGAAGCAATGAGAGCCACCGTCGTCGGTCTCGTGACGCCGCATCTGCTGCGCGTCGTCGACCTCGCCAATGAAGCCCAGAAGGGCATCAACGTGGATTGGCATCTGCGCGATGCCGTGGCCAGGTCGATGGGCGAGCTGGCCGACCAGTACAACGCGTCGTCGTTGATGGAGGCGTTTGTCGACGGGCTGGAGAGCGCTGCAGGCAACGCCCCGAAAGCCCGTGTGGAGTACGTGCGCGTCCTGCAGGCCGCGGCTGACGCAGCGCGCCGTCTCAGGCGTGATTGAACGGTAGAGCAGGGGTCAGAGTCGGATCAAAAACGGGGTCAGGTTCAAAACGGGGTCAGGTTAACTTCGCGGTTCAACTTGGCGATCTGGCCGCGTTCAGGCGCCGCCGCTTACGGTCGGGTTTCAGTTCCCTGGGAACACACCAATGAAGAAGCTGTTGATTGCGAGTGCACTGGCGGCCGTCGGTGTCGCCTTCTCCGGCAACGCTTTTGCCGACGATGACCGTGGCCGGGAAGCGCGAAAGGAGTACCAGGAGGCGCAGCGCGAGCACTTGAAGGACCGCCGCGAGGCCATCCGCGAGTATGAGAAGGACCGCCGCGAGTACGAGAAAGACCGCCGCGAGGACATGCGGGAGGCCGCGAAGGATCGCCGCGAGGCCGAGAGTGAGTACTGGAAGGACCGCCAGGAGGCCGAGCGCGAGTGGCGCAAGGATGTCCGCGAGCACCGCCGCTGGGCGCGTGGCGAATACATCCCGCGCGACTACCTGGCCGATCGCTACTACGTGCGGGACTACTACGATTACGACCTGGCCGTGCCGCCGGACGGGTACCGGTGGGTGCGTCCCTATCAGGGCGATGACACCTACTACCTCGTGCAGATGGCGACGGGCCTGATCTCGAGCATCCTGGGCGACTGATTGGAGTACGCCATGAACCATATGATCCGCGGCATCGCCATGATGCTGTCCATCAGCGTCCTGCTCCTCGCCGGTTGCGTGAGCCCCGGCGGTTACGGCAGCTACCCCGGTGGATACGGACAACCCGACCCGGGCTATCCCGGGCAGTACGGCAGCCAGTTGCAGGGCACCGTGGAGAGCGTCGACACCCGCTACGGCCGCATCCGGCTGGTCGTCGACGACCCGCGCACCCGGCGCCCAGAGCGCACAGAGGTCCGCTACGACCAGCGCACCCGGCTGTTCTACCAGGGGCGTGAGCATCCGATGGAAGGCCTGGAGCGGGGCGACGTCATCCGGGTCGAGGTCGCCTCGTCGGGGCGCGAACTCTGGGCGCGTTCGATCGAGGTCGTGCGCAATGTCCGCGATGGCGGGTACGGCGGGTATGACGGCGGTTACGGCCAGGACCTGCGCGGTGCGGTCGCCTTTGTCGACCCGCGGGCGCGATTGATCAGCCTGGACGGCGGCGGCTATGGCAACGCCACGCGACTGCGCTACGACAGCCGCACCACGGTCGAGTACCGGGGTCGTCGCTATCGCCCGGAGGACCTTGAGCGCGGGGATCTGGTGCGGATCGAGGCGCGGCGGATCGGCAACAACGAATGGCTGGCTGAGCGCATCGTCGTGGAGCGCTCGGTCCGGCGATGATGGGTGTGTCGCGCAGGCCGAACAGAATGGCGCTGACCACGCCTTTACACATACCTCACTAGCATTTCGACACTCTCCCGGTAACGTTCAACGCCCCACCTCGCGAGGCGGGCGCGGTGACATTTCGCACTGCCGTTCCGCCCTCGCGATCCATCGGAGAGGCGTCATGTCGAATGTCGTTATCCACCCGGCCCTGCCTGGATTGCTCATCACCCTTGCGGCCGCGACGAGCGCCGGTTGCGGCCTGTCATCGGAGGGCCAGGCGCAGGCCGCCGAGCACCCCGCGAACCCGGCGCTGACGCCGGCGCTCATTGCCGAAGGCCAGCAGATCTTCCGCTACGACACCTTCGGCGACGAACAGCTCTGGACCGACCGCCTGCGTATGCACGAGGTGGTCGCGACGATCGATCCAATCACCGCGCTCGCGGTCGGACTCAAGGTCGATTCGGAGGCGCTGCCGCCGGGCATCCTCGAAACCGCTGACCTGACCGATCCGGCTACCACTGCGGCGCTGCTGAGCCTCGATGCGGTGCTCGGCATCAAGGCAGACGTCGACGCCGACGGCCGCATCACCCGGCTCGGCATCACCTGCGCGCTGTGCCATTCCAGCGTCGACGATTCGGTCGGGCCCGGCATCGGCCGCCGCATGGACGGCTGGGCCAACGTCGACCTTGACCCAGGCTTCATCATCGCGCTGTCGCCGGCGGTGCCGCCGGAGGCGAAAGCGGTGTACCGGAGCTGGGGGCCGGGCAAGTACGACCCCCGCTTCAACATCGACGGCCTCAACACGCCGATCGTGTTGCCGCCGGCCTACGGGCTGCGCCACATCCGCAACGAGACTTTCACCGGCGACGGCCCGGTGTCGTACTGGAACGCCTACGTCGCGGTGACCCAGATGGGCGGGCAGGGCAACTTCTCCGATCCGCGCCTGGACATCGACGTGCGCCAGACGCCCGACCTCGTCACCCCGAAACTGCCGGCGCTGCGCGCGTACCAGCTCAGCCTCGAGGCACCGCCGCCGCCGGTGGGCAGCTATGACCGCGTCGCCGCGCGGCGCGGCTTCCCGGTGTTCGCGCGCAACTGCATGGGTTGCCACGTCGCCGCGACCCGTACCGACAACATCTCCGGTCTATTGCACGCGCCGGAGGAGACCGGCATGGACGGCGCGTACGCCGCGCGCACCGCCAACAAGGCCTACCGCACCACGCCGCTGCGCGGCCTCTGGCAGCATCCACCGTATTTCCACGACGGCAGCGCGGCCACGCTCGCCGAGGTGGTCGAGCATTACGACGGGACGCTGGCGCTTGGCTTGACCGCGGACGAACGCGAGAACCTGGTCGAGTACCTCAAGACGTTGTAGGAGCGTTCGATGTAGGCGGAGAACTCGACGGTGGTGGTACAAGCGGTGGCAACCGTTGGTGTGGGGAGCAGGTGTGGCCAGCAGGTGTGGGCGGGCAACGATCGCCCCGGCTCTGCCTGCGCTGATCCCGATCGCGGATGCACCCGGTAGGCTTCGCACTTCACCCTCACCAAGGCCACCGCCCCCATGTCCAACCCACGACGCCTGTCCATCGGCCTGATGGTATTGCTGCTGTCGGTTCCGACCCTGTTTGCCCATGCCGCTGACACGCAGGCCGCTGACACGCATGCCACCGGTGCGCAAGACGGCGAGCGCGTACGGGCGCGCGATCTGGGCGTGGCGCCAGGCATCTTCGCGCCGGGGCATTTGAATGCGATCACCGATGTCGAGGGTGTCCGTGTGGGGCAGGTGACGGTCTCGCGGGGCGATGACGTGCGTACCGGCGTTACCGCGATTTTTCCGCATGGCGATAACGCGTACCTGTCGCGGGTGCCGGCGGCGGTGTATGTGGGCAACGGCTTCGGCAAGTTCGTGGGCAGCACCCAGGTGAAGGAGTTGGGTGAGCTGGAAACCCCGGTGCTGCTGACCTGCACGCTGTGCGTCTGGAAAGCCGCCGACGCGATGGCGGACTGGATGCTGCGGCAGCCCGGCATGGAGTCGGTGCGCTCGATCAATCCGGTGGTGGGCGAGACCAACGATGGCGGCCTCAACGACATCCGTCAGCGACCGCTGGCGGAGGAAGATGTGTGGCGGGCGCTGGAGGGTGCCCGCAGTGGGCCGGTAGAGGAGGGCAGTGTGGGTGCCGGCACCGGCACGGTGGCGTTCGGGTGGAAGGGCGGCATCGGCACTTCGTCGCGGGTGTTGCCGGCGGCGCTGGGTGGCTGGACGGTCGGCGTGCTGGTGCAGACCAACTACGGGGGCGTGTTGCAGGTGTTGGGCGCACCGGTGGGGCGCGAGCTGGGGCGGTATGCGTTTCAGGACGTGCTCGAGGCGGGGCCTGCGGATGATCGCGGCGACGGTTCGGTGATCGTGATCATCGCCACCGATGCTCCGGTCGGCGACCGCAACCTCGGCCGCATCGCTGCACGCACCATGATGGGCCTGGGGCGTACCGGCAGTTCCGCCTCCAACGGCAGCGGCGACTACGCACTGGCGTTCTCCACCTCCCCGCAGCTGCGGCGCAGTTTCGCGGCCGGGCGGCAGCCCGCGTCCGAGCTGGCCAACGACGCGACCACCGCGCTGTTCCAGGCCACCGTGGAAGCGGTGGAGGAGGCGGTCTATAACTCGCTGTTCATGGCCACCACGGTGACCGGCAACGGCCAGACCGTCCCCGCGATCCCGCTGGACCGCGTGCGCGAAATTCTTGTGCGTCATGGGGTTTCGGCGGAGAAGTAGGGGGACAAGGGCTGAGAGACCACGTCCAAGGACGAAGCGAACCAGTGTTCACTTGTGCCAAGCGGATTGCGGCTTGAGAATCCGGGGAGGTCCGCGCGGAGACTCCCCATGGCCATCCCCTTCCATTGTCGTTGCGGCACGGTCCAGGGCGAGATCGAGCCGGGCGCTGTCTACACCCGCGCGGTCTGCTATTGCCGCGATTGCCAGGCCTTCGCCCGCGCGCTCGGCCGCGGGCCGGAGGTGCTGGATCCGAACGGCGGCACCGACATCGTCGCCATGCTGCCCGCGGGTCTGCACTTCACCGCGGGTACCGCGCAGGTGGCCTGCCTGTCGTTGAGTCCCAAGGGCCTGCTGCGCTGGCATTCGGCGTGCTGCAACACGCCCATCGGCAACACCTCGCGGGACCCGAGGCTGCCGTATGTCGGGGTGCTGGCCCGCTGCATTGACGTGGCGCCCGACGTGCTGGACGCCGCGATCGGGCCGCCGCGCATCGCCTTGAATACCGCCTCCGCGCGTGGCGAGGTGGCATCCACGCCGGTGCGCGCCGCTATCGGCATCCTGCGGATCGTGTGGGGCGTGCTGCGGGCGAAGTTGAGCGGTCGCCATCGCGACAACCCGTTCTTCGATGCGGCGACCTCCCGACCCATGGCCGAGCCGCGGGTGCTGACACGGCAGGAGCGCGCCGAAGCCGAGCGTGGCTAGGTCCGGCGGCAAGTCCGCCTACCCCTGCAGGTCATCCTGGTCGCGCAGCGCCTGATACGCATGCCAGCTGGCGTGGCCCAGGATCGGGTAGATCACGATCAGGCCCAGCAACGCGGTGGCGATGCCGACAGCCGTGAGCAGCACGATCAGCAGCGCCCACTCGGCGCTTGCCACGGGATGCCGGGCCACGGCGCGCAGGCTGCCGCGCATCGCGTCACCGGCGCTGGCGTGCTTGTCGAGCATCAGCGGTACGGCGATGACCGAGATCGAGAAGCTCAGCACCGCCAGTACGCCGCCGATGGCGGCCCACGCGAGCCACTGGCTGGAGGACATCATGGGCAGCGCGTTGTCCCACAGCGTGCGTTCGACGTCCGGCGCGATGGGGCCGAGCGTGGCATTCAGCACCAGGGTCGAGACCACCAGCCACACGGCGGCGAGCGCCAGCAGGGTCAGGGCGAAGCGCTCCAGCGCGGGCCGGTTGCGGTTGAGTCCGCGCAGCGAGGTGTCGAAGGTCGGGGTGTCGCCGGCTTCCATGGCGCGCGAGGCCTCGATCAATCCGGCGCCCAGGATCGGCCCGAGCAGCAGGAAGCCGGAGACCGCCGCGGCAATGAAGTAGGGGTGGTTGCCCAGGGTGAAGACCAGCCAACCCAGCACGGCAACCATCAGCCCGTAGGCGATGCCCACCGAGCGTGCTCGACGGAGATCCCGGAGCCCCAGCGACACCCAGTGCAACGGTTCGCGCAGGGAAATGTGATTGGCCCCGTGGCCCGGATGCGAGGGCAGGGTGCCCGAATGCATGGTCGTCATGGCGTACTCCTCCAGGGAAGGTACCGGGGAGGAAAGTTTCCGCCGGCAGGGCGTATCGCCGCGTGAGCGCGTCTCCATTTCTTGACACCCGTTCACGCCGACTTCACGCTGTGAGCCGATCGAGACGTCCGTCACACAATCAGGCTGACATCCAGCCACGCGGGCGATCGAATCCAAACGGGGAAAACATGAAGAAGATCAGGCTGATGGCGGCAGTGGCCGCTGTTACCGCAGGTGCCGTCGTGGCATCCGCCGGTGCGCACGCCCAGACAAAGCCGCTGCAGGTTTGGCAACCACCGCAGCAGGGCGAGCCGGATCCGTCCAAGCGCGTGCCGCAAACGCTGCAGCCGGTGTCGACCACGGAAGGGACGTCGCAGTCCACGGCGCAACCGCAGGCCTCCGCTGTGTATCCGCAGCAGTACACCGCTGCTCCGGAAACTCCCACACGCTACGAGGAAGGCCGCGGCGGTTTCTTCCTTGGCGTGCAGGGAGGCAAGGGCTGGGTGTACGACGACGTCGACCAGGCCGCGCTCATGGTCAACGCCGGCTACCGCTGGCA
>DASTUE010000120.1:0-4403 GCA_035759805.1 Lysobacter sp. | reverse complement strand
GTTGAGCTTGGCCATGATCTTGATGCGGCTGATCACCGCCGCGGTCAGGTTGACCGGCGGGCTCTCGCCGTCGATCAGCACGCCGTCGACGCGGTAGCGCACCTTCAGCCGGTTCTCGAACGGCTCGATGTGGATGTCGGAAGCGCGCAGCTCGACCGCGCGCTGGATCACCAGGTTGACCAGCCGGATCACCGGCGCCTCGGAGGCGAGGTCGCGCAGGTGCTCGACGTCGTCCAGATCGCCGGTGGCCTCGCCTTCGGCGGTCTCCACGATGGTGCCCATCGCGCTGCGGCCCTGGCCGTGCCAGCGCTCGATCAACTCGTCGATTTCCGAGCGCAGGCCGACGCTGGCGTGGACCTCGCGTCCCGTCGCCAACCGCACCGCATCCAGGGTGTAGGCATCCTGCGGATCGGCGGCGAGCACCTCGACCGTCGTGTCGGTTTCAGCCACCGCCACGACCGCGAACTGCTTCATGAACTTGGTGCTCAACAGCACCCCTTCGGGCGGCAGCTCCGGCGCGTCCCTGGTGCTCACCAGCGGCAAGTCCAGCACCGATGCCACGGTCTGGGCGTGATCGCGTTCCGACACCAGTCCCAGGCGGGACAACAGCGCCAGCAGGCTGCCGCCGGTTTCCGCCTGCAGCCGGCGCGCACGCACGACATCGGCTTCCTTCAAGCGGCCGTTCGCGAGCAGGGTATCGACGATGCGATCATCGACACCGTGGCCGGCCTCCAGGCCATCCACCAGGCTGTCTGCTGCTGCGTTCATACCCGTTTCCCAAGCCGCGACCGATCGACTTTAGCAGGTTGACCGGCCCTCCCAATCCCCGGGCGACCCGTCGATTCAGCGTGGTGCCGCGCGGCCGGAACCAGCGGGAATCCGCCACGGAAGCGCCCGTAACCCGCCCTCCAAGGGCAGACCGGTACCAGACATTACGCATAACCTGCCCTGGACCGGCCAACGCCAGCGCCGTGGCCTGCCCAGTGCTATCGAGTCCACGCCAACCGGAGACCGCGACTTTGACGCCTGCCCCGCCCATCCTGGAGTTTTCCAACCCGGTGTTCCAGCCGGGCCGCAACACCACGGTCAGACGTGGCCGCAAATGGCACTCGGTCCCGGCGGTCCGCCTGCGCCTGGCGGACGGCAGCCTGTCGCCACCGGTCTCGCTGCAGACCCGGGTGAAACGCTTCGATCAGCTGTGCGCGGCCGATATCGCGTTCGAGCACGATCCGCCCTGCCGGACGGTCGCCGGCCTGTTGGCGGAACTTCAACGGTGTTATCCGGGGTTCGCGGAACATGAGGAAGTGACGCTGTGCCACTTCCTCCTTCCCTGACCCGCACCGGTTACCGGCGCACCGTCCGGCAGCTGCCCACGAACCGGCGGCACCGGCTGCAGGCTCAGTCCGGGGACAGTCAGTCCACGAACACCCGCGCGTTGCGGAACATCCTCAGCCACGGGGAATCCACGCCCCAGTCGCCCGGCGCCCAGCTCAGGTTGGCCGTGCGCAGGGTGCGCTCGGGGTGCGGCATCAGGATGGTGGCGCGTCCGTCGGCGCTGGTGACGGCGGCGATCGCATCGGCGGAACCGTTCGGGTTGGCCGGGTACAGGCTGGCCGGTGAGCCGTCGGCGTCGACGTAACGGGCCGCAGCCTCAATGGTCAAACGGTCGAGCGGGTTGTCGAAGGCCGCGCGGCCCTCGCCGTGCGACACCACCACCGGAATCCGCGAGCCGGCCATGCCGCGCAGGAAGATCGACGGCGACTCGAGCACTTCCAGCAGACTCAGCCGGGCCTCGAACTGCTCGCTGCGGTTGCGCAGGAAACCCGGCCAGTGGCCGGCGCCGGGAATGATCGGCTTGAGCTGGCTGAGCATCTGGCAGCCGTTGCAGATCCCGAGCGCGAACGTGTCCTCGCGCTGGAAGAACGCGGCGAACGCATCGCGCAACGCCGGACGCTCCAGGATCGAGGTCGCCCAGCCACGACCGGCGCCCAGCACGTCACCGTAACTGAAGCCGCCACCGGCAGCGAGGCCCTTGAAACCGGCCAGATCGCTGCGGCCCGCGATCAGGTCGCTCATGTGGACATCCACCGCCTCGAAGCCGGCGCGGTCGAATGCGGCGGCCATCTCGATCTGGCCGTTGACACCCTGCTCGCGCAGGATCGCGACCTTCGGACGTGCCCGGGTGTGGATGTACGGGCCGGCAATATCGTCGGCCGGGTCGAAGCCCAGCTTCGGCTGCAGCCCCGGCGCGTTGAAGTCGCGCATGGCCGCACGCTCCTCGTCGGCGCACTCGGGGTTGTCACGCAGCTTCTGCATCGCGTGGCTGGTCGACCACCACGCGTCGAACAACGCCTCCCAGCGCCATTCGGCCAGTACGCCGCCGTCCTCGTGGACGCGGACGGTCGGCGCGGTGGTCGTGCGCGCGATGCGTTGCGCGCAATCGATCAGGCCATGCAGCTCGACCAGGTCGGCGAACTCGACCCGGTCCTCGGCCGCCACCTGCACGACCGCGCCGAGCTCCTCGTTGAACAGGGTGCGCAGCGCGTCCTCGCCCCAGCCGTCCAGGCTGATCTCCAGCCCGAGGTGCGAGCAGAACGCCATCTCGCACAGGGTCGCGAACGCACCGCCGTCGGAACGGTCGTGATACGCCTGCAGCAGACCGGCCTGGCGCGCATCGCGGATCAGGTTGAAGAAATCCCTCAGGCGCTTGGGATCGTCCAGATCCGGCACGCCGGCATTGCGGCGGCCGTCTTCAGAGCCCTGCCCAGCGAACGCGGGCAGCGCGTTCTGGGCACCCTTGGCCACCGCGTCCGGGTACACCTGCGCCAGCACCGAGCCGCCCAGCCGCTGCTTGCCGGCGCCCAAGCCGATCAGCCACAGCTCGGAATCTTCATCGCGGCTCAGCAGCGGCGTCAGCTGGTCACGCACATCGACCACCGGCGCGAACGCGCTGACGATCAGCGACACCGGTGATACCGATTTCTGCGCCTCGCCATCGGATTCCCATTGCGCCTGCATCGACAGCGAGTCCTTGCCGACCGGGATGCTGAGTTCGAGTTCCGGGCACAGCTCCATGCCGACCGCCTTGACCGCATCGAACAACAACGCGTCCTCGCCGTCGTGCCCGGCCGCGGCCATCCAGTTGGCCGACAGCTTGATCCGGTCGAGCGATTCGACCGGCGCGGCACACAGGTTGGTGATCGCCTCGCCGACCGCCATGCGCGCGGCGGCGGCGGCGTCCAGCAGGGCCAGCGGGGTGCGCTCGCCGAGCGCCATCGCCTCGCCGGTGAAGCCCTGGAAATCGGCGAACGTGATCGCGCAATCGGCCACCGGTACCTGCCACGGGCCGACCATCTGGTCGCGCGCGGTCAGGCCACCGACGGTGCGGTCGCCGATGGTGATCAGGAACTGCTTGGCCGCGACGGTCGGATGGGACAGCACGCGCAGCGCGGCGTCGTGCAGGTCCAGACCGCTCCAGTCCAGCGACGGCCACGCCGGCCCGGCCGGACGGCGGGTGTCGCGATGCATCTTCGGGGCCTTGCCGAACAGCACGTCCATCGGCAGGTCGATTGCCCAATTGCCGTGCCCCGTGCTTGCCCCTGCCCCCTCTCCCGCTTGCGGGAGAAGGGAATCTGCGACGGCTTCGCCGTACACGGACTCCACCGTCGCGCCGTAGCCCACCACCAGCCGCTCCTCGGCCGTGGCGTAACCCACCACGGCGAACGGGCAGCGCTCGCGCTCGCAGATCGCGGCGAACCCGGCCACCCGGTCCGGCGGCAGGCCCAGCACGTAGCGTTCCTGTGATTCGTTGCACCACAGCTGCATCGGCGACAGCGAGGGGTCGTCACTGGGCACTTTCGCCAGATCGATCACGCCGCCCAGGCCGGAGTCGTGCAGCAGTTCGGGGATCGCGTTGGACAGGCCGCCGGCACCGACGTCGTGCGCGCTGTCGATCGGGTTGTCCGCGCCGAGCGCGACACAACGGTCGATGACTTCCTGGCAACGGCGCTCCATCTCCGGGTTGTCGCGCTGCACGCTGGCGAAATCCAGCGCTTCGTGGCTGTCGCCGGACGCCACCGAACTGGCCGCGCCGCCACCCAGGCCGATCAGCATCGACGGGCCGCCGAGCACGATCACGGCGTGGCCGGGCTTCAGGCCGCGCTTCTCGACCTGCACCCGGTCGATCGCACCCAGGCCGCCGGCCAGCATGATCGGCTTGTCGTAGGCGCGGACCAGGCCGTCGCCGTCGCGCAGTTCGAAGCTGCGGAAGTAGCCGGTGAGGTTCGGACGGCCGAATTCGTTGTTGAAGGCCGCCGCGCCGATCGGTCCTTCGAGCATGATCGACAACGCCGAAGCGATACGATCGGGCTTGCCGTAATCGACTTCCCAGGGCTGCACATAAC
>DASTUE010000119.1:0-6270 GCA_035759805.1 Lysobacter sp. | reverse complement strand
CTCGCGAGCGCCGACGGCGTCAGCCCGGCGCGCGCGTTCGAGGACGCCGAGTTCCGCGGTGCGCTCGGCGACGCGATCGGCCTGCTGCCGGAGCGCGAGCAGCTGGTGCTGTCGCTGTACTACGAGCAGGAGCTGAACCTGCGCGAGATCGGCGCGGTGCTGTCGATCAGCGAATCGCGGGTCTGCCAGATCCACGGCCAGGCGATGCTGCGGCTGCGTTCGCGGCTCGGCGACTGGCGCGGCATCACGGCCGAGAACGACGACTGAGCGCCCTCCCCTCAACTCCGCGGCGTTCCTGCCGATAGGAACGCCAAGCCACCGCGAATCCCCCATGGACAAGAACATCAAGATCCTCATCGTCGACGACTTCTCGACCATGCGCCGCATCGTCAAGAACCTGCTCGGCGATCTCGGCTTCACCAACACCACCGAGGCCGACGACGGGACGACCGCGCTCGCCGAGCTGCAGCGCGCGCACTTCGACCTGGTGATCACCGACTGGAACATGCCCGGCATGCCCGGCATCGACCTGCTGCGGGCGATCCGCGCCAACCCGGCATTGGCCAGCATTCCGGTGCTGATGGTGACCGCGGAAGCCAAGCGCGAACAGATCATCGAGGCCGCCCAGGCCGGCGTGAACGGCTACGTGATCAAGCCGTTCACCGCCTCGACGCTGGGCGACAAGCTCGGCAAGGTGTTCGAACGCATCGGAGCCGGTGCGTGACCAGCCACGACCGCCAGGCCATCAGCCAGCGCCTGCACGCGGCATTGTGGGCGCTGGAGAACGACGACCACGCCGGCTGGCGCGCCAACGTCGACGCCCTGATCGAATGGCGCACGCAACCCTTCGTGCAGGGGCTGGCCAGGCTGGCCCGCGAGCTGGAGCAGGCGCTCGGCGACACCGCCGGCAGCCCGGCCAACGCCGCCTCCCTGCCGGATGCCTGTGCCCGGCTGGAGCACGTGGTCACCCTGACCGAGCAGGCCAGCATGCGTTCGCTGGATCTGGTCGACGAATGCGGAAAACTGCTGCGGCAATTGCCGGTCCCTACCGTTGCGGCCGAAGCCGAGGCGATCGCCGGCATCCGCTCGCGGTTGTCGGAGCTGACCGCGGCGCAGGGCTACCAGGACCTCACCGGCCAGATCATCCTGCGCGTGGTCGCGCTGGTGCGCGCCGTGCACATCGGCCTGGGCGAGGTGACCGGCGAGGCCGACCGTCCGCTGCAGCTGTCCAACAACCGCGGCCACGGCCCGGCGGTGGGCGGCCTGGACCCGGCGCCGGTCAGCCAGGACGACGCCAACTCGCTGTTGTCGTCGTTGGGCCTGTAGACCCGTGGACGTCGCCTCCGACATCTGCGCGGACTTCCTGATCGAGGCGCGCGAGATCCTCGACCAGCTCGGCGAGCAGATGGTCGCGCTGGAACACGCGCCGACCGACCGCGAATGCCTGAACTCGGTGTTCCGCGGTTTCCACACCATCAAGGGCGGCGCGGGATTCCTGGATTTCCCGGCGATGGTGACGATCTGCCACGCCGTGGAAGACCGCTTCGACCTCGCCCGCAACGGCGCGATGCCGATGGATGCGCTGGCATTCGACGGCGCGCAGCAGGCACTCGACCTGCTGGTCGACATGCTCGACTGCATCGCTGCCGGTGAGCCGATGCCCGATGCACCGCAGGCTCTGGTCGACAGCATGCATGTGGATGCCCCGGCTTCCGGCAGCAGCGCCCCGGCCGCCGCGACGGCGACGGCGGAAAGCGACGACCTCGACGACCTGGATTTCGAAGCCCTGCTCGATAGCCTGCACGGCAGTGGCGGCATTCCCGGCAACATCCCGGCCACCGATGCCGGTGCTGCACCGGCACCGGCACCGGCACCGGCACCGACCCCCGCGCCCGTGCCGGCACTGGCCGCCGCGACCCCCGCGCCTGCACCGGCAACGCCGCCGCGCAAGCCCGCCGCCGCGCCGCATCCCGAAGAACCCACGGTGCGCGTGGACGTGCGCCGGCTGGACGCGATGGTCAACCTGGTCGGCGAGCTCGTGCTCGCCCGCAACCGGCTCAAGACCCTGCGCCCCCGGCTGCACGACGAGGAACTGGATCGCGCCGTCGGCGCGCTGGACGGCGCCACCTCGCGCCTGCAGTCGGCGGTGATGATGGCGCGCATGCAGCCGGTCGGCCGCGTGTTCGCGCGCTTCCCCAAACTCGCCCGCGACGTCGCCCGGCAACTGCAGAAGAACGTCGAGCTGGACGTGGTCGGCGCGGAGACCGAACTGGACCGCAACCTGGTCGAGGCGCTGGCCGACCCGCTGGTGCACCTGGTGCGCAACGCGATCGACCACGGCATCGAGTCGCCCGAGGTCCGGCGCAATACCGGCAAGCCCGAGCAGGGCCATGTCCGCCTGTCCGCGCAGCAGGAAGGCGACCACGTGGTCATCGAGGTGCGTGACGACGGCGCCGGCATCGATCCTGACCGCATCCGCGACATCGCCGTGCGCAAGGGCCTCATCGACGCCGACGCGGCCGCGCGGCTGCCGTCGGACGAGTGCCTGCAACTGCTTTTCCTGCCCGGCTTCTCCACCCGTGCCGAGGTCAGCGACCTGTCCGGACGCGGGGTCGGCATGGACGTGGTGCAGTCGCGCATCCGCGAGCTGTCCGGCCAGGTGCAGATCCAGTCCGAACCCGGCCACGGCTCGCGTTTCGTGATCCGGGTACCACTGACCCTGGCGATCCTGCCGACCCTGCTGGTGGAGATCGACGAGGACGTCTACGCCCTGCCGCTGGTGCGCGTGGTGGAGGTGCTGGCGCACCTCCCCGGCGTGCCGATGTCGATCGACGGCCAGCACGTGATCGACCTGCGCCGGCAGCCGGTACCGCTGCTGGACCTGCGCGACTGGCTGGGGCTCGGGTCGGGAGTCGGTTCGGACCCTGCGTCGCCCGCCATCGGCGAGCGCACCGTGGTCGTGCTGCAGGCCGGCGAGCAGCGTTTCTGCCTGGCGGTAGACCGCGTGCGCGGGCGCGAGGAAGTGGTGATCAAGGCGCTGCCGCGCACCCTGCGCGGGCTGCCCGGTTATGCCGGCGCCAGCCTCATCGGCGACGGACGCATGTCGTTGATCCTGGACGTGGACGTGCTGTACCGCACCGGCGTGCGCGGGTCGGGCCGGCTCAAGCAATCCCTGTCGTGACCGTTAACTGAAGCTATGGACAGACTCAGCGTCATCGGTACCGTGCTCGCCCTGATCGCCCTGGTCGGCGGCAGCTTGTTGAAAGGCGCCGGCCTGTCGGGGCTGTGGTCGCCGGCCGCGTTCGTGGTGGTGATCATCGGCACGCTGGCCGCGATCCTGGTGCAGACCCCGATGGACACGTTCATGCGGGCGATGAAGATCATGCGCTGGGTATTCCGTCCGCCCTCCCACGACCGCCCGGCCCTGATCGCCAGGATCGTCGAGTGGAGCACCATCGCGCGCCGCCAGGGACTGCTCGGGCTGGAGCCGGAAGTGGCCGTGCAGGACGATGCCTTCGTGCGCAAGGGCCTGCAGATGGTGGTGGACGGCGTGGAGCCCGAATCCATCCGCCAGATGCTGGAGATCGAACTGCACGGCCAGTCTCGTCGCGACCTCGCCGCGGCCAAGGTGTTCGAGGGCATGGGCATCTACGCACCGACCCTGGGCATCGTCGGCGCGGTGCTCGGACTCATCGCGGTGATGAAGAACCTGGCCGACCCGAGCAAGCTCGGCTCCGGCATCGCCGCGGCGTTCACCGCCACCATCTACGGCATCGGCACCGCCAACCTGGCGCTGCTGCCGGCGGCCGCCAAATTGAAGGGCCTGATCAACCATCAGGCCGAGGAACGCGAGATGGTGATCGAAGGCCTGATCGCGATCGCCCAGGGCGAGAACCCGCGCAACATCGAAACCCGCCTGAACGGTTTCGTGCACTGACATGGCCCGGCGCGTGCAGCACGAGGATCATCAGAACCATGAGGCGTGGGCGATCCCCTATGCCGACCTGATGACGTTGCTGCTGGCGTTCTTCGTGGTGATGTACGCGATCTCCTCGCTCAACGAGGGCAAGTACCGGGTGCTGGCCGACTCGCTGTCTTCCGCCTTCGGTGGCCCCCCGCGCACGGTCAGCCCGATCCAGGTGGGCAAGACCCAGCTGCGCGGCTCCGCCTTCGACCGCCCCTCGATCCAGACCGCCGCCTCCAAGGCCGGCCCGGCGGCCGCCACGCCGATCAATTCACCGCGCATGCTGCAGGTGCTGGACATGCCGACCTTCGGCCACCAGCAGCGCAGCGCGCAGGCCGAAGCGGCGGCCGCGGCTTCCGCGACAGCCACCATGATCGAGCTGGAGAGCCGGCGCCAGGGCGAGCTGCACCAGCTCGGGCAACGCATCCAGGAGGCCCTGGCCGAGCTGGTGCGCGAGAAGCTGGTGACCGTGCGGCGCGGACCGACGTTCCTCGAGGTCGAGATCCAGAGCGACATCCTGTTCGCCAGCGGCGTGGCCCAGCCGAGTCCGGTGGCGGTGGACACGGTCCGCAAGCTGGCCGACATCCTGCGCGACGAGCCCAACGCGGTGCGCGTGGAGGGTTACACCGACGACATGCCGATCGCCACCGCGCGGTTCCCCTCCAACTGGGAACTGTCCGCGGCGCGCGCCGGCAGCGTGGTGCACGAGATGATCGCCTCCGGCGTGCACGCCGCGCGCCTGGCCATCGTCGGCTACGGCGAGTACCAGCCGGTGGGCGACAACGCCACCGTCGAAGGGCGCAATGCCAACCGCCGCGTGCTGCTGGTCATCCTGGCCTCGCCACAGGGGCCGGACGCGATCACCGCGCCATTGCCGCCGGCGGTGGCGACAACCGGGGAGCCTGCGACCCAGGTGCCGCCGGCCACCGGCGAGGTCGCGCTGGTTCCCCTTCTGCCCATGACGACAACGACGCCCGAGCGTCCCACCACGAATTCCGGAGCCGGCTGACATGCAGACCTGGGCCATTGCCAACCAGAAAGGCGGCGTGGGCAAGACCACCACCTCGCTGTGCCTGGCGCGCGGACTGGCCACGATGGGGCACCGCGTGCTGCTCATCGACCTGGACCCGCACGCCTCGCTGACGCGTGCCTTCGGCGTGCCCGCCGACCCGCCGCCCGCGGGCACCCACGACGTGTTCTCCAACTTCAGCGTGGAGCTGTCGACCCTCTCGCGTCGCACCGAGATCGACGGCCTGTTGCTGGTGGCCGCGCAACCCGCGCTGGCAACGCTGGAACGTCGCGGTGCGACCCAGCCCGGGCTGGGCCTGTCGCTGGGCCGCGCGCTGCACGCCGCGCGTGGCGGCTATGACTATGCCCTGCTTGACTGCCCGCCCACGCTCGGCCTGCTGATGGTCAACGCGCTGGCCGCGGCCGACCGGCTGGTCGTCCCCACCCAGACCGACCCGCTGGCGATGCACGGACTGACCGACATGCTGCGCACCGCGGACATGGTCGAGCGCTCGCGCCGGCGACCGCTGCCGCGGCACATCCTGCCGACGCTCTACGACCGCCGGACCCGCGCCGGGGTGCTGGTGCTGGAGCAGCTGCATGACCGCTACGAAGGCCTGGTCTGGCCCAAGGCGGTGCCGATGGACACACGCCTGCGCGACGCAATGGCATTGACCACCGAGACCGCACCGACCGGCCGCGGTGCGGACGCCTACCGCTCCGCCCTGAACTGGCTGCTCGCCGCCCTGCCGGCGCAGCAGAAAGCGGCATGAGCGCGCAGATGGTCGACGCCTACCTGGACGAGCTGCTGGCTCCGCTGGAGGAGAACGCCCGGATCCACGCCCAATCCGGGCGCGCCTACGGAAACCAGGCGGCGAACGAGGCTGAAAACCCGGCCGGGACTCAAGCCGGACTCCAGGCAGATGCTCAGGCCGACGCCCGGGTCGAAACCGATTTCGAGGCCGATTTCGAGGCCGACTTTGCGGCGGAAGCGGCGGCATTTGCCGAAGCGGCGTCCGTTGCCGAGGCAGCCACCGCGCGGGCACCCGCGACTCCGCCCGCGCAGTGGCCCGAGCCGGAAGCCGGGCTGGCGCCTGCCCCCCTGCCCGAACCGCACATCGCCGAGCCCGTGCAGCCCCCGACGCCACCGGCACCCGTGCAGGAAATCGCCCCCCAACCCGTGCCCCGCCAGCTCCCGACACCGACACCGCAGGCCTCGGCGAACCAGCACGCGCAGGCACCCGCGCGGACCTCCCACAACACCTCCGGCAACCGCTGGCTGCGCGCCGCACTGGGCG
>DASTUE010000118.1:0-3698 GCA_035759805.1 Lysobacter sp. | reverse complement strand
CCAGATTGCATAGTCGTTGTCGATCGCAACCGGATACCGGATGTCCAGCTCGCGCACCGCCTTCCCGACATTGCCGACGTCCTTCTCGAACGCGAACTCCGGCGCGTGCACGCCGATCACGACCAGCCCGTGGTCGGCGTATTTCGCCTGCCAGGCACGCACGTAGGGCAGCGCACGCAGGCAGTTGATGCAGGACTACGTCCAGAAATCGACCAGCACGACCTTGCCGCGCAACGACGCGGTGGTCAGCGGTGGGCTGTTCAGCCACCCGGTCGCCCCGGCCAGTGACGGCATCCCGCCTTCGACCGGCAAGGGCTCACCGGGGACGGTTGCCTGCGTGGAGGCGGGAACCGGAGCCGGAAACAGGCGGTCCAGCAGCCGCTGCTCCACCGGCCCGGTGCTGGCCAGCGACACCCGCGTCAGCACGCCGGTGTCCCAACCCAGTGCGATGGCGGCGACACCCGCCAGCACCAGCACGCCCAGCGCCCGCCGGATCCATTCGCCGGCGCCGAGCGAGCGCTTCATCGCGGCGAACACCCGCCCGCCGACCAGCAACGCCAGCGCCAGCGAGGTCGCCGCACCGGCGGCGTACACGAGCATCAGCAACGTGGTCGCCACGCTCGCACCGTTCAAAGCCGCCGCGGTGAGCAGCAGCCCGAGGATCGGGCCCGCGCACGGCGCCCACAACAACCCGGTTGCCACGCCCAGCCCGGCCGCCGCCCAGACCGAATCGCCGCCGGTCTCGGCGCGTTGCGACAGTCTCCCGCCCAGGGCCACCAGCGGCCGGCTGATCCAGTCGGCCAGCCGCGGCCACAACAGCGTCCCCCCCAGCAACGCCAACACCACCATCGCCGCGAACCGGCCCCACTGGTTGGCATGCACCGCCCACGCACCGCCGACCGCGGCCAGGCTGGCGACCAGCGCGAACGTCGCCCCCATCCCGATCAGCATCGGCAACCCGTTGCGCCGGAACGGCCGGTCGGCGCGGGAAAACACGAACGGCAGCACCGGCAGGATGCACGGGCTGGCGATGGTGAGCACACCGCCCAGGTAGGCGAGGATCAGCAGGATCATGAATAACGCTCCGCATCGGCAACGCGGGGGTGGGATCAGACATCCACGAGTGTGGGCTGCTTGATTGGCGGCGCCGTGAAGCCCGTGCGCCGTGACCACCACGCACGCGCAACCCAACATCCTGGCAACACGCCAATCACGCGAACCCAACCCGCGACCGGGAAAACTGCGGTTTCCCGCCCGGAGCGCTGCGATGAAAATCACCCCGTACCTGATCTTCAACGGCCAATGCGAGGCCGCATTCAAGCGCTACGAACCCGTGCTCGGCGGCAAGATCGTGATGTTGATGCGTTTCGGTGAAGCGCCCGACAGCAAGGACATGCCCGCCGGGATGCGCGACCAGGTCATGCACGTGTCGATGACCATCGGCGACCAGTTGCTGATGGGTTCCGACAGCCCGCCGGAGCACTTCGAGAAGGCCGGCGGCATGTCGGTGTCGATCTCCGTCGATGACCGCGATGAGGGCCAGCGCATCTTCAACGCCCTGGCCGACGGCGGCACGGTGCGGATGGCGTTCGAGGAAACCTTCTGGGCGAAGGGCTTCGGCATGTGCGTCGACCGCTTCGGCACGCCGTGGATGGTCAGTGGAGGCAACAAGGACATGGGCAGCCACGCCTGAACTACGCCGCCGGCCGGATGCCTCGGCCGGCCCGTTCGGTCACACTTCGCTCACCGTCACACCTGGTCAGCGAATGAAAATCGTCGAAGTCCACCACCCGCTGGTGCAACACAAACTGGGCCTGCTGCGCCGCGCCGACAACAGCACCAAGTCCTTCCGCGAGCTGTCGTCCGAACTCGCCACGCTGCTGACCTACGAGGCCACCGCCGACCTGGAAACCGAGACGGTCGAGGTGGAAGGCTGGGCGGGCACGCCACTCCAGATCCGCCGGATCAAGGGCCGCAAGATCACCCTGGTGCCGATCCTGCGCGCCGGCATCGGCATGCTGCCAGGCGTGCTGGAAATGATCCCGGCGGCGAAGGTCAGCGTGGTCGGTCTGCAACGCGACGAGGAGACCCTGGGCGCAGTCACCTATTACGAGAAGCTGGTCGGCAACATGCGCGACCGCACAGCGTTGATCCTCGATCCGATGCTCGCCACCGGCGGCACCCTGATAGCCACCGTCGACATGCTCAAGGCCGCCGGCGCGACCCGGATCAAGGGCCTGTTCCTGGTCGCCGCGCCGGAAGGCTTACGGGCCGTCGAGGCCGCGCACCCGGATCTGGAGATCTACACCGCCTCGATCGACGAGCGCCTCAACGAGCGCGGCTACATCCTGCCCGGGCTGGGCGATGCCGGGGATAAGATTTTCGGTACACGCGCGGACTGACCGCGCTTCCCGGGCCGGGCGACGCGTGGGTGGACGCCGCCCCTTCAGGTCACCGGCGAGGGCGCGGAGACACCAGTCGCGGCAGCAGCGCTATCACCACCAACGCGAAGCCCGTGGCCGCAACAGCGATCACTTCCTGGCCCATGCCGGCCGCCATGCCGATGGCCGCCGTCATCCAGATCCCGGCGGCGCTGGTCAGGCCCTCCACGCGATCGCCGTTGACCTGCTTGAGGATGGCACCCGCTCCGAGGAATCCGATGCCCTGCACGATCCCCTGCATCACGCGCGTGACCGCCTCCGTCTCGATGCCTGCCAACAGGGGCGCCATCACGAACAGTGCCGAGCCGATGGACACCAGGATGTGGGTCCGCAGGCCGGCCGGGTGACCCGTACGCTCGCGCTCCATGCCCACCAGTCCCCCAAGGATCGTGGCAGTGAGCAACCGCGCGACGATCAGGGTCGTGGTGCCGACATCGGGCAACGCAAACTCGCGCGCCAGGGTCTGACCGATTTCTTCCATCACCGCCATGCTTTCCTCTCCATTCGCCGGGGCCATCCGGGCCTGTAGCCTCCGCATGGCTCAACCCCACGCGTCGTCAGCCGCATTTCGCCATGCGGCGTTCCGGGGAGCCTATCGGTCCCGCGCGATGGAACGCGTGACCGTGGCCGGACACCGGTCTGTCAGCGCCCACCGCCCCCGCCACCGGAAGAACCGCCACCTCCACTGCCGGAACTACTGCCCGGTGGCGTGGCGGACGAGGAGGCCTGCTGGCTCAGCGCGCTGTCCAATGCACGGTCATGCCGCCCGGCTTGATTTCGCCCCGTCCAGACCCATTCTCCAAGGCTCGCCACCCCGTCATCGCACCCATGGATCTTTACGCATGAATGCCAGCACCGAAACCCGCCAGTTCGAAGCCGAAGTCGCCCAGGTGCTGCACCTGGTCACGCACTCGCTCTACTCGCACAAGGAGATCTTCCTGCGCGAGCTGATCTCCAACGCCTCCGATGCCTGCGACAAGCTGCGCTTCGAGGCGATCGCCAAGCCCGAAATGACCGCCGGCGATGGCGAACTGCACATCGACATCAGCTGGGACAAGGACGCGCGCACGCTCACCATCGCCGACAACGGCATCGGCATGAGCCGCGACGAAGTCATCGCCAACATCGGCACCATCGCCAGCTCCGGCACGCGCCGCTTCCTGGCCGCGATGGCCAGCGAGCAGAAAGCCGACGCGCGCCTGATCGGCCAGTTCGGTGTGGGTTTCTATTCGGCCTACGTGGTGGCCGACAAGGTCA
>DASTUE010000117.1:0-2049 GCA_035759805.1 Lysobacter sp. | reverse complement strand
GATACCCGCAACAGCGACCTGGGCGAATACGTCCGCCTGGCACAGGCCGCCGTGGCGGAGGCGGTCGACTTCCCACCGGGCTACTACGCCACCTGGAGCGGCCAGTACGAGTACATGCAACGCGCCGCGGCGAAGATGAAGATCGTCGTGCCGCTGACCCTGGTGCTGATCTTCCTGCTGCTGTACCTGAACTTCCGGCGCGTGACCGAATCACTGATCGTGATGCTGTCGGTGCCCTTCGCGCTGGTCGGCGGCATCTGGCTGATGTGGGCGCTGGACTACAACCTCAGCGTCGCGGTGGCGGTGGGCTTCATAGCACTGGCCGGCGTGGCCGCCGAGACCGGGGTGATCATGCTGATCTACCTCGACCAGGCGCTGGAGACGATGGCCAAAACCCGGCACGCGCAGGGACGCCCCGTCAGCCTGGACGACCTGCAGGAGGCGATCGTCACCGGCGCGGTGGATCGTGTACGGCCGAAGATGATGACCGTGGTCGCCATCACCGCCGGGCTGCTGCCGATCATGTGGAGCACGGGCGCAGGCTCCGAAGTGACCCGCCGCATCGCCGCTCCGATGGTCGGCGGCATGGCCTCGTCGACGGTGCTCACCCTGGTGGTGATCCCGGTGATCTATGCACTGGTCAAGCGGCACCAGCTGGCACGGATCAATGCGCACCCGGCAGCCGAACGGGTCGGATCAAACCTCTGACGCGGGCAACGGCCAATTCCCGCGGTCATTTGACGCCGATCAAGGCGTTGTCCGGAACGGCTGGATAGCCTGACCCTCATGTCCAGCCCTCTCCTCTTCGATGCGGCGCTCCTGCAGCGCTACGACCGGCCCGGTCCGCGGTACACCTCGTACCCGACCGCGCCGCAGTTCTCCTCGACCTTCGGCGAGGAGGCGCTGCGCGAGGCGGTGATGGCCAGCAACGGCGACCCGATCCCGCGCCGGCTGTCGCTGTACGTGCACGTGCCGTTCTGCATGAGCCCGTGTTTCTACTGCGGCTGCAACCGGATCATCACGCGCGACCTCGCCCGCGGCGAGACCTATCTGGTGCGCCTGTACCGCGAGATCGCGATGACCGCGGCGCTGTTCGACCGCGACCGCGAGGTGATCCAGCTGCACTTCGGCGGCGGCACCCCGAACTTCCTGTCGCCGGCGCAACTGGGCGACGTGGTGGACTCGCTGCGCAGCCATTTCCATTTCTCCGAATCGCCCAAGCGCGACCTGTCGATCGAACTGGACCCGCGCTTCATCTCTCCGGCGGACGTCGGCGAACTGGCGGCGATCGGCTTCAACCGCGCCAGCCTGGGCGTGCAGGACTTCGACCCGGCGGTGCAGGAGGCGGTCAACCGCATCCAGTCGGTCGAGGAGACGGTCGCGATCATCGAGGCCTGCCGCCAGCACGGCATGCGCTCGGTCAACGTCGACCTGATCTACGGCCTGCCCAAGCAGAATCTGGAAGGCTTCTCGCGCACGCTGGACACGGTGATCCAGGCGCGGCCGGACCGGCTGGCGGTGTACAGCTACGCGCACCTGCCCGACCTGTTCAAGGCGCAGGGACAGATCAACGCGGCCGACCTGCCCTCGGCGGACGTCAAGCTGGGGCTGCTGCAGCTGGCGATCGAAAAGCTCACCGACGCCGGTTACTGCTATGTCGGCATGGACCACTTCGCCCTGCCCGACGACGACCTCGCCACCGCGCAGGACCGCGGCGGCCTGCACCGCAACTTCATGGGCTACACCACCCACTCCGACACCGACCTGATCGGTCTGGGCGTCAGCGCGATCAGCCACATCGGCGACAGCTTCAGCCAGAACCCGCGCGACCTGCCGAGCTGGCAGATCGCCCTGGACGAAGGCCGGCTGCCGGTGTTCCGCGGCATGCGCCTGAGCGAGGACGACCAGTTGCGCGCCGACGTGATCCAGCGCCTGATGTGCCAGGGCGAGATCCCGATCGACGCGCTGGAACGGCGCTACCTGATCGACTTCCATGACTACTTTGCCGACGCGCTGGAGCAGCTGCAGCCACTGGTCGCCGACGGACTG